>CAYUKN010000060.1:0-13994 GCA_964445325.1 uncultured Ectothiorhodospiraceae bacterium
GCGCCCAGCCCTCGGGCAGGGGTTTGCCCTCGCGTCGATGGAGCTGGATCTCGCCACGGGCGCTGGCGCTCGAGGCCTGATCGAAGACCAGCGGCGCCCGGCCCTGGCGCGGCCAGGCGAACGCCATGGGGTTGGTCCCATAGAGCGCCTGTTTGCCTCCCGCCGGCGCGACGTAGCTATTGGTGCCGGTGAAGGCGAAGGCGACCAGACCGTGCTCGGCCAGGCGCTCGACCTCGGGCCACAGCGCGGCGATGTGGAACACGTTGCGCACCGCCAGCGCCGCGATGCCCTGGCTGCGGGCCCGCTCGGCCAGCGGCTCGGCGCCGCGCTGCAGCGCCAGCGGCGCGAAGCCGTAGCCGCCGTCGACGCGCAGGACCGCGGGTTTGAGCTCGCTGACGGCGGGCTCGGCGTCGGGCCGCGCGCCACTGAGGCGGATCGCCTTGACGTAGAACGGGATGCGGAAAAGCCCGTGCGACTTCGCACCGTCGCGCTCGGCCGCGGTGATCGTATCCGCGATCGCCTCGGCCTGGGCGCCGGCGCAGCCGTGCGCACGCAACGTGTCGTGGGCCAACCCCCAGAGCTCGTCGAGGCTCATGTGCACGCTGTCGGACATCGCCATCGCTCCTCTCGGCCGAACATCGCGCGTTCGATCCCGGCGCGCAGCCGGCGCAGCTAAGGACCCATGGGCCCCATACTGACACGACACGGGCGCCCGCCGGTGAGGGCCCCCGCGCAGATGTCTTTGCCGCCGTCCGGGGCGCGTAACGGCGGGCTTGCGCCGCCGCGCCCGGCCGGATGTATCCTTCGACCATGGCGAGCGAGATCTACACCATTGGTCAAGCGGCGCGGGCGGCCGCGGTCGGTGTCGAGACCATCCGCTTCTATGAGCGCCGGGGCTACATCGAGCGCCCGCCCAAGCCGCGACGCGGCGCACGGCGCTACACGCCCGCGACGGTCGAGCGCATCCGCGCGCTGCGCCAAGGCCAGGAGCTCGGCTTCTCGCTCGCCGAGATCCACGCCCTGCTGGCGCTGCAAACCGATCCCGCGGCCGATTGCGGCGACGTGCGCGACCGGGCCGAGGCCCACTTGGCCACAGTCGAGCGTAAACGGGCGCGCCTCGACGACATCGCCGCCAAGCTCCGCGCCCTCATCGCGGCCTGCCCGGGCCACGGCGCCCCGCAAGGCTGCGCGATCCTCGAGGCGCTCACCACGGGCGACACGAGCGACACCGCCGCCCGGCGCTGACACCCGAGCACGGGCGCCGGGGCGCTCGCATCCAGCCGGGCTGGCCCAGGGCCCCGCCTCGGAAGACCCCGGACGCCCCTTGGGAACGATCCCACGGGCCGCGCATTCCGTGCACGTTCGCTGGGCGACCGATCCGCTGGTGTAGCCGGGTGCCCGCGCCGGGGCGCGGGCATTGACTCCGTACCCCGATACGGCTCGTATCTTGACGTATAACGATGCGCGTCCCGCGAGCGCATCCGCGCCGGTCAACGAATGCGAGGGCAATCCATGTCACCCGCCCGCCATCGCCCGATACACGCGGCCGTGTTGGTCGCCGGCCTCATGCTGGCACTCGTCTTGGCGGCCACCCCAGCCGACAGCACTCGCGCCGCGCAATGGCCCGCAGACAGCTACGTCCTCCGGGTGGACGGACTGGCCTGCCCCTACTGCGGCTACGGCGTCGAGAAGCAGTTCGCCCAGCGCGACGGCGTCGAGGGCACGCAAATCGATATCGAGACAGGCGTCGTGGTCGTCACCGTCGCCGCCGGCACCCGCTTCTCCGATGCCGAGCTCGAGCGGATCATCGACCGGGCCGGGTTCACCCTGGCCACGATCGTGCACCGCCCGCGAGGCGAGTAGCCGTGGGGCCCGCGCCGAATCGCGCCCGCGGGCTGCCATCGCTCGCCCTGTGTGTGGCCGCCGCGCTCGCGCTGGGCTCGTGCTCGTGGTTCCCGGAGCGCCAGGAGCCCGCCTACGCCCGGGTCGGCTCATGGGGTGGCCAAGGCGCGGCGCCCGGCCAGTTCGACGATCCCAACGGCATCGCCGTGGCCGGTGACCGGGTCTTCGTCGCCGACTCGCGCAATAACCGCATCCAGGTATTCACGCGCGCCGGGGCGTTCGTCGGCCAATGGCCGGTGCCGCAGCGGGGCCGCCCGATGAATCTCGACGTCGATTCCGAGCGCCTCTACGCGGCCGACTTCTGGAACGACACCATCCGGGTGTTCGACCGCGACACGGGCGAGCTCGTCGACACGCTCGGCGGTCCCGGCGCCGGGCCGGGCGAGTTCAACAATCCCGGGGGCATCGCCGTCGGCCCCGAGGGCCACTTGTTCATCGCCGATTTCGCCAATCACCGCGTCCAAGAGCTCAACCGCGACGGTGGGTTCATCCGACAGTGGGGCACGACCGGCGAGAAGGGCTACATCCACGGGGGCGACTTCAATTACCCGATCGATGTCGCCGTCGACGCCGGCGGCACCCTGTTCGTCGCCGACGGCTTCAACGACCGCATCCAAGTCTTCGGCCCCGACGGCGCCTTGCGAGGCAAGTGGGGCGGTCCGTTCGGCAGCAACATCCGCGGCGAGGGCTTCGGCTGGTTCAAGGTGCCTACCAGCGCCGCCCTCGGGCCCGAAGACGAAACCCTGTTCGTCGCCGACCAGGAGAACAATCGCATCCAGAAGTTTACGCGCGACGGCGAGTTCCTCACCGCCTTCGGCACTCCCCATACGGGCGCGGGCTACACCGAGAGCGCCGTGGCGGTCGCCGGCGACGGCACCGTCTACAGCACCAACCTGATCGACAACGAGGTGGAGGTATGGGCGCCGCGCAGCGCACGCGTCGAGCCGTGACCGCGGTGGCCGCGGGCACGCTGGGACTGGCGTCGAGCGGATTCGCGCCGCCCGCCACGCCCGGCGCGATCACGTTCAACACGGCCCTGCCCGTCGCCGAGGATGTCTTCGTTGCGCGCGCGCAGGCCATCCACCGCGACCGCGTCGACGCCGTCGCCGGTGGCCGCGAGGTCACCATCGACGGCGCCGTCGCGGCTCTGGGCTACGGTGTCACCGCCGACTGGACCGGGATCGCGGTCATGTCGTATCTCGACAAGGCGCTCGAGCTCGATACGCCGCGTGGCACCGTCCGCCGCCAAGCCGGCGGCCTCGGCGACACGACGCTGCTGGCGCGCTACACCGCGTTCGAGCGCAATACCCCGGGTAAGCTCTTGCGGGTCGCGCCGATCGCCGGGGTGATCGTGCCCACGGGCGCCTCGGACGAGCGCGACGCTCGCGGCGAGCTCCCGGCGCCCTTGCAGCCCGGCGCGGGCTCGTTCGGCGGCGTCGCGGGGATCCTCGTCACGCGCCAGACGCTGGACTGGGAGTTCGACGCCGCTTTGACGGCCACGGTGCGGGGCCGCGACAGCGGCTTCGAGCCAGGGGAGACGATCGAGCTGGACGCCTCCTACCAATACCGACTGCCGTGGCCGCCCGAGGGCGCCGGCGCCTTCGCTTACGCGGGTGTCGAGGCGAAGGGAATCTATCGCTGGGACGATGCCGTCGGGGGCGCAGAGATCGATAACGGCGGTGCCGAGGGGCGCATCGCCCCGGGGATCCAGTACGTCACGCGGCGATGGGTCGCCGAGGCCGCCGTCGAGTTGCCGCTGGCCGAAGACCTACCCGACACCGCCCTGCGCGACCAGGTGTTCTGGCACCTCGGCCTGCGTCGCAACTTCTGAACCCTGGGCCGCACTAGAAGCCTGTCCGATATGCCCGTGCCGTCGCGAGCGCGTGGGACAGCGTGCAGATTTTGCTCGGCGCATCATCCTTGCGCGTAGCCCTCACGGGCCTGGTCTTCGGCCGGTTCCCATCCGCTCCCGGCGGATGGGTGGGCGATCGTGATACGAGCATGGTGGGTGCCATGGGAGTTGAGCGATCGCCCAAAGATGCCTCTGTGGGACACGCGCCGCAGGCTCCGGGATGCTCGGACAGCCTCCGGCTCGGGCGTGTTAGTAGGCCTCGAGAGGGTGTTTACCAAAATGTAAGCCACCGACATGACAGTCAATGGCGATCGCCGCCGCGCGCAGCCGAGGCCTCGACGCCGGTTGTTGCGTGGAGCTGTAGTGGCCGGCGTGGTCGATTGATCGCAGTGGCGCCGCATCGCGCGATGGGCGTTTCGGGTCGCAAAAACCGGCCTACTTCTGGACGGGTAGCCCGGATTGCGTTCCATCGAGGGCGCAACACCCTCTAAGGAATGTCTGATTGAACCCGCTCATCGCGGTGGCGGATCTCAGCGGGCTACTCGCAAGTCACTGACGGATCGGACCAATAGTCCGATCCACAGGATGTGATGAGACCCGAATTCGCAATCAATCGGACCTTGCCTAATACGTGCCCGACTCGGCGCGCACGTTGATGGTCTCGATCTCGATCCAGCGGCCCCGGTCGCGGCTATAGGAGAAGCGACCGCGTACGGTGACGCGCTCGCCGACGTGATCCTCGACGGCCTCGAGCGGGCGGAGGCCCACGTGGTGCGCCTCGCCGTCGGTGATCCAGTAGTGCAGCGGCTCCTCGGCCATGTCGACCGTACCTTTGACCACCACCACATCGCCGTCGCGAGCCTGCTGCTGCTCGATGAGCTCCGCCAGGCTCGTGCGCTGGTCGCCGTCGGCACATGCGACCACGGTCATCACCAACGCGAGCGCGCAGACTAACCGGGCGTGGACCATATTAGGACTCCGATTCGAGGTGGACAGGCGCCACCGTGCCTCGCCGTGCTCGCCGGGCCAAGCGACACCATCGCGGTTGCCCCGCGACCACGCTTTCGTGCGGTATCGGGCCCGGGATCCAAAGCGAGGGGCTCAAGGCCGGCGACGGCGACAGCACCCGCGGTATGGGGCGAAGAGATGGGCCCGCGCGCCCCGCGCGCGCGGGACAGGGCCACGCTGGACGCCGGGCCGGTCGTAGCCGCCCCTGCCCGATCAGGCGGGCAGGGGCGGCCGCAGGGGTCGCCCGGCTGCGTTGTTGCGACGGCTACAGCGTTAGTCGTCGTCTTCTTACTCGCGTTCTTCCTCGGCGCGCTCGCGCTCGTTCTGACCTCGCTCCTTGCCCTTGTCGCTTTTGCCCTTATCGCCCTTTCCCTTGCCGCGATCGCCGTTGCCGGAGCCACCGTAGGCGTTGTCATCGGCTTGCGGGTCGCCACCCGACTCCCTCGCTTTATCGAGGCCCTTCTGGCCGCGCTCGCCGCCCTTATCGCTGCGGTTGCCGGGGTTGCCGCTACCGGCGTCGTCGGGCTTGCCCGCGAATGCCGCCGGCGCGCCCATGCCGGCGCCCAGCCCCAGGGCCAGTGCCATCACGGTGATCACTGTGTTTGTCTTTCGTCGGGTCATATCGGCTTCTCATGGATGGACGCACAAGCCGAGCCCAGGGGTCGCGATGCCCCATCCGGGCCGAATCGTGCGAGAACCGGAAAAAAACGGCCCGACCGAGTGGCCGGGCCAAGTTGCGCACTGCCTCACTTCGCGCTTCACCTCGCTTGTGCGGTGCAGGGCATTGTCGTGAACGCCCCTTCGAACCGACTGTCCCAAGTCGGTAGCACTGGCCGGTAGCAATGCGTCAATCGCTGCGGGACCGGCGAGTGCCTGGGTCAGTCGCATTGCAGGATGCGGCGCGGTGACAGCGCCGCATTGCGTCATGCGGGCTTGAGGTGACACGGCTGCGTCGCCTCGATGGTTCCACCGGCGCCCCTCGCGCTGACGCAGCCTCGCAACGGCGTGCGCCGCGGCGACTGCCAGCGATCGCGGCGCGCCGCGTCTCCCCTATCGACGCGGGCTGTGGTGCCCGCCGGAGGTCCGCCAGTTGCACCGATGGAGCGAACGCGGCTGTGCTCGCCATCACCATGGGGTCCGCCGGCGCTCGGCGCGCGGCCCGACAACGCAACGGGCGCGCGCGACACGCTGGGGCGCGCCCGGGCTCGCACTGGCGGGGCTCGTCCTGCAAACGGGCTGCTCGATGCTCTTCCCCACCGAGGCCGGCGAGACACTGTCGCATTTCCGCGGGCAAGCCCCTGCCGAGGGCGCCGCCGCTCCGGCGATCGAGGCGAGGGCACTCGATGGCAGGCCCGTGGCGCTCGCCGACATCGTCGGTGACCGGCCCGTGGTGCTGCAGCTGGGCTCGCACTCGTGTCCGGTTTACCGCTACCGCCGGTTCGAAATGGCGGCGCTGCAGGATGATTTCGGCGAGCGCGTCGCTTTCGTCGTCGTCTACACCCGGGAAGCCCATCCGGTGGGCTCGAAGAGCCCCTACGCCGACGAGGAGTGGCTCACCCTTGCCAACTGGCTGACTTGGACCCGCATCGAAGACCCCGAGACCATGCAACAACGCCTCGAGCGCGCGCGGTGGTCGACGCGCACGCTCGAGCGCAATGACCGCGTGATCGTCGACGAGATGGACAACACCACCTGGCACAACTACGGAGCCGCGCCGTCCGCTGCTTTCGTCCTCGACGCCCAGGGCAAAGTCGTCCTGGGCCAGCCCTGGGTCGAGCCGGAACGGATCCGCCGGGCGCTGCAGCACCTGCTCTGAGGGACTACGAAATCGACGGTGCGTGCTCGCGCCGATTCCCGGTGACGCACCGCCCGATGCGCCGGCATCGCCTCCGCGCTTGCGCGCTCCGGCGACGCGGGCCTACGCGCTGCAGCGGCGAGCGGGGGCTTCGGGGCATGCGCCGGCTCGATGATGGATCCCATTAGTCGCGACTCGTTGGCGGCGGACCCGACCCGCAAGCGATCCGTTACGCTCGGGCCCCGCTACCGGTTCATTGCGCTACAGGGCCCGCCCTGGACCGACCCACCGACTCAGCGTATCGCCTTTGATCGATGGCCCGCTCGACCGGAGGCCCGGCCTCGCTCGGCGTCGCTCGTTGGTCTCGCCTGACCGTCCGAGCGGCCACCGGGGGGAACGCTGATGCGGCAAGACCAGGGCGACGACGGGCCCAACCCCCGAGTGAGCGACTCAAAGCCCGCACAGGGCAACGGGGTCACCCCCTGCCCTTTTGCTCTGGTCCATCCGGCGGGTCCGCATCGGCAATCGATCCATCGGCATCGACCATGAACGCCTCGATGATGCGGTAGTAGTCCGGCAGGATCGCGTCGAGCTTGTCCTTGCCCGCCCGCGTGATGCGCACCCGTTTCGACCGGCCATCGGCGCCGTCGGCCTCGACGACGACCTCGCCTTCGTCGCTCAACGCGCGCAGCGTGCGCGTGATCACGGGTCGGGACACATCGAGCCGTTCGGCGATCTCGCCGAAGGTCAGCGCGTCGCGCTCGGGCTCGCGATCGATCACCACGAGCGTCAGGAAGCGCAGCTGCGACGAGCCATGCGCGGCGAAATGCGTGTCGAGGCGCCGCATGAGGACGCTGGCGCGGCGCAGTAGCTGGAACGCCGCCTCGACCGCCTCGACGTTCATGTGCGGGAAGCGGTCGCGGTAGCCCTCCAGCATTTGTCGCGTGGGCAGCTCGCGCAGGAAGAACATCGCGTTTAACCGGCCTCGATCCGCTCAATCAAGGTGTCGGCATCCGTCGCGGCACCGAAATGGTGGACCACCTGCTGGCACACGTGGTCGTGCTGGGTGCGATCGAAGGCGGCGCAGCCGTCGGTCACCATCCATGCGTTGTAACCCAGATCATGGGCCTCGCGCAGCGAGGACTCGACACAAACGTGCGTAGCGAAGCCCAACAAGACGATGGTGTTGATGTCGTTGTTGCGCAGGAACGGATCCAGGGTCGAGTTCTTGAGCACACTCGCGCCCGAGCGGCCCACGGCGTCGAACTCGCCGGTGCGCGGGACGAAGGGCTCGACGCGCTCGGCGCCCGTGCTCGTCCAGGTGCCGGCCGCCGGGATCGCCCGGCGCAGGCCCAGAACGTCGCTGCCGCAGTGGAACAAGCGATAACGCGGATCGTGGCGCAGGTCGAGCCCGGCGTGAGCGATGGTCCAGTCGTGGGTGCGCGCGGCCTCCAGGACGGCACCGGCCTGTTCCACGGCGTGATCGAAGGCGGCGTGGTCGACGACGAGCCGGTTGCGCAGGATGCCGTCGGCGGCGATCCACTCGCGCTGGAACTCGATGAAAACGAGCGCCGTTCGCGGCTTGGCCAATCGATCGAGCTTCATTGTCGTCCTCCCGTTCGCGACTTCCCGCCGCAGGGGCGACGGTGCGCTGTGGCAGTGATGTAAACCGTGCGCGCAAGGGCTGAGCGCGAGCCCGTCACGAGACGCGCCTCATGCGCGTGACCTGGACGGGTTCGGCGAGCCACTCCTGGTACTTGGCGAACACCTCGCGGGTGTAGGGCTGACGCCCGTGGGCCTCGAGCGCGGCCTGATCGGCGAAGACCTCGTAGAGATAGAGGCAGCCGTCGCCCTCGCCCTCGTGGAGCAAGAAGGTGTGGCAGCCGGGCTCCTCGAGCGTCTGCGGGATGATCGCGCGGATGGCATCGCGGGCGTCTTCGAAGTGCTCGGCCCTGGGCACGATGCGCGCGAAGAGGTGTAGCGGTTGTGCCATAGGCCCTCCTTTTTGGTTAGCATGCTAACTATATATACCGTGGGGCTTGTCCGCAAGACGTGGCCACATCCCGTGACCCGCGATCATCGGTGGCCGGCTGGGATCACCGACCGCGCTCGGGCGCGCGCCGCGATGAGCCGGTCGATCTAGCCGATGGAACACGGTGACCGCGCCGCGGTCTAATATAGTGACCTAGGCCCTTTCTCGATCCAGACGAACCGAGTGCCCACCCATGGCCGACGCATACCCGCGCTTCATCCTGACCCTGTCATGCCCGGAGCGCCTGGGCATCATGGCCCGCATCGGCGAGTTCATGGGCGACCACCAGGCGTATGCACGCGAGATCGCGCACTTCGGCGATCAGAGCAACTGCCGCTTCTTCTTCCGCGCCGATCTCGAGATGCGGGGCGAGACGACCGATTGGGAGACGCTGGCATCGGGGTTCGAGTCGGTAGCCGACGAGTTCGACATGGACTGGTATCTCGCCTCGGCCCAATATCGTCCGCGCCTGCTCGTGCTGGTGTCGCAACACGGGCACTGCCTCAACGATCTGATGTATAACCACCGCACCGGTCTGCTCTCCGGCGACGTCGTCGCGGTGGCGTCGAACCACCCGACCTTCCAGCGCCACGTGGAGTGGCACGACCTGCCCTTCCACTATCTACCGATTACGCCCGAGACGAAGGCGCAGCAGGAGGACGAGCTCGACCGGCTGGTCACGGGCTATCGCGCCGACTACATCATCCTGGCGCGCTATATGCAGATCCTGTCGAACGAGTTCACCCAGCGCTACTCGGGGCGGGTGATCAATATCCACCATGCCCTGCTACCGAGCTTCAAGGGCGCCAACCCCTACCGCCGGGCCTGGGAGCGCGGAGTCAAGATGATCGGGGCGACGGCGCACTTCGCCACGGCCGATCTCGACGAGGGACCGATCATCGAGCAGGACGTCGAGCGCGTCGACCACAAGTACACCCCTGAGGATCTCACCAACGTGGGCCGCAACGTGGAGCGCCAAGTGCTCACGCGCGCGGTCAACTGGGCCGCCGAGCAGCGCGTGCTGCGCAACGGCCAGCGAACGGTGGTCTTTCGCTGACGGGGCCGCCGTCGACGCGCGCACTGGCTCGCTCCCCCTACTGAGCCAGTGCGCGCTCCGGCAGAAGACGAGCCGACTGCCGCCCTTAAAAAGCCCACCGAAACCGCAAGACGATCGGGGGCTCGTCGGCGACTCGCCCGCAGCGTCCAAACGAGCCACGCCGCTTGGTTGCGGCCGCGTCATTACGCGGCGAGCCAGTGATGCGTCTCGACGAACGCCATCACCTTCCATTCATGGCTCTGGATATCCTGCCAACACCACAGGTACGGCCAGGCCTCGGCCGCGATCGAGTCGAAATAAGCATCCGCCTCGCGCCAAGTGGCGAACGCTCTTTGTACCAGTACCAGCCGGGACATCGCGCCTACCTCCCGGACAGGCGGCTCGTCGCGCCGCTTGCCCTCTTGAAACCCATGGATGAGTCTGCGCGCGGGTGGTCGACGCAACAATTGCGGCTTTTGCGTACGGGCCGGCCCGTAGAGCGGTCTGCGCAAGCGCCAACCGCCGGGACTAGGGCCTGTTAACACGCCGCTTGATCGCCGGGCATCCAGGGCAAGTCGGTCACGCCCGGATCGTGACCCAGGCGCGTCAAAAGGGCGGTGATCTGACCGCGGTGGTGGGTCTGGTGGTTGAAAAAGTGAACGGCGAGCAGCCACGCCCGCCGACTGCGCGTGCCGCCGTCCTGGCCGCTGCGCCACGAGATCGTGTCGGCCAACCAATCGCGCGACACACCGTCGGCCCACTCGCGAATCTCGCGGTCCATCGCCTCGCGCGCTGATTGCAGCGCATCGAAGTCATCGTGCATGCACTCGCCGATCCCGACCGCGGGCCGAGGCCTTGCGGTAAAGCGGCTCATCCAGAGCTGGTCGGCCCACAGCAGGTGATTGAACGTCGCGAAGATGGAGCCGAAGAACGCGCCGAGATCACCCCGCAGCTCGTCTTCGGACAGGAGCGCCGCGCTCGCGTAGAGCCTGGCGTTCATCCATTGATTGTAGCGGGCCATGGTGCTGCAGTATTCGGGCTCCACCATCGCTCCCCCTGGCTATCGGCTGAGCCAACTTGCCGTAAACAGCCGCGTCGATCACTGCCACCGCGGACGAAATCAAGGCAGCTGGACGCTCACCTCCTCGCCGCCATAACCGTGGACCGAGTCGTGGGCGCGGATGCGCACGCGAGCGACATCGTCCGGGATCGCCACACCGCGCAATGACCGCGTGAACGGCTGCTCGTTCTCGTGGGGATGGTGCAGGACCCGTTCGTCGATCACGTCGCCATCCGGCGTGACTACCTCCCAGCGATTGGCGTAATGATCCCAGCCCTCGTCGTCGTGGCGGACAGTGACTTCGAAGCTGTAACCCCCGCTGCCGGGCTCGACCGTTACATCGACGACGCTGGCTTCACCGGCCCGAGCCGCGACAGAACCGACGATCACGACGCTTGCCAAGCCGCAAGCGACGATCCATCGAACGAAACCCCTGCATGGCGCCATGGCATCGCCCTACCGAATAGCCGAACGATCAGCGGCGACTATGTTCCATGTACCCGGCGACTCCATTCAACCTCGGTCGTAGATGAGCTCGGCCACCCAGCGTCATGCAACCATCGAGCGAGGCCGCGACGCTTCAATCGCGATTGATCGCTCACCGCGTCGGCCCCGATATACGGGCTGCAACCATCTCGCCACCACCATCGACCGCACGCAGGCATCAGCGGCGCAGCCTCGTTGGCACCTGGGCAAGGCCGGCAAGCACCCCGCGCCAGCGGTGGCGCGTCGGCTAGCTCCCTCCCCGCCGCTCAGCGCTCGAGCAATTCGATGGCCAGCACGAACACGGAGTAGCCCCCAGCGCCGCGACGACCAGGTCGAACACGCACCGGCCCAGCACCGCCGGCTCGATCCGCTCGCGATGGCCGCGGTGCACCATTGCGGCGAAACGCCGGCCCTACGGCCGCCACGCGAGATAGACCCAAGCGAACAGGATGACCGGCAGGATTGCGGTGGCGAGCGCTGGAGCATCGACGCGACGGGCCGAGCGCGCATGGGGCGGGCCCGGGCGAATCGCCGCGCCATTGCATACACTCGGGCCCCGAGAGTCGTTGCTTGCTGGCCCCGGATCCTCGATGCTGCCGTCTATGGCCCATCCAGCGCGATCGCTAAAAAAGGGGTGCCTCGTTGCACCCATACTCCTGCTGGTGTCCACCGTCACCGCTTGCAGCACGTTGACGCCAGCCCAGGGCGACGGGGGTTACGCCGACGGCCCCGAGATCCCCTATGCCCAGGGCGTGCCCGAGGAACGCGCTTTGGCGCCGGTGCGCACCGAGGGTCTGAGCGCGGAGGAGATCAACACGGCGCGTATCTACCGCGAGCGGGTGCGCGGCGTGGTCAACGTGACCGGCCTGGCGACGTCCCGGCGCTCGGGCTTCGGTCGCGGCAATACGCGGACCTCGAGCGGCAGCGGCTTCATCATCGACGAACGCGGGCTGGTCGTGACCAATCAGCACGTCATCGCCGGCAGCCAGCGCCTCGTCATCACCCTCTACGACGGCAGTCATTACCGCGGCCGAGTCATCGGTGCCGACCCCGAGCTCGATCTCGCCGTGGTGCGGTTCGACCCGCAGGGACGCGAGCTGACCACGATCCCGCGCGGCGATAGCGAAGCGCTGCAGGTGGGACAAAAGGTGGTGGCGCTGGGCAACCCCTTCGGCCTCGACGGGACGCTGACGCTGGGCGTGGTCTCCGCTCTCAATCGCCCCATCGAGCTGCCGTCGGGTTTTCTGGTACGCGACCTCATTCAGACGGATGCAGCCATCAACCCGGGCAACTCGGGCGGCCCATTGCTCGACCGGCAAGGGCGCGTCGTCGGCGTCAACACCTTGATCATCTCGCCCTCATCGGCGAGTGCCGGTATCGGCTTCGCGGTGCCCATCGACGCCGCCGCACGCGTGGTCGGCGAGCTCCTGGCCACCGGGCGCGTCGCACGCGGCTGGATCGACTTCGACGGTGTCGCCCTGGACCGACGTCTCGCTCGGGCCGCCGGTATCGAGACCCGTGAGGGCATTCTCGTCACCGAGGTCGAGCCCGGCACCAACGCCGCGGCCGCGGGGCTGCGCGGGGGCGACGGGGGCCGCACCATCTGGCTGGGGCGCCATCGCGTACCCGTCGACGGGGATGTGGTCGTCGCCGTCGAGGGCGAGCCGGTCGCAAGCATCCCGGAACTGCTGGCCGCCCTCGCACCGACGAGCCCGGGAGAGGAACTGACCCTGACCGTCGTGCGCGCTGGCAACCGGCGCGAGCTGACCGTGACACTGGTCGAGCGCCCGGACGAGCGCGCCCGACAGGGCAACGCCAGCGGCGTTTGAGAGGGCCGGCAGCCGCCGCCGCGCCCGGCAGCGTCGTGGAAACGCGCTCCGGGCACGATGCGCTCGCCTGCGCGGGGGGCGCCTCGGCGAGCGAGGGGCCACAAAAGCCGAAGGCCGCCCTTGGGGGCGGCCTTCGACGGGAGGGGCATCGGCGGACACGCGTTGATTCGACATCAACGAGCGGGCCGATACGCTCCCTTGGCGAAACCGATCGGTACCACGACCATCTTAGCCTCCTTCACCAAGCCGAGTGAGTGGAACAACCCGCGCGAAGTGCAACCCGCGCGCAATGATCAGACTATGGCCTGGCAAGATCGGGCACAAACGAATCTTTTTCGGGTGCGTTCAAGCAGTGTTTGACACCTGCGATGCCGCTTGGGTGTCACCGCAAGGGACTGGCGTCACCGCCTCGCCGAGCCCGTGGCTGCGGCCGCTGGTCAGCGCTCCGGCACGCGAGTGGGCTCGCCATCGGCGCCGATGCCGCCAGCGGGCACCTGGCCCAGGCCGCCGTCGGATTCCAGCACCGCGCCGATCCGCCGGTACTGCGCATGACTCAATCCATGACTGGCCAGCACCTGCCCGATGCGCCGGCGCGCCCGAGCGCGTAGCAAGCGCCGCTCGAGCCGAGCGGCCACCGCGATGCGGCGCGCCATGGTCTCGCGGATGGCAGCGATCTCGTGGGCCGCGTCGACGAATCGGTGCAGCTCATCGTCGCCAAGCCCGGCCCGGACACACTCGTTGGCCGCTTGCCACTGCCCGCCGCGGAACAGCCCGCGCCGCTTGCACGCAATGATACCGGCGCGTGTGATGAGGCGGGCACCCACCGTATGCGCTCCAGTGCGTCGCACTCGATATCGCTCCATCGCCCACCTCCGCGCTTGCCCGGGCCGCTCACGGCATAGGCGCCAGTCTAACCTCGCTGCAAGCGGAGCCGCCTAAACACCCGATGACGATTCGTTTAGGCGGTCGCGCCGCACGGGTCCGCCGCCCCTAG
>CAYUKN010000061.1:0-13732 GCA_964445325.1 uncultured Ectothiorhodospiraceae bacterium
GGCCTGTTACCACTTCCCGTGCTTGCCGCCGTGACCGCGCGAAGGGTTTAGCAGACCCTAGGCGCCCCGGCAGCCCTGGCCGGGGCGGATCAGCCGGACTCGCCCAGCCAAGCGTCGAAGCGCTGTTCCATCTCCTCGGAATTGTCCGCCCACCACAGGAAGCTCGCCTGCACCGCGTTGCGCCGGTTGCCGGGGGCGGTGGGCATGTGCGACTGGTACTCGCGCTCGACCAACGGCAGCGACGACTGGCGCCCGGGCGCGTAGGACAGGAAGTCGGTGAGGCGCGCCATCGACTCGGTGCGCGTGGCGTAGCTGATGAACTCGAGCGCGTCGGCCATATTGGGCGCGCCCCGCGGAATGGCCCAGACCTCGATCGTCCAGACCTGACCGTCCCAGATGTAGCCGAGTGGCTGGTCGTTCTTGACGATCTCATTGAACACGCGGCCGTTGTAGGCGCTCGACATGACCACCTCGCCGCCGGTCAGCCACTCCTGGGGCTTGGAGCCGTCCTCCCACCAGCGGATCTGGTCGCGAATCGAGGCGAGCTTGTCGAACGCCCGGGCCTTGCCCTGCTCTGTGTCGAGCACCTTGTAGACGTTCGCCGGGTCCACCCCATCGGCCATCAAGGCCCACTCGACATTGTTCTTGGCCGACTTCTGCATCCCACGCTCACCCGGGAACGCGTCGACGTTGAACACGTCCTCGAGCGAATCGGGGGTCTGGTCGAAGGCCCGCTTGTCATAGGCCCACATCGTCGACCAGATGTATTGTCCCACGGCGCACTCGTGCAGCGTGTTGGGCAGGAAATCGTCGATCGCGGGCGTGCCGTCGGGCGCCGGCGGCAGCATGTTCGGCGAGATCGGCTCAAGGTAGCCGTTCTCGCAACCGCGCAAGGCACTCGACAAGCTGATATCGACCACTTGCCACTCGGGCTGGCCCGACTGGACCTGCTTCTCGATATCCGAGAAGTCGCCGCCGTAGACGTAGTCGGCGACCTTCGCGTCGATCCCCGTCTCCTCGGCGAATGGCTCGATATAGGCCTGACGCTGACCATCGGCATAAGAGCCGCCCCAGCTGAGGATGGTCAATTCGTTGCCCTCGGCGGCCGAGGCCGTAGCGCCGGCTGACAGTAGCGCAGCGGCCGTCACGGATGTGGCGAGGCGGACGCGATTCACTCGGTGATGCATCGACTAACTCCCGCTGCTGCTGCAGCTGTTCGCTCAACCCCGGCGGATCGAGGGCTCGCGTGTGGCGGCCCGCCGATGGCTGGGCCGGGACCCACCCAATCGGATGGAGTGTAGACTGGCGCTTCTTGCCCGTTCAACAAGGCGCTGAGCCCGTCATTGGGTTGCCGGTCGTCGTGGCTAAGCGCGACGGCCGCCGCGATAGCGCGCGACCAGCGAGCGCGTCGAGGCGTCCCAATCATCGAGGGCCCCGGACTCGCCCGACACGGGTGACAGCAAGGCGCGTGCCATATCCTTGCCGCGCTCGACACCCCACTGATCGAAGGGGTTGATCCGCCACACCATCGCTTGGGCAAAAACCTTGTGCTCGTACAACACCAGCAGTCGGCCCAGGTTGTCGGGGCTGAGCCCGTCGACGAGCAACGTGGTACTGGGCCGGTCACCCGTCATGGCTCGATGGGCGCGCAGCCACTCGTCGACACCGGCGCGTCGAAGGGCTTCCTTGCTGCGACCCGCCGCCAGGACCGCACTCTGCGCGAACGCATTGGCGGCGAGCGCGTGGCGATCCGGGTGCGCGTCGTCGGCCACCGCAACGATGTCGCATGTGGCGGTGTCGGTGCCTTGATGGAGCCATTGGAAAAAGGCGTGCTGCGCCGTCGTGCCCACCTCGCCCCACACCGCTGGGGCCGTGGCGTAATCGACGGTCATGCCGTCGCGATCGACCGACTTGCCATTCGACTCCATCTCCAGCTGCTGCAGATACCCCGGCAAGTGCCCGAGCCGTGTGGCATAGGGGACGACCACGTGGCTGGCGGTGCCGACGAAGTTGCGATACCAGATGCCCACCAGGGCCAGCCACAAGGGCATGTTCTCGCGCGGCGGGGCATCGCGGAAGTGGCGGTCCATGGCCGCTGCCCCCTCCAGCAACGCGTCGAATTGCGCGTTGCCGAGCGTAAACGCCACCGTCAGGCCGATCGGTGACCACAACGAGTACCGGCCGCCGACCCAATCCCAGAGGGGGAATATGCGCTCATCGGGGATGCCCCAGGCACGGGCGCGCTCGTGGTGGGCCGTGACGGCGACGAAGTGGCTCGCGGCGGCCGTCTCGCCCGCGCCGGTCTCGGTCACGCGGGTCCAGGCTGCGCGCGCGTTCGCCAATGTCTCCAGCGTCGTGAAGGTCTT
Source organism: uncultured Ectothiorhodospiraceae bacterium (assembly GCA_964445325.1). Taxonomy (GTDB): domain Bacteria; phylum Pseudomonadota; class Gammaproteobacteria; order XJ16; family Halofilaceae; genus Halofilum. The sequence continues at coordinate 2,367 of CAYUKN010000061.1, forward strand.
CGAGGCCACGATGAACAGCGTGCGTGCCGGCTCGATCCGGGCGAACACACGCTCGCGCTCGCTGGGATCGATATTGGTGACGAAGTGCACCCGCGGCCCGCTACCGCCGTGGGACCCCAGCGCCTCGCAGGCCAGCCGCGGCCCCAGATCGGAGCCGCCGATGCCGATGTTGACGACGTCCTCGAAGGGGCCGCCATCGGCGGCGCGCAGCTCGCCCGAGGAGACCGCCTCGACGAGCCAGGCCATACGGCGGCGGGCCGTCGCCACCGCATCGCTGACGCGCTCGCCGTCGATGGTGACGTCGCCGATCTCCGGGGTCCGAAGGGCCGCGTGCAGCGCGGGGCTGCCCTCGGTGTGGTTGACCGGCTCGCCCGCGAACATGCGATCGCGCCAGCCGGCGACGTCCTGGGCGTCGGCGAGCTCGAGCAGCCGTGTGAGCACCGTGGGCGTGAGATGGGTCTTGGCCGCATCCAGCGTCAGTCCGCCCAGCGACAGGGTGTAGCGCGAGGCGCGCTCGGGCTCGGCCGCGAACAGCTCGGTGAGCGTGATATCGGCGTGTGCCCGGTGGGCCTCAGCGACCGCTTGCCATGCCGGCGACTGGGTCAAGCGGGTCATCGGCTGGCCTCGTCGCCGGCGACATTGTCGATCAGGCGTGCCGAGCCCAGATGGGCCGCCGCCAGGATGCGCAGCGCATCGGCGCGCTCGGCCGGGGTCGGCTCGTGCAGGTCCTCGGCTCGGCGAACGGCGACATAGGACGGGCTGAAACCGACGGCGGCGAGCTCCGCCCGCGCGTCCGCCTCCAGACGCGGGAAGTTGCGCTCACCGGTGAGCAAGCGCTTGCTCAACGCCCGCAGCGCGGCATACAGCGTGGGCGCGGCGCTGCGCTCGGCCTCGCTGAGATAGGCATTGCGCGACGACAGCGCCAGACCGTCGGCCTCGCGCACCGTGGGCACCGCCACCACCTCGACGCCGAAGTCGAGATCCGCGGCCATGCGCCGGATGAGCAGCAGCTGCTGATAGTCCTTCTCGCCGAAGACGGCGTAGTCGGGCTCGGCCGCATTGAACAGCTTCGCGACCACGGTCGCCACACCGGCGAAGTGGCCGGGCCGATCGGCGCCGCAAAGGACCTCTTCGAGTTCGGGGACATGCAGGCGCACCGTGCGCCCGAGCCCGCGGGGGTACACCGTGTCGGCCTCGGGCGCATACACCATATCGGCACCATACGCGGCCAGGCGCTCGCGGTCGCGCTCCAGCGCCCGCGGATACGCCGCGTAGTCCTCGTTCGGCCCGAACTGCAGCGGATTGACGAAGACGCTGACGACCAGGCGATCCGCGCGCTGGCGCGCGGTATCGACGAGCGCCAGATGGCCCGCGTGCAGATCCCCCATCGTGGGCACCAGCGCCACGGTCTCGCCCGCCGCGCGCCAGGCACGCACGCGCGCGCGCAGATCGGCCGGTTGATCGACGACTTCGGCCGGCACCTCAGACCGCTCCCGACTCGGGCGCCGGATAGCGCCCCGCGCGGACGGCCTCGACATAGGCGGCGAGCGCCCCCTGCAAACTGCCCGTCTCGGCAAGGAAGTCGTGCGCGAACGCCGGCGGCTCGGCGGTCGCGCCCAGGGCGTCATAGAGCACCAGGATCTGGCCGTCGCAGCCCGCCCCCGAGCCGATACCGATCACGGGCACGTTGAGGTTGCCCGCGATCTCGCGGGCAACCGACGCCACCACGCACTCGAGCAGCACGACGTCGGCGCCGGCGGCCTCGAGCGCCAGCGCGTCCTCGAGCATCGCGCGCGCGGCCGCCTCGTCGCCGCCCTGGCGACGATAGCCACCTGCCTTGTGGACCGATTGCGGCTGAACCCCGATATGGGCGCACACGGGCACACCGCACTCGGCGAGCCGCCGGACGGTCGCACTCTGGCCCTTGCCGCCCTCGAGCTTGATCATCTGCGCGCCCGCCTCCTTGATCAAGCGCGCGGCGCTGGCGAGCGCGACCTCGGGGTCGGAGAAGCTCATGAACGGCAGGTCGACCACCAGCAGCGCGCGTTCGAGGCCCCGCCGAACCGCACGGGCGTGGTAGACCATGTCGTCGACGGTCACCGGCAACGTGGTATCAAAGCCTTGCACCACCATGCCCAGCGAGTCGCCCACGAGCACCCAATCGACGCCGGCGGCGTCGACGAGCGCCGCCTGGGTCGCATCGTAGGCGGTGAGCGCGGCGATCGGCTCGCCCGCGCGCTTGCGCGCGCGCAACGTCGCCGTGCTGACGGCTGTGCTCGGTGGGCTATACGTGCTCATGGTCTTCGCGGCCGTGCTCGGCGTCGCGCGATTGTAACCCCGCCCTCTTCGGCCGGGACAGCCGCGCCCGCTGGCCCACGCTCATCCGGCGAGCGGAGCCGGGTTGAAGAAATGGCGCCCGGTGTGCGTGCGCCGGATCTGGCGCAGCAAGGCCTCGAAATCGGCGTCGTTCTCGGCGAAGTTGATATCACTGGCGTTGACGATGAGCAGCGCGGAATCCTCGTAGTCGTGGAAGAACCGCGTGTAGGCGTCGACCAGGCGCTGCAGATACTGCGGATCCATGCCGCGCTCGTAGGCGATCCCGCGTTTCTCGATGCGCTCGCGCAACACCTTCACCGGCGCCTGGAGATAGACCACCAAATCGGGCGTGGGCGGCTGGAAGACCAGGTGGTCGTAGACCTGCTGGTAGAGCGCGAGCTCGTCGGCGTCCAGATTGATCTCGGCGAAAAGGCGATCCTTCTCCATGAGGAAGTCGGCGACCCACACCGGATTGAACAGGTCGCTTTGCTCGATGCCGCGCAGCTGCTCCGCGCGCTGGAGCAGAAAGTGCAGCTGGGTCGACAGCGCGGCCTCGCGCGGGTTGCGGTAGAAGCGCTCGAGGAAGGGGTTGTGGTCCGCCCCTTCCAGCAGCAGCTCCGAGCCGAAGCTGTCCGCGAGGCGCCGCGCCAGCGTGGTCTTGCCCACGCCGATCGGCCCCTCGACCACGATGTAGCGTCCCGGTTCGCTCACGCTCGATCATCCCGATACGGCCAGACATCCTCGGCAGCCGCGGGTACGAGATCGCCCACCCGACCCACCCCGGGTATGCGCGTATCCGGCGCAACCTCGGCCCAAGGTAGCAACACGAAGGCACGCGCCGCGGCGCCGGGATGCGGCAACGTCAGCTCGTCATCGTCGATGGTGCACTGATCGAACGCCAGCAGATCCAGATCGAGGCGCCGAGGCCCCCAGCGCTGCCCCGATCGGACCCGGCCCGCCGCGTGCTCGATGGCGTGCAGCGAGCGCAACAGCGCGTGCGGGGACAGTTCGGTCGCCACCCCGGCGACGGCATTGATATAGAGCGGCTGATCGGGTGGGCCCATGGGCGTGCTCGCGTACAGCGAGGAGCTCACCCAGCGCCGCGTCGCCTCGATGCCATCGAGCGCCTCGAATGCCGCCCGTAGCTGGGCGACCGGTTCGCCCACGTTGCTGCCCAGGCCGATCCAGGCGCGGCCCGCGCCGCCAGCGGTCATGAGGGATCTTGCGCACCCCGTCGGCGTCGGCCGCCGCGACGCCGGCGCTTGTTGCGCGGTGCCTCCGCGCGCGAGCCCGAGGCATCGCCCGCCGCCGCCTCGCCTTGGGCATGGGCATCCATGGCCCGCTGCCACCAGTCGCATGTCTCGCCCAACGCCTCACCCGCATCGCGGCGCAAGCACAAAAAATCCCAGGCCGCACGCAACCGCGGGTGCGACAACAACCGCCGCGCGCGCTTGCCGCGATAACGCTCGAGCTTGGGCTGCAACAGCCAGATCTCGCGCATGGGGCCGGCGAAGCGCTTGGGCAGGGCCGTGTACGCCTGCTGCGCCTCGGCGGCCTCCGCGGCCGCCCGCTGCATCGCCATCACGGGGGACTCGCCCTCGCGCTCGTGCAGCTCGCTTGCGCGCGCCGACGCCACCGGCCACAGCAACACCGCGTAGAGGAACGCCGGGGTCACGGGCTTGTCCGCGGCCAGGCGCCGGTCGGTGTTGTCCAGCGCGCGCTCGAGCAGCGCGGTGAAGCCCGCGTCGCCGGCCTTGAGCGCCGCATCGGCGCCCGGGAACAGGTATTGCAGCAGGTCCAGGCGCAGCAGATGCTCCATCGAGCCTTGCGCATGCCCCGTGACGAAGAGCTTGAGCACCTCGTCGAACAAGCGTGACGGCGGGATGTCGCGCAACAAGGGCCCGCATTCGGCGATGGGCGCGGCCGTGTCCGGGTCGACCTCGAAGCCGAGCTTGGCCGCGAAGCGTGCCGCCCGCAGCATGCGCACCGGGTCCTCGCGATAGCGCGCCGCCGGGTCACCGATCAAGCGCAGCCGCCGCGCCTCGAGATCCGCAAGTGCGCCCGTGTAGTCGAGCACGGCGAAGCGCGAGATATCGTAATACAGCGCATTGACCGTAAAGTCGCGGCGAAACGCGTCTTCCTCGATCGTGCCGAAGACGTTATCGCGCAGAATGCGACCGTCGTCCTGGCGCACAACGTCGGCCGAGTCGTCGTCGTCGACCGCATCGTGATCGGCGCGGAAGGTCGCGACCTCGACGACGTCGCGGCCGAACACGACGTGCGCCAGGCGGAACCGCCGCCCGATCAGGCGGCAATTGCGGAAGAGCTCGCGGACCTGCTCGGGCGTGGCGTCGGTGGCAACGTCGAAGTCCTTGGGCTGATGCCCGAGCAAGAGATCACGCACGCCCCCGCCCACCAGGTGCGCCTGGTAACCGCCTTTGTGCAGGCGATAGAGGACCTTGAGGGCGTTGCTGTTGATGTGCTTGCGCGAGATCGAGTGCTGGTCGCGCCCCAGCACGCGCGGCGCTACCGTGCCCGGCGGCGACGGATCGCCTGCGTCCGCTGTATCCAATGCCGCCGCCGATGCCGGGGCTTCAGAGCGCGGCATCGCCTTCCTCTCCGGTACGGATGCGAACGACGCGCTCGACCGATTCGACGAAGATCTTGCCGTCACCGATCTTGCCCGTATGGGCGGCCCGGGCCATGGCGTCGATGGCGGCATCGGCGGTCTCGTCGGCGACGACGACCTCGATCCGGATTTTCGGCAGGAAATCGATGACGTACTCCGCGCCGCGGTAGAGCTCGGTATGGCCCTTTTGCCGACCGAAGCCTTTGACCTCGGTCACGGTCATACCGTTGATGCCGCTCTCCGACAGCGCCTCGCGCACGTCGTCGAGCTTGTACGGCTTGATGATCGCGGTGATGCGTTTCATCCGATCGTCGATTCCTCGAGAGGCGGGGGCGCCCCGTCACGGCGCGAGCCGGGCGCAATGGATGCGCCTAAAATAGCATGGCACGGCGTTTGCCCCAATCAACGCCCGCTGGCGCCACTCGGCGTCAGGGACCGCCCTGGCGCTTACGCCAACGGATGGACGCGCGGCGCTCGCGGCGGTCGGGCCGTCCCTCGTCGAAGACCACCGCCGCCCGGCGATCGCGCTCGCGCTGGCGTTCGCGCTCGCGCGCGGCCTGGCTCTCCGCGGTCTCGGTATAGAGATGACGGGCCTCGGCCGCCGGCCGGCGCTGCTCGTTGATCCCGTCGACATCGACCACGAAGCGGGCCGCCGGCGTGCGCACATCGACCCGGTCGCCCGGGCACACCTGGCGCGCAGGCTTGGCGCGCGCACCGTTGACCCCGACCTTGCCTGCGCGCACCGCGTCGCGCGCCCGCGAGCGTGTCTTGAAAAAGCGCGCTGCCCAGAGCCAGCGGTCGATGCGCTGGCTCCCCTCGACGGCAAAGCCCTCGATGGCATCGCTATCCGTGGGATCGCTCATCCGAGGGTCGCGACGATCACGGTGACATTGTCCTGGCCGCCAGCGGCGACGGCGGTGCGAATCAACTCGTCAGCGGCGCCCTGATCGTCGCCCTCGGCGTGCAGGATGTGCGCGATCGCGCGCTCGCTGAGCTCGCCGTTGAGGCCATCGGTGCACAACAGGATGCGATCGCCCGGGCTCGCTGCCACCGTGCGCTGGTCGATCGCGCCCGGCTCGAGCTCGGGAGCGCCGATGCAACGCGCCAGAACGTGGCGATCGGGATGAGAATCGGCGCGATCCGCCTGGATCAGCCCCGCATCGACGAGCGACTGCACATACGAGTGATCGCGTGTGAGGGCCTCGAGCTCGCCGCCCCGGTAGCGATAGGCACGACTGTCGCCCACCCAGGCGATCTCCAGGCCCTGCGCCGTCGCTCGGCAGGCGACACAGGTGGTCCCCATACCGGCATAGCCGCGGCCGTCTTGGCCCGCGGACAGCACGTTGGCGTGCGCCCGCGCGACGGCGTCGACCAACGCCACTCCCTCCGCTGCGACCGCGGCCTCGACGGTGTCGACCGTGATGCGGCTGGCGACCTCGCCGGCGGCGTGACCGCCCATACCGTCGGCCACCAGCAGCAGCCCGGCCGATCGATTCACCCGGTAGGCGTCTTCGTTGTGGTCGCGCCATGCGCCGACGTCGGTGCCATGGCCAACCGAGGTGAATCCGTTGGTCATGCCGTTCTTGCGTGCCCCGATCAGTGCCACAACGCGCGTCCCGCTGCCCGAGGACCTGTCCTCTACCAGTCGAAGCGTAACCCGAATGCGCCCCGATCGACAGCAACAAGGGCCGCTGCCCCGGCCGCCTTGGTCGCTCGGTGAGTCGAACGCCGTCAAAATCCTGTCGCTTTGTATCAACGCCTCGCTCCATCGCTGGCGGACCATTTGCGTACACATCGGGCCGGCGGCTGACGGTGCCAATGACGCCGGGCATGACCGCCGCAGCAGGCAGGAGACAACGATTATGAGCGAGGCCGTACAGGTTACGCGCCGTAACGGCGTAATGGAGATCACCCTCGACCGGCCGAAGGTCAACGCCATCGATCGAGCCACATCGGTGGCCCTGGGCGAGGCCTTCTGCGAGCTGCGCGACGATCCCGAGCTGCGCGCGGGCATCGTCACCGCCGCTGGCGAGAAGGCGTTCTCGGCCGGCTGGGATCTCAAGGCCGCCGCCTCCGGCGAGGACGAGGAGGTCGGGCTGTGGTGGCACACCGACTACGGACCGGGCAGTTTCGCCGGCATCACCGAGCTCTGGGACTTGAACAAGCCCGTGATCGCGGCGGTCAACGGCCTCGCGATCGGCGGTGGCTTCGAGCTGGCGATAGCCTGCGATCTGATCGTCTGCGTCGACCATGCCTACTTCGCTCTGCCCGAGGTGCCGCTGGGCATCGTGCCCGACTCCGGCGGGCTCCAGCGCGTGCCCAAGCGCCTGCCGCACAACATCGCCAAGGAGATGCTGCTGCTGGGCCGGCGCATGGAAGTCGACGAGGCCCTGCACTACGGCATGATCAACAAGGTCGTGACCGCGGATCAGCTCATGCCCACCGCGCGCGAGTGGGCCGACACCATCGCCGCCGGGGCGCCGTTGGCGGTGCAGGCCATCACCGAGATTATGCGCGAGACCGAGTCGTTGTCGGTGCGCGAGTCGTTCGCCTACCTGCGCGAGGCCGAGCTGGAGAACTTCCCGAAGGTGCTTCTCAGCGAGGACGCGAAGGAGGGCGTCACCGCCTTCGCCGAGAAGCGCGAGCCGCACTTCAAGGGGCGCTGAGCATGGACTTCGAGCCAACAACCGAGCAAAAGATGGTCGTCGACAGCGTGCGTCGCTTCGTCGAGGAGGAGTGCTACCCGCACGAGGCCGAGGTCGAGCGCCGTGACGCCGTGCCGGCCGAGGTCGCTGAGGCGATCCGGTCGAAGGCCATCGAGTACGGCTTTTATGCCGCCAACATGCCCGAGGCCCTCGGCGGCGGCGGCCTTGATGCGCTGACGCTGACGATGGTCGAGCGCGAACTCGGGCGCACCTCGTTCGCGCTGCAGATGCTCGTCCACCGCCCGAGCAACATCCTGCGCGCGTGCGACGAGGCCCAGGCCGAGCGCTACCTCTACCCGGTCATTCGCGGCGAGCGTGTCGAGTGCCTGGCGATGACCGAGCCCGGTGCGGGCTCCGACCTGCGCGGGATGTCGACGCGCGCGGAGCGCGACGGTGACGACTGGGTGATCAACGGCACCAAGCACTTCATCAGCCACGCCGACATGGCCGACTTCACCATCCTGTTCGCCGCCACGGGCGAGGAGGAGGCTGCCGGGCGCGGCAAGCGCAAGAAGATCACGGTCTTCCTGGTCGACCACGACACCCCGGGCATGACCATGCGGCCCGGCTACAATGCCGTCTCGCACCGCGGCTACCACAACGCGGTCCTGGAATTCGACAACTGCCGCGTACCCTCGAGCCAGGTCCTTGGCGCCGTCGACACCGGCTTCGAGCTGGCGGGTACCTGGCTCTCGGCCAGCCGCCTGACCGTGGCGGCGACCTGTGTCGGGCGCGCCCGCCGGGCGCACGACATAGCGGTCGAATGGGCCGCCTCGCGCAAGCAGTTCGGCCAGAACATCGGCCGCTTCCAGGGCACGGGCTTCAAGCTCGCCGACATGGCCACCGAGATCGAGGCGGCCGAGCTGCTGTGCCTGCGCGCGGCCTGGCTGCACGACCAGGACCGCATGACCGACGCCGACGCGGCGATGGCCAAGCTTCATGCCTCGGAGATGCTCGCCCGGGTGACCGACGAGTGCATCCAGGTCCTCGGTGGCATGGGCCTGATGGACGAACTCCCGCTCGAGCGCTTCTGGCGCGACGCCCGCATCGAGCGCATCTGGGACGGCACGAGCGAGATCCAGCGCCACATCATCGCGCGCTCGCTGCTGCGCCCGCACGGGGGCTAGCGCGCATGGCCGCGCCGCGAGACCAGGCGCGCCGCCAAGCCGCGCGGCGGCGCAATCTGCAGCGCGTGCTACAACCGCGCCACGTGGCCGTCATCGGCGGCGACGCCGCCGAGCAAGCGGTACGTCAGCTCGACGGGCTCGGCTTCGCCGGCGCGGTCTGGCCGGTCAATGCGCGTCGCCGCGCCATGCACGGCCACCCGTGCTATGCCTCGATCGCCGATCTACCCGAGGCGCCCGATGCGGCCGTGGTGGCCGTGCCGGCGCCCGCCTGCCCCGGCGTATTCGCCGAGCTCGACGCCCGCGGCGCCGGCGGCGGCATCTGCTTCGCAGCCGGCTTCGCCGAGGATGGTGTCGCCGACATCGAGCGCGAGCTGGTCACGGCGGCGGGCGACTGCGCCCTGGTCGGGCCCAACTGCCACGGCATCCTCAACTACCTCGACGGCGTCGCCCTGTGGCCCGACGATCACGGCAGCGAAGCCAGTGACGCCGGCTTCGCGCTGATCAGCCAGAGCGGCAATGTCGCGCTCAACGCCACCTTCCAGCAGCGCGGGGCCCCGCTGGGCTACGTCATCAGCACGGGGAATCAGGCGCAGCTTGAGGTCGGCGATTTCATCGACGTACTGATCGAGGATCCGCGCGTGCACGCGATCGGGCTGTTCATCGAGGGCCTGCGCGACATCGCCGGCTTCGCCCGTGCCGCCTGGCGCGCCCTGGAGGCGGGCGTGCCCGTGGTCGCGCTCAAGGTGGGCGCCTCGAGCGAGGGCGCGCGCGCCACGCTCAGCCATACAGGGGCGCTGGCCGGCAGCGACACCGTGTATCAATCGCTGTTCGATCGCCTCGGCATCCGGCGGGCGCACACCCCGGCCGAGCTCCTCGAGACCCTCAAGCTCCTGTCGGTCACGGGGGCACTGCCGGGCCGGCGCATGCTGTCGCTGTCGTGCTCCGGCGGCGAGGCCGCGCTGATGGGCGACCGCCTGGCTGCGGTGGGTGTGAGCTGCCCCGCCCCGAGCCCCACCGCGGCCGACGGCATCGCGGCGGCCTTCCGCATCCCCCGGGCCAGCGTGGGCAATCCGCTCGACTACAACACCCACATCTGGGGGGACGCCGCCGCCAGCGCGCGCGGCTTCGCCACCGCCCTCGCCGATGGCTACGATGCGGCCGTGCTGGTCGTCGACTTCCCGCCCCCCGGGCGGTCGCAGCCCGACAACTGGCGGGCGGCGATGGACGGCTTCCTCGAGGCCCATGCCAGCGTCGGCGGCCACGCCGCCGTGCTGGCGACCCTGCCCGAGGCGCTGCCCGACACCGCACGGCGCGCCTGCGTCGCGGCGGGCGTGACCCCGCTGCAAGGGCTCGACGAGGGTGTCCGCGCCCTCGCGCATGCCTCGGCCTGGAGCGAGCGCCGGGCCCAACTGCTCGAAAGCGGTGCCTGGTCCGGCCCGCTGGCGGTGGGCGAGGTCGCCGGCGGTAGCGCCCTGGACGAGGCTGACAGCAAGGCGGGGTTGGCCGCACACGGCCTGGCCGTACCGGCATCGACCATCGTGGCGGCCACCGAGGCGCCGGGCGCCGCCGCCGAGCAGGTCGGCTTCCCCGTCGCGCTCAAGGGGCTCGGGCCCGGCCTGGCGCACAAGACCGAGATGGGGGCAGTCGCCCTCGGCCTGGGCGATGCCACCGCGGTCGATGGCGCCGCCACGACCATCGAGCGCAGCGTGGACGCCGCGGGCCAACGCGTCGAGCGCTGGCTGGTCGAGCACATGGTGGCCGACGCGATCGCCGAGCTCATCGTGGGCGTGGTGCACGACCCGCTGGGCGGGCCCATGCTGATGGTGGGCACGGGGGGCATACTCGCCGAGCTCACGCGCGATACGCGAACCGTGCTCCTGCCGGCCAGCCGTGACGAGATCCGCGAGGCCATCGAACGCCTCGAGGTCGCAGCCCTGTTGGCGGGCTATCGGGGCCGCCCCGCGGGCGATCTCGAGGCCGCCGTCGACGCCTGCATGGCAGTGGCCGATTTCGCCGTGAACCACGCGGGTGAGCTCGCCGAGCTCGACGTCAACCCGTTGCTGGTGCGCCCCGCCGGCCAGGGGGCGGTCGCCGCCGACGCCCTCGTGCGCTTTCGCGCCGGCGCCGAGGCAGAGGCGAAGCCAGCCGCTCCCGCGAACGCGGGCTAGGGCCTGTTAACACTTCCCGCGGTCGCCGCGGCCTGCCCCCTGCCGGCGCAACCGACGACCCCCGACGGAGGCCGGTTGTCGATCCCGATGACCCACTCGCGTTCGCCACCATCGATGGAGTGAAACGGGGACCGGCGCGGCCACCGCCACCATCGATAACCGGCGCGCGACACCCACGATGCCCCGTGCCGTGCGACGCCGGCTGGCGCCTTTGCCGTGCGAGACGCCGCGCCGCGATACGGCCGTGCACCAGGGTCGCCGAACGGGCGCCCACGGGGCGCAAGCCGGCCTACGGCCTCGACCCTTAGCCCTTTCCCCTTCGCCCTTCGCCCTTCGCCCGTCGCCCGTCGCCCGTCGCCCGTGCTGTCGTACACTGACGCCATGAACAGTGACGCCCGTGGCGACGGCCACGAAGAGGTCG
>CAYUKN010000062.1:0-13532 GCA_964445325.1 uncultured Ectothiorhodospiraceae bacterium
GAGGTGGTCTCCTCGACGTTCGACGAGCCCGCCAGCCGCCACGTCCAGGTCGCCGAGATGGTCATCGAGAAGGCCAAGCGCCTGGTTGAGCATCGCAACGATGTCGTCATCCTGCTCGACTCGATCACCCGCCTCGCGCGCGCCTACAACACGGTCGTGCCGTCGTCGGGCAAGGTGCTGACCGGTGGTGTCGACGCCAACGCCCTGCACCGCCCCAAGCGCTTTTTCGGTGCGGCGCGCAACATCGAAGAGGGCGGCAGCCTCACCATCCTTGCGACGACGCTGGTCGACACCGGCTCCAAGATGGACGAGGTGATCTACGAGGAGTTCAAGGGGACGGGCAACATGGAGCTGCACATGGATCGGCGGATCGCGGACAAGCGCATCTATCCGGCGATCAACATCAATCGCTCGGGTACGCGGCGCGAGGAGCTGTTGCTGTCGCAGGAAGAACTGCAGAAAACGTGGATCCTGCACAAGTTCCTCCATTCCATGGACGAGATGGAGGCGATCGAGTTCCTCATCGGTCGGATGCAGCAAACCAAGACCAACGAGGAGTTCTTCGAGCTCATGAAGCGCTGATGGCCGAGGCGAAAACGGTCCACGCCACGGCACGGACGACGCCAGGGCGCCGCGCATTGATGCCTTGCAAGCGCATGACACGCGCCACGCTCGGTTGCGGCGAGGCGCCATTGCGAGCACGCCACTAATCGGATGGGGCGGGATCATTCCCCCGAAGCCGCGCATGGCGAGTGGTTTTGCGTCCATTTCTAGAGCGCCCGTGCACGGCGCGCGTCCGTAACAAGGCGGGCGAGTCGTAGCACGCGGCACTTTCCACCCCAGCGTGCCTTCGCCGCAGCGTCTACACTGAAGGCGTGTTGTCGTAGGCTGGCCTCATGCGTTTGATCGATAATCTCCAGGCTTGGGCCAGGCGCGTCGTCTGGACGGATCCGCCCACCGGCGCCCCATGGTGGCGCCGCTGGCTGGTACAAATCGCGCGCATGGCCTACGCCATCGGCGGCGATCTGGCCTCCGGGGCGCTCACGCTGCGCGCCATGTCGCTGGTGTTCACCAGTCTGTTGGCCTTCGTGCCGCTGATGGCCGTTAGCTTCTCCGTGCTCAAGGGCTTCGGTGCGCACAATCGCATCGAGCCGATGCTTCGCGGCTTCCTCGCCCCGCTGGGGCCGCGGGCCGACCAGGTCACCGATCAGATCATCGCCTTCGTCGACAACGTCGAGGTCGCCGTGCTCGGCGTGGTCGGAATGGGGTTGCTGCTGTATACCGCGATCTCGCTGGTGCAGAAGGTCGAGGCGGTGTTCAACTACACTTGGAATGTGCACCGCCGGCGCACGCTGGTGCGCCAGTTCGCCGACTACTTCAGTGTCATCGTCATTGGGCCCGTGCTGGTGTTTCTGGCGCTGGGGATCACAGCATCGCTTCGCAGTTCGGCGGTCGTGCAAGGCTTGTTGGCGATCGAGCCGTTCGGCTCACTGATGCAGTTCGCCGCTGCATTGACGCCCTATGTGCTGGTCATTGCGGCATTCACGTTCTTCTACCTCATCATCCCGAATACGCGTGTGCGTTTCCGCGCCGCTTTGGTGGGTGGGCTGGTTGGCGGGCTCGCCTGGCAGACCCTGGGCAAGATCTTCGCGGCGATCGTGGTGACCTCGACGAATTTCACCGCGATCTACTCGAGTTTCGCCATCGTGCTGTTGTTCATGATCTGGCTGTATCTCTCGTGGCTGGTGCTGCTGACCGGCTCGGCGGTGGCGTTTTATTACCAGTTCCCGTTGTACTTGACCGTCGGGGGGCGCGCGGGTGTCCGCCTGTCGCCGGCGCAGACCGAGGCCGTCGGCCTGGCGGTGGCGACCGCCGTGGTGCGCGCATGGGTGGCCGGGGAGCGCGCGCCCGAGCGCGAGCGCATCGCCGGGGATCTGGCGCTGCCCGTGCAGGCGGTCGAAGAGGCCCTGGCGATGTTGGTCAAAGCGGGCATCCTCGCGCCGGCGGGTAGTGACGGCAATGGTTATCTGCCCGGGCGGCCGCCAGGCGAAACCAGCATAACAGCGGTGTTGGCGGCGTTGCGTCACCGCGACGAGGGCACGGTCTGGCCGCGTGACGATAGCGGTGCCCAGACCGAGGTGCTCCAGTCGATCGACCGGGCCGTGGCCAGCGCTTGCGGTGAACTCAGCCTGGCCGATTTGGCCGCACGGGCGCGTGCGAGCCGCGGTACGCAGTCCGCCACCGTGGCGGATGCGCGGAGCAGCGGCCCTGCGGCCTGATCAGCGCGCGATGGCGCGATGGCCGATGTCGCCGCGCCAATGCGCGTCGGCCCAGTTGATGTGGTCGATGGCACGATAGACGCGCTCGCAGGCCGCGGCGACATCATGGCCGCGCGCGGTCACGCACACGACCCGCCCCCCCGCCGTGACGACCTCGTCCCCAGCATGGGCCGTGCCGGCATGGAAGACCTTGACCCCTTCGTCCTCGGCTCGATCGAGGCCGCGGATCGGATCTCCCTTGCGGTACTGGCCGGGATAGCCCCCGGCCGCCATCACGACCGCCACCGCGGCGTCGCTGGACCAGCGCGGCTCGAATTGCGCCAGCGCCCCGTTGGCCGTCGCCTCGCATAGCTCGAGGAAGTCGGAGTCGAGGCGCATCAAGATGGGCTCGGCCTCGGGATCACCGGCGCGGACGTTGAACTCCAATACACGCGGTGCCCCGTCGGGACTGATCATCAGCCCAGCATAGAGGAAACCGCTGAACGGGCGCCCGTCGGCGGCCATGCCCGCGACCGTCGGCTCGACGATCTCGCGCATGATGCGCTCATGGACCGCGTCGGTGATCACTGGGGCCGGCGAGTACGCCCCCATGCCGCCCGTGTTCGGACCGGTGTCACCGGCATCACGCGTCTTGTGGTCCTGCGACGAGGCAAGCGGCAGCGCGTTGCGGCCGTCGACCAAGCAGATGAAGCTCGCCTCTTCGCCGGTGAGGTAGTCCTCGACCACGACGCGCGCGCCGGCGCCGCCCAGCGAGCCGCTGAAGAAGTCGTCGATGGCCGCGACGGCATCAGCGACCGAGTGGGCCACCACGACACCCTTGCCGGCGGCCAGCCCGTCGGCCTTGACGACCACCGGCGCTCCGCGCTCGGCGACATAGGCGCGCGCCGCGCTCGCGTCGTCGAAGACCCGGTATTGCGCGGTCGGGATGGCGTGGCGGGCAAGGAAGTCCTTGGCGAAGGCCTTCGAGCCCTCGAGTGCGGCGGCGGCCTGGCTCGGCCCGACGATGGTCCGGCCCTCGCCGTGGAAACGGTCGACGACACCAGCGACGAGCGGCGCTTCGGGGCCGACGATGGTGAGGTCGATCGCATGGCTCTGCGCGAACGCGAGCAGGCCATCGATATCCTCGGCATCGACCGCCGCATTCGCCATGCCCGCCTCGCGCGCCGTGCCCGCGTTGCCGGGTGCGACGAACACCGCCTCGGCCCGCGGCGACCGGGCGGCCTTCCAAGCGAGCGCGTGCTCACGTGCGCCGCCACCGACGACCAATACCTTCATGCTCACCCCTCAGACCCGCCGGCCGGGTGCAACAGCAACCGCGGGCCTTGACCCAGGCGCCCGCGCCACCGCCGGCTCATTCGTGTCGATATCAAGCCCACACCGACGCCGACTGAAGGACCCACGCCCGGCGTCGTCTCGAGCGCAGCGCGATCCAAGCGCGTGGCGGCCGCCGGTGCGTGGCCGAAGCGCGCCTAGTGGCGGAAGTGGCGCATCCCGGTCAGCGTCATGGCCAGTCCCCGCTCATCGGCCGCTGCGACGACCTCGTCGTCGCGCCGGGATCCGCCCGGCTGGATGATCGCGCGCGCACCCGCGTCGGCGGCGACGTCGACGACATCGCGAAACGGGATGAACGCATCCGAGGCCAGCACGGCCCCGGCCGTCGACAGCCCCGCGTCGTCGGCCTTGTGCGCGGCGATGCGGGCCGAGTCGATGCGGCTCATCTGGCCTGCGCCGATCCCGATGGTGCGTCCTTCGCGGGCGTAGACGATGGCGTTCGACTTGACGTACTTGCAAGCCTGCCACGCCAAAAGCAGATCGCGCGCAGCCGCATCGTCCGGGGCCTCGCGGGTCACCGTCTCGAGTGCATCCATGTCGAGCACGGCCTGGTCGCGTTGTTGCACCAGCAAGCCCCCGGCAACGCTGCGGTAGTCGAGCCCGCGGGTGTCGTCGCCGAGCGTCCCGGTCTCGAGCACGCGCACGGCCGGCTTGGTGGCCAGGGCCTCGAGGGCGTCCGCGCTGACCTCGGGTGCAATGACGACCTCGACGAATTGGCGCTCGAGCAGCGTGCGGGCGAGGGCACCGTCGAGCGCCCCGTTGAAAGCGATGATGCCGCCGAAAGCCGATGTGGGATCGGTCGCATGGGCACCCTCGTAGGCGCTCGCGAGGTCGTCACCCATGGCGACACCGCACGGGTTGGCATGCTTGACGATCGTGCAGGCCGGCGCCTCGATCTCTTTGACGCACTCGAGTGCGGTATCGGCGTCGGCGATGTTGTTGTAGGACAGCGCCTTGCCCTGGCGGACGTGGGCGCGGGCAACCGTCGCCGCCGGGCCAGACGGATCGGTGTAGAAAGCGCCTGCCTGGTGGGGATTCTCGCCGTAGCGCAGGTCCATGCTGCGGGCGTAGCCCTGGGCAGGCTGGGGCGGGAAATCCGCGCCCGCGGTGTCGCCCTCCTGGGCCCCCAACCAGTTCGCGATGGCGCCATCGTACTGGGCCGTGTGCTCGAACGCCTTGAGCGCGAGCCGTCGCCGCATGTCGCCGGGTACGCCCCCGGCGGCGATCGCCTCCGCCAGGTCCGGGTAATCCGCGGGATCGGTGACCACCGCGACATGGGCGTGGTTCTTGGCCGCCGCGCGCACCATGGCGGGGCCGCCGATGTCGATGTGCTCGACGGCCTCGGCGCGCTCGATCCCGGGCTGCGCCACCGCCTGACTGAAGGGATAGAGATTGACCGCCACGAGATCGATGGGCGCGATCCCGTGCTCTTCCATCGCAGCCGCGTCGATGTCGCGGCGTCCCAGGATGCCGCCGTGGATGCGCGGGTGCAGTGTTTTCACGCGCCCGGCCATGATCTCGGCGAAGCCCGTGTGGTCGGCGACCTCGGTGACGGCGATCCCCTCGGCCTCGAGTGCGCGCGCAGTGCCGCCGGTGGACAGGATCTCCACCTGCGCGTCGGCGAGGCGCCGGCCGAATTCGACGACACCGGTCTTGTCGGACACGCTCAACAGGGCACGCCGTACGGGGCTCGTGTGCGGGTCGCTCATGGCGGCGGCTCTCGTGAGGCGGTCGTGCGGTCGCGGCGTGTTACGGGGTTAGCCCGTAGTGTTTCAGCTTCTTGCGCAGTGTGGCGCGATTCAAACCGAGCAGCTGCGCTGCGCGACTCTGGTTGCCACCGGTGCGCGCCAGCACGAAACCGAGCAGGGCCTGCTCGGTCTCGCTGATGACCATCTTGTGGAGGTCGCACGGACTCTCGCCCTCGAGGGCCTCGAAATAGCGCTCGAGCTCCTCGTGGACACAACGTTTCAGCGGTGTTTCCGGGCGGTCAGGCCGCCCGCCGTCGCCGGCGCGGTTCATTTGGCTTGCCTTTGTTATGCCGGTGCACCGGGACGATTGCCGCTCGACGACGGTTCCACCCCGATCGCTCGGCGTACCGCGAGCCTCCCTCGAGCAGGCGTCCCCACGCCCCGCTCCGTGCGGGCGCCCGAGTATAGCACGGCTGAACTGGCTTGCTGACGCGCGCTGCGCGTACCCCGGGGCTAGCTGAAATCGATCTGGAAGGTGCGCGCCTCCTCGCCGGGATCGCGCACCTCGAGGCTCACCTGCACCGGCGCACCGGGGGCCATGCGGGCGTTGCTGTCGAGCTCGGGGCGATACGTGCCGGGCTCGAAGTTGCGCCGGATGAGCGGCTTGCCGCGGATGTCGCCGAGGCTGATTGTCAGCGTCGGGTAGGGCTGGGCGAAGTCGGCGTTGTTGACGAATTGTAGATCGATGATCAGCGCCTGATCCACGTTGGGGTGGGCATAGACATTGCGCCGCATGAGCTCGATCTGCTCGACGTCACGGCGTGCCGGGATGGTGCAGCTGGTGAGGTCGCACATGCGCGCGACCACGGGTCGTAGTGTCGGATCCTGGGCGAACGCGCCGCGTTGGATGAAGATCAGCTGGGCGCACAAGGCGACCAGAAGCATCGTGTTCACCGCTGCCCAGGCGCCGAGCGAGCGGTACGTAGGGCCACGGGCGCGCTGCTGTTGTTGCGCGGGCGCGACGTCGGAGAGTAGCACCCCTGAGACCGGTCCGGGATGGGGTTGCTCCAGATTGAGCTGGCGGGTGGCGGCGCTCGCGCCCGCCGCCGGCCGGTCACGCGCTTGCGCGCTCGCGGTGTCACCGGCTGCGTCGAGCGGGAGCTCTTTCTGCAGTCGCGTGTGGGCGTCAAAGACGTGGCGGCAGCGGCTGCAGCGTACACGCCCGCCGGCCGCGTCGAGCTGGCCCTGGCCGATACGGAAGACGCTGCGGCAATTCGGGCACTGGGTGTTCATGGCAGCGCTGTCGACCATAAGCGCTCAGTCGCTGTCGGCGCGCCGCGTCCCCGACAGCAGCACCCAGCCGTCCTCGTCGGCGGTTTCGGCGAGCATGTAGTGCGGGCGAAAGGCGTCGATGACGTCATCGGCCTGCTCGCGCAGCACGCCCGCAAGCGCGATCGAGCCGCCGCCTGCCTGGCGTCGGGCCAGTGCCGGTGCGGCCTGGATCAACGGTCCGGCAAGAATATTGGCAACAACCACGTCGAAGGGGCCGCCCGCGGGTTCGTCGCCCTCGCGCACGCTCAGGCGCTCGGAGACACCGTTGGTCTCGGCGTTCGAGCGGCTCGCCTCGAGTGCCTGGGGATCGATGTCGATGCCTTGGGCATGGTCGGCCCCCAGCAACAAGGCGGCGATGGCCAGGATCCCCGAGCCACAGCCGAAATCGAGCACACGGCGCCCCGCCAGCGGCGCCGACTCGAGCCATTGGAGGCACAGGGCCGTGGTTGCATGGGTGCCCGTGCCGAAGGCCAGACCCGGGTCGAGGCGCACGACCGTGCCCGTCGGGTCGTTGACGCTGGCCTCCAGCGGGGCCACCCACAGGTGGCGCCCGAAGCGCAGTGGTTCCCAGTCGTCCATCCAGACCCGGCTCCACTCGCGGTCGGGCAGCTGCTCGAACACGGGCGCCTGCGCCTGGGCATCGTCGAGGCGCGCCAGCGCCTCGGCGACGGTGTCGCGCTCGACGCCCTCGTCGAACAGAGCGACGACCCGGGTGGCACCCCACAGCGGCATATCGCTGGGGTCGGGCTCGAGAATGGGGACGTCGCCGGAATCCTCGAACGTCACCGACAGCGCGCCCGCCGACGTCAGGGCCTCCTCGACGGCCGCGGCGCGCTCGGGATCGGACTCGACTTTCACTTGCAGCCAAGGCATGGCGGCCTCGTTGGCATGGCGGCTTGGGTGGTGGCGCCCCGCCCGTACGGGATCCGAGCGTGTCCCGATTAGTCGATCCCGAGTTTCTTCTCGAGGTAGTGGATGTCGGTACCGCCTTGCTCGAAGGCGGCATCGGTCATGATCTCGGACTGCAGGGCGACGTTGGTCTTGATCCCCTCGACGACGATCTCGGACAAGGCCCCACGCATGCGTGCGATCGCGGATGGTCGGTCATCGCTGTGGCAGATGAGCTTGCCCACCATCGAGTCGTAATAGGGCGGCACTTTGTAGCCGGTGTAGACGTGCGAGTCCACCCGAACGCCCGGCCCGCCCGGCGCATGGTACACGTCGATCTGCCCGGGCGAGGGCGCGAACGTCCGCGGGTCCTCGGCGTTGACGCGGCACTCGATCGCGTGGCCCCGGTGCTCGATGTCGGCCTGACCGAATCGCAGCGGCTCACCCGCGGCGATGCGCAGCTGCTCCTTGACGATATCGACGCCGGTGGTCATCTCGGTGACCGGGTGCTCGACTTGCACGCGCGTGTTCATCTCGATGAAGAAGAACTCGCCGTTTTCGTAGAGGAACTCGAACGTGCCCGCCCCCCGGTAGCCGAGCTGTTTGCAGGCGTCGACGCAGCGCGCACCGATGCGTTGGCGTTGCTCGTCGGTGATGCCGGGCGCGGGCGCCTCCTCGACGACCTTCTGATGGCGGCGCTGCATCGAGCAATCACGCTCGCCCAGGTGGATCGCGTTGCCGTGCTCGTCGGCGAGTACCTGGAACTCCACATGGCGCGGATTGCTCAGGTACTTCTCCATGTAGACCTCGGGATTACCAAAGGCGTTGGAGGCCTCGGTCTTGGTCATCGAGATCGCATTGGCCAGGGCCGCCTCGCTGTGGACCACGCGCATGCCCTTGCCCCCGCCGCCGCCCGAGGCCTTGATCATCACTGGGTAGCCGATCTCGCGTGCGATGCGCTGGCACTCGCGATCGTTGTCAGGCAGCGGGCCGCCGGAGCCGGGTACACAGGGCACTTCCGCGGCGACCATCTCGCGGATCGCCGAGACCTTGTCGCCCATCAGGCGGATCACGTTGGCGGTCGGTCCGATGAACTTGAAGCCGCTCGACTCGACGCGCTCGGCGAAGTCGGCGTTCTCCGCGAGGAAGCCGTAGCCGGGGTGGATCGCTACGGTGTCGGTGACCTCGGCGGCCGAGATGATCGCGGGGATGTTGAGATAGCTCTCGCCCGAGGGCGCCGGCCCGATGCAGACGGACTCATCGGCGAGGCGCACGTGCTTGAGGTCGCGATCGATGCTTGAGTGGACCGCGACGGTCTTGATGTCAAGTTCACGGCATGCCCGGAGGATGCGCAGCGCGATCTCGCCGCGGTTGGCGATCAGTACCTTTTCGAGCATGACGCTCACTCGATCACCATCAGGGGTTCGCCGAATTCCACCGGGGAGCCGTTCTCGACGAGGATGGCCTTGACGGTGCCGCTGACGTCGGCCTCGATCTGGTTGAGGATCTTCATCGCCTCGATGATACAGACCGTATCGCCCGCCTTGATCGATTGACCCTCCTCGACAAAAGGCGGCGCGGTGGGCGCGGATGCGCGGTAGAACGTCCCCACCATGGGTGACTCGATGACGTGGCCCGACGGGATGCCGCTGGACTCGCCGCCGCCGTCGCCGTCTTTACTGCCCGTCTCGTCGCTGCTTTGGGGCGCGGGTGCGGGCTGCATCGGCGCGGCGGGCGCCGGAGCAGCCTGCGGGCTGTGGCGCGAGATCCGTACAGACTCTTCCCCCTCTTGGATCTCGAGCTCGGTGATGCCCGATTCCTCGAGCAGCTCGATCAGCTTCTTGACTTTGCGAATGTCCATCGGTGCCTTCCGTTATCGTCGTTGTTCGGTGCCATGGTCATGCGCGTCGGCGTCGTCGATGCGGGCCAGCGCTGCCTCCAGCGCGAATCGATAGCCTCTCGCCCCCAGCCCCGTGATCACCCCGACCGCGAGATCGGACAAGTACGAGCGCTGGCGGAACGCCTCGCGCGCATGCACGTTCGATACATGCACCTCGATGAAGGGGATTGCCGTCGCCGCCAAGGCATCGCGCAAGGCAACACTGGTATGGGTAAACGCCGCGGGATTGATGATGACGAAGCGCACGCCCTCGGACTGGGCCGATTGGACCCGATCGACGAGCTCGTGCTCCGCGTTCGACTGCAGTGTCGCCAGCCGTCGACCGGCGGCGCTGGCTTGCTCGGTCAGCGCACGATCGATGTCGGCCAGGCTCGTGGTGCCGTAGTGCTCGGGTTCGCGCGTGCCCAGCAGATTCAGATTGGGGCCGTGGAGTATGAGGATATCCGCCATGGTCGATTCGGCGCCGAGCCAGGGACCAAGTCTGCCCGAAGGCGCTCGGTTTGTCCAAATCGTGCGCGTTGCCGACGCGTTTTGCGGAGTTGGTGGCGCGAACGCCCCGCGGCCCGTTAGCTAGAGATGCGGCTGTACGAGCGCTTCCGCTTCCTGGGCGTCGAGAGCGCCCCGGTGGATGGCACGCACGATCCCTTGGCGGTCGATGACGACGGTGTGGGGTAGGGTCGTACGCGCGTTGCCGTAGGCGCGCACGAGTGAGTAGGCGTCGCGGCCACCGATGAGCAGCGGGTAGTCGATATCATGGGTATTGGCGAAATCGCGCACCGCTGAGGCGTCATCGAGCGCGACGCCGACCACTCGCAGACCGTCATCGCCGAGATCGCGGGCAAGGCGGTCGAGCACGGGCATCTCCTCGACGCAGGGCGGGCACCACGTGGCCCAGAAATTAAGCAACACCACCTTGCCCTCGAATGAGCTGATCGCGCGCTCCTGGCCATCGAGGTCTTGCAGGGCGAATGTCGGCCGCGGCTCATCGATCACGTCCTCGGGCGCCGGCCCTGATAGCTCGCCCTGTTCGTCGGCGACGGGCGTTGCATCGCCCGCGTCGCGGGGCGGGTCAATGTAGCCATAGCGCAGCGCCGCGCCGGCGGTCAGCCCGAGCCCGGCGGCGGCAACCACGATCAGCCACGGCCCGTGCCTCAAGAATCCGCCTCCGGCAGCGCGCGGCGCACGTGCTGGCTGAACGCCTCGGGCTCCTTGAACCCGACGACCCGATAGCTGCGCCGCTCCACCCCGTCGGGGCCGAAGAACAGGATGGCGGGCGGCCCGTAGAGATCGAATCGTTGTAACAAGGCCTGATCGCCGCTGTCGTTGGCCGTCACATCGGCACGCAGCAGGACGGTGTCCCCCAAGGCGGCCTGTACCCGCTGGTCCGGGAACGTGAATTCCTCGAGCTCCTGGCACGACACGCACCAGTCGGCATAGACCTCGAGCATCACCGTGCGGTCGCTGGCACTCGCCCGCGCAACGGCCTCGCGCAGCGCGGCATCGTCGTCGACCGCGCGGAATTGCGGTTGGCTCGATTCGCCCTCGGCCGCGGCGATGCCCCGCAGCGGCTGCACCACACTGGCGCCACCGGCGGCCGCGCCGATGAGCAGCAGTGCCCCGTAGAGGACGAACACCACCCCGATCGCTTGCCAGAAGCGCGGCCACGCCCCGGAGGTGCTGGCGAGCGCGCCCAGCTGGATGCCCGCGACGATCAGCAGGACCGACCAAAGCGCCATCGCCACGGGCACCGGCACGATGCGCTGAACGAGCCACACCGCGACCGCCAGGAGCAGGAAGCCGAAGGCGGCCTGGATCGTCTTCATCCAGTTGCCCGCGCGCGGCAGCAGGTGGCCCGCGGCCGTGCCGAACGCGATCAACGGCACGCCCATGCCCATCCCCAGCGCGAAAAGCGCCAGCCCCCCGGTCACGGGGTCGCCGGTCTCGGCGATGAACAACAACGCCCCGATCAGCGGCGGGGTGACGCAGGGTCCAACCACCAGCGCCGATACCGGCCCCAGAACAGCCGCCCCGGTGATGCTGCCGCCCAGCCGCCGTGTCCGCGCCTCCAGGCGCTCGCGCAGGTGGCCTGGCACCTGCAGATCGAACAGCCCGAACATCGCCGCCGCCAGGACGACGAATACGGCCGCGGTGGCGCTGAGCACAGCCGGATGCTGGAACCATGCCTGGATCGAGGCGCCGGTGAGCCCGACGGCGGCGCCGACGAGGGCGTAGGTCAACGCCATGGTGACCACGAACACCACGGCCAGACCCGTGCCCCGGCGCGCATGCGTGTTGTCGCGCTCGCCTGCGACCACGCCGGCGAGGATCGGCAGCATGGGGAACACGCACGGGGTCAGCGCTAGCAGCAGGCCAAAGCCCACGAATGCGAGCACGGTCCAGCCCAGACTCCAGCGGCCCAGCGCGGTGGCGATCTCGCCCTGCTCGCTGGCGCCACGCGCGCCGTTGCCCGCGGCCGTCTGCCCATCCACTGCGGCCTGCTCGATCGAGGCAAAATCGATGCTGCGCTCGATCGGCGGGTAGCACACGCCGATGGGCTCGTTGCAGCCCTGGTAGGTCACGACCAGCTGCGCGTCGGGCGGCGGCTGGCCCTCGATGGGCACGCGCACGCGCGCCTCCTCGTAGAACACCGCGACCTTGCCGAAATTGGGGTCCTGCTTGGTCTTGGCCGCCGGGAACTTGGGCTCGCCCAAGCGGGCATCGCCGGCGCCCTCGAGCGCGATCTCGGTCCGATCACGATAGAGGTAGTATTCCGGCGCGATCGTCCAGTGCAGCAGCAAGGTGCTGTTGGCTTGGCGCTCGACTCCGAGGACGAACGCCTCCTCGGCCGGCAGCAGATCGTTGCCGGTCGCGTTGTCGCCACCGCCCAAACCGGCCGCTTGGGTGGCCGTCGCGGCCGCGATGAGGGCCAATGGAGCGAGCAGGCTTCTCACGAGCGTGTCGCCGCGTCGATCCACTGCAGGAACTCGGGCAGGCCCCGCTCCAGCGGGACCGCCACGATCTCGGGCAAGTCGTAGGGATGCTCGCGTCGCAAGTGGGTCTCCAGCTCGGGATAGGCCGCCGCCGAGGTCTTGATGATCATCACCACCTCATCCTCTGCCTGTACTTCGGCCGCGCCGGCGTCGCCGGTGTCGGGCTCCCAGCGGAAGACTGACGTGACCGGCGGCAGGATGTTCACGCAAGCGGCCAGGCCGGCATCGACGACGCCATCGGCCAGGCGACGCGCGGTCGCGGCGTCATCGACCGTCGAGAAAACGAAATAGGGATGCTGGGATTCGCTCATGCCTCGTCTCCGGGACCGATGCGGCACCGGATTCTAGCGCGTGGCGGCCGTGTGCGTCGCGCCGGGTTGAAACGCGGGTGCGCCGCCCCAATGCTCGCACCAGGCCGACGAACCGGGAGGGGC
This sequence comes from uncultured Ectothiorhodospiraceae bacterium, assembly GCA_964445325.1. Lineage (GTDB taxonomy): Bacteria > Pseudomonadota > Gammaproteobacteria > XJ16 > Halofilaceae > Halofilum. Next base: position 12,844 of record CAYUKN010000062.1, read on the forward strand.
CGTGCCCGCTTTTCTACTGCTGTTCATCATCGTCCCGCTGGTCGAGATCTATCTGCTGATCGAGATCGGCGCGGTGATCGGTGCGCTGACCACGGTCAGTCTGTGCGTGCTCACCGCGGTCGTCGGCGCGGCCCTGCTGCGCTATCAGGGCCTGCAAACGATGTTCCGGGCACAGGCCAATCTCAGCCGAGGGCAGCTGCCCGCGATCGAGATGTTCGAGGGTGTCGCCCTCGCGATCGGCGGCGCCCTGCTGCTGACGCCGGGATTCGTCACCGACGTCTTCGGTTTCCTGTGCCTCATCCCCTGGAGCCGCCGCATGATGATCTATGCGGCGATGCGCCGCATGCAGGTCGTCTACGGTCCGCCCGGGGGCGGCCCGGGCGGTCCCGGCCCAGAGGGGACAACGCACCACCAGACCCTCGAGGGCGACTTCGAGCACCGCGACCGGCACTGACCGCGCGGGCTTGAAATTCGCGCTGGGGTGTCTATCATGTTTGGCACTCCTGTGGGGTGAGTGCTAACAAAACGTATAAGCCCCTGATTGAACAGGCATTCTAGAAGGAGAAGTATCCATGAATATCCGTCCGTTGCACGATCGCGTAGTCATCCAGCGCCTCGAGGAAGAGCGCACGACCTCCGGTGGCATCGTGATCCCGGACACGGCGGCCGAGAAGCCGCAGCGCGGCCAA
>CAYUKN010000063.1:0-13361 GCA_964445325.1 uncultured Ectothiorhodospiraceae bacterium
GCGTCGTCGTCGATACCGTCATCTTATGTCATGCCGGGCGCGATGGCCGGCGCGTGGGTGGGATTCACCCTGCGCACCGGCTATCTCGACCCGCTCGCGCTATTCGGATCGACGCTGGGCACGGCGGATGACTTCGCCCGGGTGGTCGCACTCGCCGAGCGCGGTGAGCTGCGCCCCCCGGTGGCCGCGATCTACGCGCTCGCCGAGCTCGCCGCGGCCCAGGCCGCGTTCGATTGCAACGATTTCGTCGGCAACATCGGCGTGAAGCCTTGAGGCCCACCCCGCACCGCGAAGGAGAACCCATGAGCGACTGGACCCTCGGCAACCGCCTTCGACTACCCGGTGACGTCGAGATTGCCTGGGACCGCCTCGGCAATGGCCCGCCCGTGGTGCTGCTCCACGGCACCCCGAGCTGGTCTTACCTTTGGCGCCATGTTGCGCCCCGCTTGGCCGAGCGCTACAGCGTCCACGTCTTCGACTGGCCGGGCTACGGCGACTCGGCCCGTGGCCCGGAGGTCAATATCAGCTGGGATGTGCAGGCGCGGCGCCTGGGCGAGCTTTTCGCGCAATGGGGCCTGGAGCGCCCGGCCGTCGTGGCCCACGACATCGCGCCCGTGTTGGCGATGCGGGCCCATCTGCTCGAGGGCGTCGACATGGGCCCGCTGGTGCTCGCCGACGCCGGTTTCGTGCCGCCGTTCGTGACCGGCTTCTCGCGCCACGTCCGCGACCATATCGGCGTCTACCGCGGCATCCCGAGCCACATCGCCGAGGCCATGATCCAGCGCCACATCGAGACGACAGTGGCCCGGCCCATGGCTCGGGAGGCGCTGGCGCAATACATGCGCCCGTGGCGGGGCGCGGACGGCGTCGCGGCCTACTGGCGCGCCGTGGCGAGCTACGACGAAGGCCTGGCGGCACCGGCGGTCGAGCGCCTCGACCGGGTGGAAGCCCGCACGCTGGTCCTCTGGGGCGCCGACGATGCCTGGGAGCCCGCCTGGAAGGCCGATGAGCTCGCCGGACTGGTCCCGGGCGCGCGGCGAGAGCTGGTGCCCGAGGCCGGCCACTTCGCGCCCGAGGACGCGCCCGACGCCTTCGCCGATGCGGTGGCTCGCTTCCTCGACGAGGCCGGCCACGGCTGACGAGCCCACCCGACACGATCCGGCCGCGCACGCCGCGGCGCTCAACACCGGAGGTCCCATTCGGGCGCTGACACCCGACAACGCGATCATCGACGGCCACCGCATCGCGCACGGCGTGCACGGCGACGGCCCGCCGGTCGTGCTCATCCACGGCACCCCGTCGTTCTCGTACATCTGGCGCAACGTCGTCCCTGAGCTCAGCGCCGCCGGGCGCCGGGTGCACGTTTTCGATCTGCTCGGCTTCGGTCACTCCGAGCGCCCGGTCGATCCGGCGGTGGACACTTCGGTCGCCGGCCAGGTCGACGTGCTCCTCGCGCTGCTCGATCGCTGGGGGCTCGCTGATGGCCATGTGGTCGCCCACGACATCGGCGGTGCTGTCGCGCAGCGCCTGGCCATCTTCCACCCAGAGCGCGTGCGCACGCTCACACTCATCGATACGGTGAGCTTCGACAGTTGGCCCTCCGAGCGCACGCGCGAGCAGATGAGCGCGGGCCTGGATCGCCTGATGAAGGCACCCGACGAGGAGCACCGTGCGCACTTTCGCGACTGGATCCGCACGACGGTCGCTGACCCCGCCGCGATGCCCGAGGTGGCGCTGACGGCCTACGTCGACATGATCGCCGGCCCGGTTGGTCAGGCCAGCCTCTTCCAGCACCAGGTGGCACACTACGATCCGGGCTACACCGCTGAGCTCACCAACCGGCTGGGCGAGCTCGGCGAGCGGCCGGTCCAGCTCCTGTGGGGCGCCGATGACCGCTGGCAGGTCCCGGACTGGGCCCACCGCTTGCATCGTGCGATCCCGGGCGCCGCCCTCCACTTGCTCGACGACTGCGGCCACTTCGCCATGGAGGACCGCCCGCGGGCGATCGCGCGCTACATCATCGATTTCACGGGCGAGGCCGGGTGATCCGGTGCCAGCGCCGGCCCATCAGGCCGGCTCGGTACCGCTCGATGCCGGGCCCATGCGCTGGACCACCTCGAAGCCCTCGAAGCGAGGACCCTCGAGGTAGATGTGGCGGTGATCGCCGGCGTTGCGGTGCGCCGCGCGAAAGGCCTCGGATCGCGTCCAGGCCTCGAAGGCCTCGCGCGAGCGCCATAGCGCGTGCGACGAGTAGAGCGTGTGATCGTCGGCTTCGGGCCCGCGCAGGAGGTGGAACTCGAGAAAGCCGTCCACCTCTTGCAAGTGCGAGTCGCGCTCGCGCCAGATGCGCTCGAATTCCGCTTCGTAACCGTGGCGTACCTTGAAGCGATTCATAGCGATGAACATCGTATCGGCTCCTTTTTGCGGGAATTGCCCACTGTTGACCTGGAGCAGAAGGGGCCGCCGCAGCCCCGGGGGCCGCGATGGCCTCTCGCCGCGACCCACTTGCGCGCCGCTCGGTCCCATGGCCGCCGCGTGGTCGCGGGATGCGCCGGGCCGATCACGCAGACGTCGACGACGACCCCCGGGTTCGCCGGGTTCACGAGGGGCTCGCTTACACGATCGGCTACCCGCGCCACTATGCCGCTAGCTGCCCTTGGGCGGCCCCTTGGCAACGCCCGCTGCACGCGCAAGAAACCGTTTTCCGGCCCAATTTATATACGATATATCAGAGTCTTACGCCCAAAAATTCAACTCTGATCTACGAATGGATGCGGCGAATGGAGTGTCTCCGGGCCGTTGTCGCCGGGGTCAATCGGGCAGCAGCGGCCGTCGGCCCGACTAACCAGGGTCTCCGATTGAATTAATCACTTTTTATTCAGTTAGTTAGGTACAGTATATAAACAACTTTTTCAATCTCGCGCGTGGCGCTGAGCCGGTGTCGTGGGGGCGATCGCGCTGAGCGATCGACCATCCCGCTACGGCGCCAGAAGATCGCCCGCGATCGCCCGCCCGCTCTGCCAGGCCGCCTCGACCCGCGGGCCCAGACACCAGTCACCGCCGAGATACAGCGTCGCGCAGGCGCTTGTCAGGAAGTTGCGCCCCAGCGGTGCCGTGACGCGCGCATAGCGCCAGCGGTGGGCGGCCGCGTAGCGCACCGCCTCGGGGGCGGCGCCGATGCGCTCGAGCAGCAGCGGCAGCATGGCATCGGCGAGCTCGTGCGTGTCGCGCTCGAGGTGGGTCGCGCTCCAATCGGATCGCGCATGAGCGACCCATGCGGTGCCGCCCTGGCGTGCACGGCCGGGCTTGCTGCTGTCCTGCGCGATCCAGCTCAGGGGGCCACCGTCGTCGCCCGCGGCAGCAAACGGCCGCGGCGCCTCCGGGTCGAGGCCGGCCATCAGCGTCAGGGTAGGGGCGAGCTCGACCGCGGCCAGCTCGCCCACCAAGGGATGATCCGCGCCCAGCAGGCCCGGGACCTGCGGCGCGGGCAAGGTGACGACCACCCGGTCGAAATCGGTCGTGCCCTCGCTGTGGGCGAGGCGCCAGCCGTCGCCGTGGGCAGCGATCGAGCTCACCGAGATGCCCTGGCGCAGGTCCAGGCCCTGGGCCAAGTAGCGCATCAGCGCGCCCATGTCGGGCATGCCCACCCAGTGCTCGCAGTCGCCACCGTCGTCCCAACGATCCGCCCAGCCGGCCACCTGCATCTGCTGCAGGAGCTCGGCGAACGCGGGCTCGCGTGCGGTGACGAATTGCGCCCCGTGGTCGAACTGCCAGCCCTGGCGGCTCGTGCGTGTCGCCATGCGCCCGCCCACTGAGCGCCCCTTGTCGAGCACCACCGGCGCCCAGCCCGCCTGTCCCAGCGTACGTGCACAGGCGAGGCCCGCCATGCCCGAGCCCACGATGGCGACACTCGGGCTCACGACTTGCCCTTGTGGCGCGCGCGCATGGCGCGTTGCAAAAGCGGACGTACGCGCAGGAATACCCGGTAGGTGCCCTCGGCGAGCCACACGAACGGGGGTACGGCGACGACGTGGCCCAGCGGGCGCCAGAGCCCCGGTGAGGCCTTCCAGAGCGTGGCGAATGCGCGCGCGCCCGACTGCACCGAGCCATCGGCGGCGGTGACGTGGAAGCGCGCAATCGCCGTGTCGCGGTCGACACCGGGCGGCAGGGCGTCGTCGGCGGTGACGTCATGGAACGCGGCCGCGGTGCCGATGCGGCGGTAGAGATCGATCTCGGCGCGGCAAAGTGGGCACGAGCCGTCGTAATAGACGGTGCATGCGGGTGACTCGTCGGTTGCTGCGTGGGCTGGGCGCATGGCGACACCGTGGCTCGGTTGTGGGGTGATCATACCTATCGGCGCCCGAACGGGTATGGATTCGCCCGGGCCGTGCGACGGTCTCGAGCCAACGCCGGGTGCTTGCGGGCCGCCCCACCGCCGATGAATGGCTGGCTCGCATCGAGCCCCGCTGCCAACCGACCTATACCCATCGGGTGGCGGTCGGTATATAGTCCGCTTTGACCGGCTATCAACCCGTCGCACGGTCCATCGATGATGGAATCGCCCGCCGAGCGGACGAGTCGGCGGCGGCCCCGGTGCCGGAGCGGGGAATCGGCAGGCCTGCTCGGGCGCCTCCGGCATGGAAATTGCCGGAGCAAGCACGGGGCGCTGGCGTGCGTTTTCGGGCACGGGGTGTCCTGGAGCTCGCCACCGACGCAAGCCGCCACCGGCTGGGGAAGGCTCTGGCGCGGACGCGGGCAGACGATCCGTCGTGACAATCATGACCCGCGCGGATGGTGGTGGCGGCGCTGGCTCGCGAGCGCGGCACCGGGGGAGGACGATGTGACGGACCGGCATGCGGTAGCGGCGGCCGACACGCCGTCACACGATGGCGTATGGTCGAAGCCGCGCTACCAGAACCAGGGGCAACGCGACTACCTGCCGCGCGTGGTCGGGCTGGCCCTCGGTGCGCTCGCGGTCGCTTCGGTGCTCTACGAGTCGGACGCGGCACCCGGATGGTGGGCGGTGCTCGTGATGCACGGCTTGATCTGGCCGCACGTGACCTACCTCCTCGGGCGCCGCAGCCCCGATCCCGATCGCCTGGAGTACCGCAGCCTCCTGATCGACTCGCTCCTCATCGGGATGTGGGCGGCCGTCATCCAGTTCAGTCTCATGGTCAGCGGCCTGATCATCAGCATGGCCTGGATGAACAATATGGCCGTCGGCGGCGAGCCGTTCTTCTTCAAGGGACTGCTCGCGACCGCGGCCGGTATCGCGCTGGGCGTTGTCGTCGCCGGCGCGGGATGGATGCCCGAGCCGAGCCTCCTTCAGGCGATGTGCTCGCTCCCCATGCTGCTCAGCTACCCGCAGCTGATCGGGCTCCGCGACCACCGGATCAACAAGCGCCTCAACGAGAAACGGCGCACGCTCGAGAAGATGAGCCAGGTGGACGGACTCGCCGGCGTGAACAATCGCCCCTATTGGGAATACCTCGCCCGAACCGAATTCAACCGGGCCCGCCGCCAGGGTTGGAATTGCAGCCTGATGTTGCTCGACGTCGATCACTTCAAGGAATTCAACGACGCCCACGGCCACGTCGCCGGCGACGAAATCATCCGCACCATCGGGCGTGTCCTCCGGGAGAGCACCCGAGGGGAAGACCCCGTTGGCCGCTATGGCGGTGAGGAGTTCGCCGCCGTCCTCACGGGCGCGGCCGCAAGCGAGGCAGTGGCCAAGGCGAACGCGATCCGCGAGGCCGTCGTGGGCCACAAAGGAGGCGCCGGACCGGTCTCGGTCAGCGTGGGGGTGGCCGAATTGACCCCGGAGATCGACGGTTTCACCGATTGGCTGGAGCGCGCCGATGAGGCGCTGTACCGCGCCAAGAACGCCGGTCGAAATCGCGTCGCCCAGTAGAGCGCTCATGCCGCGGCGAGCACCGCCGATGCTAATGGGGAACCGCAACCGACCCCGAAAGGCGCGCCGACTCGAGCCCCAGGGCAACCGTGCGGTCGCGATAACCGAGGCACTGCGTCGAGCCCCGGCGGTCGTGGGCGGCGAAGGCAACAGCCGGCACGGAGAGGGACCGGTCCGTAACCCTACGACTCGGCCGCCGCCGTAGCCGGAATCGCGGCCATCCCGCCCTGGAGATGCCCCACGAGCACGTGCGCCTCGGCGCTCGCGTCGACACCGAGGGGCAAATGCCCGCTCAACGCCGCCGCCACTCGGAGCTCGATGTCGGCGGGCGCCAACGGCGCGTTCGCCGTGATGTAGCCGTGTTCCTGGAGCCAGCGTTCGAGCTCCTCGCGCTTGTGGCGGCGGAAGTTGCGAACCTCGCCGTCGACGAGCCGCTGGATGAGGCGCGCGCCGTCGCCACCGACCGCCTCGGCCAACTGCGCCACCTCGTCGAGCATCCGCTCGCTCAGCATGTCGGCGGCCTCCAGCGCGCCCCGATCGATCGGTCGCCCGCGCCCGTGGCGCCACGCCGCAAGCCATGCCCGCACGCCCTCGGCCCGCGCCCGCAGGCGCGCGATGGTGTCATCGGTGAGCGCTTGGCCGATGGCCGGCGAAGCCAATAGCGACTCCAGCGGCCCGAGCCGGTCGATGCCGAGCTCCAGCAGGCGGTGCAGCAGGTCGAGATCGTCGCGCACCAGATGGAAAACGTGTGTTTGCTCTGCCTCGACCCAGGGATCGATGGGCGGCACCCCCAGGGCGACCCCGTAGTCGGCGGCCGATCGGCCGGCCGGCGCGGGCACGGCGGGGCGCTCGGGCGGCGCCAGCGCCTCGGCGTCGGCGATCGCCGCGGCGCGACCTCGCACCGCTGCCAGATCGATCGCCTGCACCGCGGGATCGAACTCGCTCCAGAACGCGAGGTCGGCCGGCTGGGCCGTCAGGTAGAACACCTGGCGCGCGTCCTCCTGCGCCAGCAAGGTCAGGCTCTGCGCGGCCGCACGGAAGCGCTCCGGATCGGCGGTGGTCAGGGCCTCGTCGAGCACCAGGGGGAGCTTGTACGCACCGCGCTCGGCATCGCGGGCGAACGCCATGCGCACCGCGAGCAGCAGCTGCATGCGCGTGCCGCTGGAGAGCTCGGCCAGGCGCCGGTGCTCGCCCGTGGCGGTCTCCCGGGCCGTGAACCTGGCGGTGTCCCCTGCGGAGAAGACGAGCTCGTACTGGTGGCGCGTGAACCGGGCGAACCAGTCGCGCGCCTGGCGCAGCGCAACGGGCTGGACGGCCTGCTCGTGCTCGGCCTCGACCTGCTCGAGCAGGAATTGGCCCGCGGCCGCGAAATACGCCTCGTCGAGGCGGTCGCGCAGCGCGTCGGCGGCGTCCTGGTACGCGCCCCGGGCGGCCTCCAATGCGCGCTCGCGCCCGGCGCGCTCGCTATCGCCCTCGATGCGCGTGATCTCCTGGATGAGGCCCTCGAGGGCGTGGGCGGCCTCGCGCTTGGTATCGCGCTCGCGCTGCAGCCCCTCCTCGTCGTCGTTATCGACGCGCTCGATGAGATCGTCGCGCTCACCCAGGCGTTGCTCGCGGTCGGCCTCGCGGCTGCACACGTCGTGTAGCTCGTCGCGCAAGCGCTGCCACGCGTCGAAGCGATCCAGGCGCCGGCGCAGGGTGTCGTCGTCATCGGGTTCGAGGCCGGCGCGCTCGAACAGGCGGCGGATCTGCTGGTGAACCGCCTCGATGGCGTGATCCAGTCGGGTGATCTCGCGGTCGGCCGAATCGATGTCGCGGCGGGCATCGTCGCGCTGGCGCACGCGCTCGCTCAGCCGATCGAGGCGGTCGGCGAGGGTGTCGGCGTCGGCGGCGGTGGCGTCGGGCCTGAACCCGAAGCCGTCGATGAACGCGAGCACCTCGGCGCGGAGCGTGTCGGCTTCACGCTTGAGGCCTTGATGCTCGTCCGCGACCGCGGCGGCGTGGCGCCGCGCCTGGTCCCATTCCGCGACCAAGCGCAGCCAGCGTTGGAACGAGGCATCCAGGTGGTGCGGATCGAAGCCCACGTCGGTGGCCACCGACCGCAGGCGCTCGTGGATCGAGCCCAGGGCCTCGTCGCGCGCGGCCAGGGTACGCTCGAGCTCGCGGCGGCGCTGCCGGGCGCGCACCCGGTCTTCGGCCTCGACCACGGCGCGGTCGAGCGCCTCGAGGCGGGCGGTGACCTCATCGGTGCGCCAAGCGTCCGGCGGGGCATGGCCGCTGGCGCCGAAGCGCTGTTCCACCGTGCGCCGTACTCGCTCGCCCTGACCGGGCAGCCCGAGCCCGATCGCGCCCGCGGCCAGCGGCACCAGCAGGGCCAGCCAGCCGAGATGGAGTGCGGTGGCCAGGGCCCCGATCCCGGCGCCGCTCGCCCCGAGGAGCGCGACGGCGGCGAGGATCCGACCGGCTGTCCAAGGTGGCCGACGCGGCGCCGCCAGCCACTGCAACAGCTCGCGCCGGGCCGTGCGCAGAGGCTCCGGATCGGCCGCGTCGTCGTCGGTTTCGGGCAGCTGCTCGAGCTCGCTCGTCAGCCGCCTGCGCTCGGCGTCGAGCGAGCGTTTGGACTCCAGCTCGGCCTCGACGCGCTCGATGGTCTTCGGGTCGAGGTGCACCGCCTGCTCGGGCTCGCCCCCGAGGGCGACCACCGCACTCTCGAGCGCGGCTTGCGCCTGGGTCAGCTCGGTGCGCTTGTGGTCGCGCTGGGTCTCGGTCTGGCGCAGCCGGTCGACACGGCGCCGCCGATCGGCCAGCGCCGTCTCGTCGAGCTCGGCCTCGGCGAGGCCCGATTGCGTCAACGCCTCGATGGCAGCGCCGCGGCGCTCGGTCGCGCGCTGGCGCTCGCTTCGCCGCGCCCGCAGTTGCTCGCGTAGCCGTTCGACTTCATCGGCCTCGTCGCCGCGCAGGCGCGCCATCCCGTCCGGGAAGTCGGCCAGCTGTCGTTCCAGCCGGCGGCGGTTGCGGCGCTCGGTGAGCAACTCCAGGGCGCGATCGAGGCGCTCGGCCTCGTGGTGGGCCTCCCGGGCAGCGGCCTTGCGCTCGCGCAGCTCGCCCAGCCGCGCCTCGTCCTGGACCAGCGCCTCGCGTTCGCGCTGGCGCTCGCGCAAGATCCGGTCGGCATCCTGCAGGGCTTGGGCCTCGCTGCGGCCGTGGGTCTGCTTGAGGCCAAAGGGAAAGCCCCGGCGCACAGCCCGCAGGTTGTATCCGCCGGCGAGCTCACGCGCCAGGCGCTCGGCGACGACCGTGTCGGTGGCATGGGCGTCGTCGAGCAAGTCCTCGACGCCGAGGGTGTAGCAGGGCAGGAAGCGGTGCTCCGGTAATGGCGGCGCCTCGGCGGGCTGGCCGGCGCGGCGCCACTGCAGGCTTGCGCCGATGCGCAGGGCAGTGACGGGGTCGCCGGAGACCTCGTCGTCGAAGGTCGCCTCGACGTGCACGCCCGCGTCGTGCAGCTCGTCGCGATAGAGCGCGGCCCGCAGCGCACGCACCAGACTGCTCTTGCCCACCGCGTTGGGGCCGACGACCACGTTCACGCCCGGCGCAAGCTCGTCGAGCGTGAAGCCGGGCTGGATGCCGGGCAGGCGCTCGATGCGCAGCGTGCGCAGCCTCACGAGCCGCCCTCCGTCTGGGCCAGGAGCTCGTCGAGCGCGCGTCGCGCGGCGGCCTCGAGCGTCGCCGCGATCTGCTCGTCGTCGGGCGGCTCCGCCCCGAGCACGCTATAGGGCCGCTGCCGCGGCACCGGATGCATGCGCTCGCGCGCGGCGTGGATCAGCTCCCGGCGCGCGTCCGAGTCGGGCCCGCGCAGCACGAGCAGCTTGTGCGCGAGCAGGCCGGCCGGGTCGCTACTCTGGGCGGCCGTCTCCAGATCGATCGCCGGCAGCAGATCGAGCGCCCAGTCGTGGACGAAATAGGTGATCCCATCGCGCTCGCCCGGCGCCGCCGTCGGATCGTCCGCGGCGAGGGTCCGCTCGAGGGCCTGGCGCAGGGACGTGCGCCCGATCAGCCGGAGCCGGCAGCCCACGGCCGCGGGCCGATGGGCCTGCTCGACGATGTCGGCGTGGAGGCCGTCGATCGCGGCGACGATCTGCTGGTGGACGTCCTCGGCGACGGCCAATGCCTCGACGTCGACCGTCAGCTCGGTCCAGCGCAGTGGCGCCAACGCAACGTGCTCCGCGTCGATGCGGCCATCCGCGCCGACGGTGACCAGCCAGGGCCCGTGGGCACCGGGCTCGCCCGGATCCAGGCCCGTCAGCGAGCCCAGGTAGCCGCTCGGATACGTGCTCGTGAGATCGTCGGGCCGGTGGATGTGGCCCAGCAACCAGGCATCGACGGGTGCCTGGCGCAGGTCGCTGCTGCGCACGGGGGCGTAGTTGCTGCGCGGCTGATCCCGGTCGCAGTGCAGCAGCCCAATCGTCGGCCGCGCGCCGCGCTCGGGCAGGGCAGCGGCGAGCGGGCTCGTGCGCACGCGCGCCTCGGGGAAAGACCAGCCCACCACGCGCACGCCGGGGCCGTCGGCATGAGCCAAGTCGGCCGCCTCCCAGGTACCACGGTGACCCAGAAGCTCGAACGCGGGGAGGGTCTCGGCCAGGCGGGGCAGGACGAAGACATCGTGGTTGCCCGTCACCGCGATGACGCGGATGCCCGCGCCCGTCAGGCGTTCGACGCCCGTGCGCAGATCGACAAAGGCCTCGTGGAAGTCGTCGGCCTGCTCGACGACGTCCCCGGCGAGCAGCACCGCCTCCACGCGCTGTTCGATCGCATAGTCGACCGCCCGCTCCCAGGCGCCGGCCGGCCCGAGCGAACGCGCACCCCTGCGCTCGCGCACGGCCTCCGGCAAGCGCGCAGGCTGCCGGCCCAGATGGATGTCGGCGATGCACAGCAGCCGCATGCGGGCTCCGGTGGCTCTGGAGTGGATCTCGGAAGAGTGCCTATGCGAGCGGCGTACGTGAAGCGCCGGCGGGCCGGGCGTCCCGGTGGTGGCCGGTCAGCCGAGCCGCCGGTATCCTGCGCAAGCCCGCGATCGGCCACGGAGACGATGCCGTGTGGCAGGTGCTGGAAGTCGTTGTACCGGTGTTCGCCGTCATCCTGGCCGGCTACGTGTATGCGTTGTTCCGCGCCAGCGACATGGCCGTGGCCAACCGCCTCAACGTCCACCTGTTCGTCCCGGCACTGCTGTTCTTCGTGCTCTCCGAGAAACTGCCCGCGACCTCGGCGCTGCTGACCCCGGCGCTGGGAGCGGCTGCGATCGTGCTGGGCAGCGGACTGCTCGCGTGGCCGCTCGCCCACGCGGGCGGGTTGCCGGCGCGCACCGTGGTGCCGCCGATGATGTTCAAGAACGCCGGCAACCTCGGGCTGCCGCTGGCCGCGCTGGCCTTCGGTGACACGGGCCTGGCCATCGCCGTCGTGTTGTTCGTGGTGTCGATGACCCTGCATTTCACGCTGGGCGTGCTGTTGTTGCGTGGGCGGGCGTCGTTGGCCGAGCTCGTCAGAAACCCGATTGTGCTGGCGACGCTCGTGGGGCTGTGGGCCCACTTCGGCGGCTGGCAGGCCCCGGCACTGATCCGCCCCGCGGTCGAGATGATGGCGGATGTCTCGATTCCGCTGATGCTGATCGCCCTCGGCGTACGCCTCACCGATGTCGACCTGTCGCAGTGGCGGGTGGGGGTGATCGGTGCGGTGCTGTGCCCATCGACCGGCCTGGTCGTCGCATGGGCCTTCATCGCCGCCTCGGGGCTGACCGGCACCGAGTCCGGGGTACTGTGGCTGTTCGCGGTGCTGCCACCTGCCGTGCTGAACTACATCCTCGCCGAGCACTACGCCCGCGGACCGCAGGAGGTCGCCTCGATCGTCGTGATGGGCAATGCGGCCGCGCTCGTGACCATCCCGCTCGCGCTGTATTTCATCCTGCCTTGAAGGTTGCACCGAGCGCGGCCGTAGCAAACGCACGCGATGCAAATGAGAGACCGACGAACACGGGGCCCCGGCCAACGCTGTCGTGCGCCCGCGCGGTCTAGGATCAGGAACACGGCGTGATGATCCTGCGCACCCCGCCGCGCGAGTGTCTCCTCCCACCGGAGGACAGCGGCGCGACGCTCACCATCGGCTATCGCGAGGCCATCCGCGCCATCCCGGAATGGGGCCTCGTCGACGGCGATGTCATCGCATTCGAGGCGGGCTCGATCCACGCGCAGCGCGATTGTTGCCGCATCGACCCGCAGTATTGGCGTGAGGCCCTGGACAGGCGGCGCCGGATGAGCTGGCACAACGCGGTCTCGCTCACCGGCGTGTGAGGCGTCCGTTCAAGCAGTCCAGCCCCGTCGCCCGTTTGTACGTCCTGGCGCCCCGATCGACCGCCTGTTCACGGCCTCAACATGACCCGACTCCCGTGGTCGATGTCGTCCATTGCATTGGGTAAGAACGCAACGCCCAAGGCGGATAATCGCGCGCGAAGCGGCGGCGACGGCGTTACCCTGAACCGGCCGGATCCGGCCCAGCGCGGGCGCGGAGCCCGGCCGACTAACCCGGAGTGGAGGTGGATGATGAGCAATACCGTCGACGAGATTCTTGCGGCCAACGCCGACTACGCCGCCGCCTTCGGCGATAAGGCCAACCTGGGCGTGCCGCCGGCGCGCCGGTTCGCGGTGCTGACCTGCATGGACGCCCGGCTCGACCCGGCAAAGTTCGCCGGCCTGAGCGAGGGCGATGCGCACGTCATCCGCAACGCGGGCGGGCGCGCGAGCGACGACGCCATCCGCTCGCTGGTGATCTCCTACAAGCTGCTGGGCACGCGCGTATGGTTCGTCGTCCACCACACCGACTGCGGGATGGAGACGTTCGACGACGCGACCATGGCCGGGCTGCTGTCGAACAGTCTCGAGACCGCCAGCCTCGGTGATGACGGTTGGCACGACACCGGGCGCGGTCCGGGCACCGTAGAGGGCCACTACGTCAAGTGGTTGACGATCGATGATCGCGAGCGCGCCGTGATCGACGACGTCGCGCGCATCCGCGCCAGCGCCATGGTACCGGCCGACATCCCGATCCACGGCTACATCTACGATTGCGCCACCGGCCGCCTACACGAGGTGGCGGAGGCGACCCGCCTGGGCGCCCCGGGCTGACGTCGATCCTCCCAAGGACGGGCTGGCGCGCAAATGCCGTAAGAGTGTCCCCGGGGTGCCACCTTCGGTGTGATTGGTGGCTGCACCTACCCATCCGGCCCATAGCGATGCCAATCAGGAGGGGGAGTCCCCGTCATCCGATTGCCACCGGACTCGGGTCGCATAAAATCCCGTGGGTCGGACTTTCAGTCCGACCCGCCAGTCACTTGCCAACGCCCTGCTGAGACCCGGCCCACGCTAACCGCGGTTGATCAGACGTTCCTCAGAGGGTGTTTACA
>CAYUKN010000064.1:0-13095 GCA_964445325.1 uncultured Ectothiorhodospiraceae bacterium
GCCTTCTGGTTCAAGGGCATCAACCACGGCCTGGGCTACAATGTCGATATCGAGGAGATCGATGTCTGCCCGCTGCAGATCCAAGGGCCCAAGTCCGAGGATCTGATGGCCGATCTGGTCGGCGAGGGCGTCCGCGACGTGCCGTACTACGGCCTGATGCAGGGCAAGGTCGGTGGCGCTGACGTGCTCGTCTCGCAGACGGGCTTCTCCGGTGAGAAGGGCTACGAGATCTATGCCTACGACTCGACGCTCAACGCCGAGGCGGTCTGGTACGACATCAAGGAAAAGGGAGAAAAGCACAACCTGATGGTGATCGCGCCGGCGCACCACCGCCGCATCGCCGCGGGCATCCTCTCCTATGGCCAGGACCTGGATCACGAGACCAACCCGTTCCAGTGCAACCTGGGCCACATGGTGCCCAAGACCAAGGAGGCCGATTACATCGGCAAGGCGGCGCTCGAGAAGACGCGCGAGCAGGTCAACAACGGCCAGTACCCGTTCAAGTACACGCTCGTGGGCCTGAAGATGGCGGGCAAGCCGATCGAGGACTACGCGCCCGATTTCTGGCTGGTGGCCAAGGACGCGCACAGCGAACCCTGCGGTTGGCTGACCTCGCCCTGGTACTCGCCCGAGCTCGAGATCAACATCTCGATGGCGTACGTGCCGGTCGAGGAGTCGGAGCTGGGTACCGAGTTCGTCGTTTGGCTGCCCGAGGAGTACCAGCCCAAGCCGGGTCATCCGGTCTGGGCGCAGGTCGCCAGCATGCCGTTCCGGCCCTCGGCCAATCCGAGCGCGCGCGAGCGGGCCAAGATGGAAGGTCGCGATCACGCGTACTAACGCGCGTGGGTGCCCGGCCTGCGGCCGGGCACCCATCGACTGTCCGTCCACAAAAAACCCGGCCACGGCCGGGTTTTTTGTGACTTGCTCTCGTGCGGGCTACTTGAGCTTCGTTTCCTTGTAGAGCACGTGCTTACGCGCAACCGGATCGTACTTCTTGATCTGCATCTTGTCCGGCATGTTGCGCTTGTTCTTCGTCGTCGTATAGAAGTGGCCCGTACCCGCAGTCGAGCGCAGCTTGATCTTCTCGCGCGGCGATTGCTGTGCCATTAGACCTTCTCCCCTCGCGTGCGCATCTCGGCGAGTACGGCCTCGATGCCCTTCTTGTCGATGATCCGCATGCCCTTCGACGAGACCTGCAGGGTGACAAAGCGTTGCTCGCTCTCGACCCAGAAGCGATGCTTGTGGAGGTTCGGCAGGAACCGCCGTTTGGTCTTGATGTTCGAGTGGGATACATGGTGGCCGATCGTCGGCCGCTTACCCGTTACCTGACACACGCGCGACATCGGACTCTGACTCCGTGGGTCGACCCGGCTCTAGTGAAGCCCAATAATATAGCCCAATCGAGCGCGCCTCGCAAGGACCGCTCTGGCATCGGCGCCCGCGAGCGGCTATAGTGCGTAGCGCTGGCCAAGGGGGACCCATGGGTATCGTCTATCTGCGCGACCTGCGCGTCGAGACCGTCGTCGGCATATTCGAGTGGGAGCGCACCACGCGCCAGGTGGTCTCGCTCGATCTGGAGATGGCGGCCGATGTCGCTGCTGCCGCGGCGACCGATTCGATCGAGGATGCGCTCGACTACAAGGCCATCTCGAAGCGCTTGATCGAGTTCGTCAGCGCCAGTGCCTATCAACTGGTCGAGACCCTGGCCGAGCAGGTCGCCGCAATCGTGCGCCAGGAGTTCGGCGTGCCCTGGGTGCGGGTCTCGCTGTCGAAGCCGGGGGCGATCCGCGGGGCGCGCGACGTTGGTGTGGTCATCGAGCGCGGCGAGGGGGGGTGAGGCGACGATGGAGCGGGTCTACGTGTCATTCGGCTCCAACGTCGAGCGCGAGGCCAATCTGGCCGGGGGATTGCGCGCGTTGGCCGAACGCTTCGGCGCGCTGACGCTATCGACGATCTACGCATGCCCCGCGGTCGGCTTCCAGGGGGAGGCGTTCTACAACGGTGTGGCCGGCTTCGATACCGACGAAGCCGTCGCCGATGTCCACGCCGCGTTGCGCACGATCGAGGAGCGTTTCGGGCGCGATCGTAGCCAACCCAAGTTCTCGTCGCGCACGCTCGACCTGGATCTGCTGCTGTTCGGCGATCGGATCCTGCGCAACGACATGCTCGTTCTGCCACGCCCGGAGATCGATCAGGTGGCGTTCGTGCTCGCCCCGCTGGCCGAGCTCGCCATGGACCGCCTCCACCCCGTCCACAACGAACCCTTCACGCGCCTGTGGGCGCGGTTCGACGGAACCGGGGCCGGCGAGCTCACCCCGGTCGACCGAAGCGCCATCGTCGACACCGACGTCTTGGGATGAGCCGTGGGGGGTCAAAGCGCGCGGCCACCGTCGACGGTGAGTACCTCACCGGTGACGAAGGGGGCATCCGCGGCCAGGTAGAGCAGTGCCGCGGCGATGTCCTCTGGGCTGCCCTGGCGCTGCAGCGGTGTCGCCTCGATCACGGCCGCTCGGGCCTCCGGATCGTCGCCGCGCGGGCCCTCCGGCCAGAGGATCGAGCCCGGCGCAATCGCGTTGACGCGGATGTTCGGCGCGAGCTCGCGGGCAAGGGCGCGTGTCAGCATGACCAGCCCCGCCTTCGCGGCACAGTAGACGCTGTGCTCATCGAGCGGGCGCGTGCCATACACGTCGGCCAGATTGACGATGACGCCACCCGTGTCGGCCAGCCATGGGGCCGCCGCCTGGGCGACGAACGCAGGAGCACGCAGATTACTGCCGATCAAATCGTCGAACTGGCTCGCCTCGAGCGCGCCGATGGGTGTGGGATAGAACGTCGAGGCGTTGTTCACCACGACGTCGAGGCGACCCCATACGCCGGCGGCGTCGGTGACAGCCTGGCGGCAGCCCCCGCTGGCGAGCAGATCGGCGGTGACAACGGTGACCGAGCCGGGCCGTTGGCTGTCGAGCTCGCCGGCGAGCGCGTCGGCGGCTTCGCGCGACTGGCGGCAGTGGATCGCCACGTTGGCGCCGCGCGCGTGGAGGGCGCGCACGAGTTGGGCGCCAATGCGGCGGGCGCCGCCCGTGACGAGCGCGGCCCGTCCCGCCAGGCTAGTCGGGCCATGTTGTGTCATGGGCACGTCTCCTAGCGTGTGAATGCGAAAGCGGGGATCGCGCCGATCGTGGACCCAGCACCTCGCCGGATGCCAGGGCAGGCCGGACATGGCAGGGCTCGGACGCGTCTTCGCCCCAGGGGGGGGTCGTATGACACAGCCAGGCGATGCGCCAGCCGGTCTGCCCGAGCCGGGCGAGACTGCGCGCGCCCACAGCCGCGCGCTGCGTGAACGCATCCACCGGGCCCTAGCCGACGGTGGCGGCAGCATACCGTTTCGCCGCTACATGGCCATGGCGCTGTATGAGCCGGCGCTGGGCTATTACGCCGCCGCCGGCGGGGCCGGTCTGGGTGACAGCGCCGATTTCGTCACCGCCCCGGAGATCTCGCCGCTGTTCGGGCGTTGCCTGGCGCGCCCGTGTGCCCAAGTCCTCGAGGCGAGCGGCGGCGATGTCTTCGAGCCGGGGGCCGGCAGCGGTGCGCTCGCGGGCGAGCTGCTCGCCGAGCTCGAGGCGCTGGGGACCCTGCCGAGGCGGTATCGGATCCTCGAGCCCTCGGCCGAGCTCCAGGCTCAGCAGCGCGAGCGTATCGGTGCGCGCGTGCCCCATTTAGTCGATCGTTGCGTGTGGCATACGGACTGGCCCCAGGGCATCGAGGGCGTCGCCATCGCCAACGAGGTCCTGGATGCCTTCCCCGTCGAGGGCTTTCGCATCGATCCGGAGGGCGGTGTCGAACAGCGCCACACCACCGCCGACGAGCAAGGCGGCCTCACCGACACCTGGATGCGGGCGCCCGAGCCGGTGGCCGCGTCGGTGCGCCACATCGAGTCGGATCTCGGTCGCTCGCTTCCTCCGGGTTATCGGTCCGAATACAATCCCCTTCTGGGCGCCTGGTTCGCCGGCCTGGCGAGCTGCCTCGATCGCGGTGCGGCCGTGTTCATCGACTATGGCTATGTGCGCAGCGAGTACTATCTGGCAGAGCGTTCCATGGGTACCCTCGTGTCCAGCCGGACCCACCGGGCGCACGATGATCCCTACGACTGGCCCGGTCTCACCGACATCACCGCGTTCGTCGATTTCACGGCCGTCACCGAGGCCGCTACCGCGGCGGGTTTCGAGCTGGAGGGGTTTAGCCCGCAGGCCCATTTCCTGATCGGTTGTGGCCTCGAGGCCGTCGCCGCCGAGGCTCTGGCCGCGGCGGACGAGCGGACCCGGCTGCTGGCATCGCAGCAGGTCAAGCAGCTCACCCTGCCCGGCGAGATGGGTGAGCGCTTCAATGCCATCGGTTTTTCCAAGGGCCTCGATGAGCCCATCCGCGCCTTCGCCGCCAACGACCTCAGTCACCGCCTTTGATACCGCCGCCCCGCTGTATTCCGACGCATCTCGCCGACGCACTACGCTGACCCCTTATTGTTGTTCTTGTCTGCCGCGGTTGGCTCCGGCCAATGGCCGTTGGTTGTGGGCAAACCTCGCCTGGCGTTGTCGCGAGGGCGCCAACGGCACTGAGTGGGGGGCGTGTGCGTGCCCTGCGGTGTCGCGTGAACCGGAGGGCGTCCTTGGGCATGGCGATCCTCGCTGTCGCCGAGACGGGTATGCCCGAAGCGCTTGAGTGACGCCTTTTCTCAACGCCACGCCCGGCGGTCGCGCCGAACGGCTCCACGCCGCCGCCATTCGCCCCTTTTGTGGCTTCGTGTCCTTCGCGCCTTCGCGAGACCCGCCGCGCAAGGCGGGGCCATCGCCCGGTCGAAGTCATCGGGCCAAGGGGCTAGAATCCGCTGCCCGCCTCCCGCGATCCGGCCGCGCTATGGAACCTCTGCACCTCGTCGTTTTGGCCCTGATCCAGGGGGTCACCGAGTTCCTGCCCATCTCCAGCTCGGCCCATCTGATCCTGGTGCCCGCGTTCACGGGCTGGGCCGACCAAGGCCTGACCTTCGACATCGCCGTCCATGTCGGTACGTTGATCGCGGTCGTCGGCTACTTCCGCGGCGAAGTCATGCGCCTGCTCGCCGGTGGCTTGGCGCCTGCGGTGGGGCGCCCCCTGGGCGCGGACGGGCGCATGGGGTGGTTGATCGTGCTCGCGACCATCCCGGTCGGCTTGGCCGGGTTGGCGTTCAAGGATAGCGTCGAGGGGATTTTGCGCGGACCACACGTGATCGCCTGGGCGAGTATCGGCTTCGGTCTGTTGCTCTGGCTCGCCGATCGCTGGTGGCCGGCGGAACACGCCGAGGCGACGCTGAGATGGCGCGGCGCGTTGACGATCGGGGTGTTCCAGGCGCTCGCGTTGATACCGGGCACGTCGCGCTCCGGCATAACCATGACCGCCGGGCGTTTCCTCGGCCTCGATCGCGCCGCCGCCGCCCGTTTCGCGTTCCTGTTGTCGATCCCCGTGATCCTCTTGTCGGGCGGGTTGCGAGCGGGCGAGCTCATTGCCCGCGATGGTGAGCCGGCCTGGGGGATGCTTTTGATCGCCACCGCCTTGGCTGCGGTCAGCGCCTGGGCTTGTATCGCGCTTTTCCTGCACTACATCGCGCGGATCGGCATGACGCCGTTCGTCATCTACCGCGTGGCTTTGGGTTGCTTGTTGCTCGCCGTCTTTTGAGCCCATGGCAATGCCAGCCATGCATATTGGCCCGGGCCGACCACTTGCTTATACTCATACGGCTCAGTTCGCGCCACAGCCACCGGGGAGCCCCATGACCGCCCAGTCGTTCCAGCCGCCCGTCCGGACCCTCATGGGGCCGGGCCCGTCCGATGTCCATCCGCGTCAGTTGCAGGCTCTGGGTAAGCCGACCATTGGTCACCTGGATCCCCAGTTCGTGGCGATGATGGACGATGTCAAGGCGTTGCTGCAGTACGCCTTCCGGACGGACAACCGCCTGACAATTCCCATTTCCGCGCCGGGCTCGGCCGGTATGGAGGCGGCGTTCGTCAATCTGGTGGAGCCGGGCGACACCGTCATCGTTTGCCGCAATGGCGTCTTCGGCGGCCGGATGAAGGAAAACGTCGAACGCTGCGGGGCTACGCCGGTCGTGGTCGATGATGAGTGGGGCACTGCGGTCGATCCGAACAAGGTCGAGGCGGCGCTCAAGGAGCATCCCGAGGCCTCGGTACTCGCCTTTGTCATGGCCGAGACCTCGACCGGGGCATGGTCCGATGCCGAGAGCTTGTGCCGGCTCGCGCAGCAACACGACTGCCTGACGATCGTCGATGCGGTGACGGCGCTCGCCGGCGTCCCGCTGGAAGTCGATGACTGGGGCATCGATGCCATCTACTCGGGCACCCAGAAGTGCCTGTCGTGTACCCCGGGCCTGTCGCCGGTGAGCTTCTCCGAGCGCGCCCTCGAGCGAGTGCAAAAGCGGCGCCACAAGGTCCAGAGCTGGTTCCTCGATCTCAATCTCATCGTGGGCTATTGGGGCGACGGCGGCAGCGGCTCCAAGCGCGCCTACCACCACACCGCCCCCGTCAACGCGCTCTACGGCCTGCACGAGGCACTGGTCATGCTCAGCGAGGAGGGCATCGAGAACAGCTGGGCACGCCATCGCCATATGCATGAGGCCCTGCGTGCTGGCCTGGAGGCGATGGGCTTGTCGTTCGTCGTCGACGCCGATCACCGGCTGCCCCAGCTCAACTCCGTCTGGGCCCCGTCCGGCGTTGCCGAGGATCAAGTCCGGGCGCGCCTGCTCAACGAATACAACCTCGAGATCGGCGCCGGCTTGGGTGACTTCGCCGGCCGTGTCTGGCGTATCGGCCTGATGGGCTATTCCGCGCGCCGCGAGAACGTGCTGCTCTGCCTGAACGCGCTCGAGGCCGTACTGGGCGAGATGGGTGCGGCGATCGAGCCCGGTGCGGCGACCGCTGCGGCCCAGCGCGTCATGTCGGCATAGCGCGGGCGGCACACGCGTGGTGGCCCCAGCCGCGGCGCTTCGCTTCCGGGGCGTCTGGCTCGCACTCGGCTATGGGTTGGTCGCTGCAACCGCCTGGGGGTCGCTGACGCCGCAGCCGCCCTACGCGGTGTTCACATCGGCCGACAAGATCGTCCATGCGGGCACCTACGGCTTACTGACCCTCTGGTTCGGTCAACTCTACCCCGGATGGCGCCGTGAGGCCGCGGTCGTGGTTGCGTTCACGGCCCTCGGTGTCGCACTCGAATTCGCCCAGGCGTATTGGAGCGTCTTCCGCCACTTCGATTGGTTCGATGCGGGTGCCGCCGCAATGGGGGCGCTCGGGGCGTGGGCAATATTGCAAACGTCGATCGGTGATTCGCTGGCACGCCTCGACGCGTACCTCGCGCGGCGGGGCTAGCGCTTGCTCCCGGGCTAGGAGTCGGGCGAGAACTGGAGCAGGCGATCGCGCGAGACCACCTCGTCGGTATCTAATAGGACCTCCCCACCGGCGCCGACCACGATGACGCGGAAGGCGTCTTCCGAAGGCAACAACTCGATGGCGGTGTTGGGCGTGACGCTGAAGCCCTTGCCGTAGGTTTGTTGCGTGGGCGTCCCGACCGCCAGAAGGACCCCATGCTCGTCGGGATCGATGCGGTTGACGATCTGTGCCTGCTCCTTGACGCGCTCGTCGTCTTCCGACGGTCCGAGCGTGAGGACCAGGACGGGGTCGAACTGGATATCGTAGATGGCCCCGAGGCGCTCGGCCATGTTCGTCGTTCGATACGAGCCGCCGAACGCGTCGTGGATCTTGATGTCGATGGTGGCTGCGCTGGCGCTCGCCGCGGCAAGCGCCAGCGCCAATCCGATGACCCAGCGCATACATCGCCCCCACTGATCGCGGATGGCACACCGGTTCGCGGCCGCTCCGCCTGTTATTCTCGGGCGAGCAACATCTCGATGCAGGTGCCCGTCGACGGTTGCCTCTTGCGGCACCGACCGGGCGCCGGAACGGGCCTATTCTGGCCCAGTGCCGCGGTCGCGGCTACCCCCGGCGGCGTTTTCCCCCGCGCGATCCCCGCGGCATCGTCGGCCCCGGGGGCGGTGATTCCCGGTTCAATTCGGGTCGCCAGCGGGCGACTGGGCCAACAGCGCGTCGATCGCCGCCATGCGGCGCCGCTCGAGCTCGGCGCCCAGCGCCGCACCGCGCCAGCCTTCGCGCGCCAAGGTGCCGCCGTCGACCGCGAGCGCGGCGGCGAGGGCCTTGCGGGCCTGATCCGCAGGGCGGGTCCCGTCTGCGTCGTGGCCCCGCGCCACCGCTTCCAACGTCGCCAGTAGCCGCTCGAACCGGTCCCGCCGGCGCAGGGCGTCGCAGGCGGTGAGGAAGTGCCACAGGGTCTGGCTGTCCCCGAGCGCATGGTCGACGAAGGGGTCGGACCATGCAGCGGTGAGATGGGCGAGTTCGGCGAAGGCACGGGGCAAGGGCAGCCGGGAACACAGCGGCGCCAGGGCATCGTCGCTATCCAGCGGATGGCACAGCGCGGCGAAGCGCTGAGCCCCGTCCAAACCGCCGCACGCGGCCTCGGTCAGCGCTTGGCGTGCGCCCCTCATGCCCGCGCCAACGAAGATGGGCTCGAGTTCCGGCAAGACGTGGCTGAGGGCCTCGCAGGCGGCCAGCTCGTCGAAGAAGCGCTCGGGCTCGGCCTCGTCCAGGGCACGCTGGGTCTCCTGCCAGATCCGCTCGGGGGCGAGCCACTCGAGCTCACCGCTGGCCGCGATTCGCGCCATCAGTTCGCGGGTCTCCTCGGCGACGCTGAAGCCCAGGGGCGCGAAGCGGGCGGCGAAGCGCGCCACGCGCAGCACGCGCAGCGGGTCCTCGACGAACGCCGGCGAGACGTGGCGCAGCCGCCGCGCTGCGAGATCGTCGCGGCCACCGTAGGGATCGATGACGGTGCCGTCGTCGGCTTGCGCCATGGCATTGATCGTGATGTCACGTCGTGCCAAATCGGCCTCGAGCGAGACCTCGGGCCCGGCGTCGATGGCGAAGCCATGGTAGCCATGGCCGGCCTTGCGCTCGCGCCGGGCCAGGGCGTATTCCTCGCCCGTTTCCGGATGCAGAAAGACCGGGAAATCCTTGCCGACGCGCTTGTAGCCCGCCACTTCGAGGGCCTCGGGCGTGGCACCGACGACCACCCAATCGCGCTCGCTCGGCTCGCGTCCCAGGAGCCGGTCGCGCACAGCGCCGCCGACGAGGTAGGTCGCCATTAGCTCGGCGGCTGGTGGCGGCCCGCTTCTTGACGCAGCCCCTGGAGCCGGTGCTGGCGGCTGGCGTCGCCGAGGTAATAGGGCACGATCTCGTCCACGGTGGTGGGACAGGTTGCGCCCTCCGGGCACACCGAGTCGACCTGCAGCGAGGCGTAGTTGTCGCGTGAGAACGGCTTGCCCGGGACGAACTCGAAGACGTTCGCCTGGAGGCGAGCGGCCCAATCGGGTAATGGCAACAGCAGGCGCCGATAGCCGCGCAAGCGCGCCGTATAGCGAACGACGTCGATCAGGCGCCAGATCTCCGGACCGCACAGGTTGTAGCGCTCGCCGAACGTGGCGCGGTCGGGCAGGGCCGATACCATGCGCTCGACGACGTCGCCGACGTGGACGGGCTGGAAGCGCGCATTCGGGCAGGCCAGCGGCAGAACGGGAGCCAAGGCGAGCAGCCGGGCAAACAGATTGAACAAGCCATCGCCGCGGCCGAAGATCACCGAGGGGCGGAAGCTCGTCAGCGCCACCGACGAGCCAGCGAAGGTGTGGAGATGGTTCTCCGCCTCGCCCTTGGTGCGCAGGTAGTAGCTCGGGCTGCGGCTCTGATCGGCACCCAGTGCGCTCATGTGCAGAAGCCGCCGCACGCCCGCATTTTTACAGGCTGTGAGCACCTTCTTGGGCAGATCCACGTGAGCGTAGCGGAAGCCCTCGCCGCGGTGGCCCTTCTCGTTGAGGATGCCAATGAGGTTGACGACGGCGTCGCGGTCGGCGAAATAGCGTTCCAACGTCGCCTGATCGTGCACGTCCGCCTCGACGACCTCGACGTAGGGCAGCACCAGCAACTGCTTGTGGCGCTCGCGGCGTCGCGTCAGCACGCGCACATGCTTGCGCTGCTTGGCCAGCCGCGAGATCAGGTGGAAGCCGACAAATCCGGTCCCGCCGAGTACGCAGACACTATCGATCTTCATGGCGCTTGGTCCCTTCGCTGGCCCCGCCGGCTTGCGCGGGGCTCATGATACGCAGCGGATCGCGGCCCGCGAAGCGCGGGCGCGCGCCTCAGCTGGAAGCGGTCGAATCGGTCGGTTTGCGCCGTCGGCGCCGGCGGCGTTGGCGCCGCCCGCCTCCATCGCCCGGGGAGCCGCCCGACTCGGGGCCACCCCGATCCGGCGCGCCACCCTCGTTGTCGCCCTTGGGCGTTGCCTTTTTGGGGCGAGCACCCTTTTTCTTGCTCGCGGTACCACGATCGTCGCGCCCGCGCGGCTCACGCGCCGCCGGCGGTGCCAGCTCGGCGAGCACCTCGTTGGTCACCGCCGCGGTCGGGAGCTTGGCGTCGATGTAGTCCTCGATATCGGGGAGATAGAACGCCGTGTCCTCGCACGCAAAGCTCACCGCGTGGCCCGTCTCGCCGGCGCGCGCGGTACGCCCGATGCGGTGGACGTAGTCTTCGCCGTTGGGCGGCAGGTCGAAGTTGAACACATGGGTGACGTTGGGGATGTGGAGCCCGCGTGCCGCCACGTCGGTGGCCAGCAGCACGGGCAGCTTGCCCGCCTGGAAGTCCTCCAGCAGGCGCTGGCGCTTGCGCTGGGGTACATCGCCGGAGAGCACGGCGGCGTGGACGCCATTGCCCTTGAGGTAGCGTAGCACGTGCTCGGCACCGCGTTTCGTATTGAGGAACACCAGCGCCCGCGGTGGCTGGACCCGCTGGATGAGGCCGACCAACAAGGCGATCTTCTCGTCGTTGGCCGGGTGGTAGACGAGTTGCTCGACGCGGTCGCCGGTGACCGTCTCCGCCTCCGCCTGCAGATGGACGGGATGGTCCATGTGCTCGAAGGCGAGCTCGGTCACACGATAGGACAACGTCGCCGAGAACAGCATGGATAGGCGCTCGCTGGGGGCGGGCATGCGCCGCAAGAGATAGCGCACGTCCGCGATGAAACCGAGATCGAACATCCGGTCGGCTTCGTCGAGCACGGCCACCTCGATGCGGCGCAGGTCATAGACCCCCTGCTTGAAGTAATCGATGAGGCGCCCCGGGGTCCCGATGAGTACGTCGCAGCCCGCCGCGATGGCCTTGCGCTGCTTGTCGTAGTCGGTGCCGCCATAGGCGAGCGCCAGTGTCAGTCCCGTGTACTGCCCCAGCGTGTGGGCGTCCTTGTGGATCTGGATGGCCAGCTCGCGCGTGGGGGCGACGATGAGTGCGCGTGGTTGGGTGGCTTGGCGCTCGGCCGCGGGCGCGTGCCGCAGCAGGTGGGTGAAGGCGGCGATGAGGAATGCCGCCGTCTTGCCCGTACCCGTTTGCGCCTGGCCCGCCACATCACGGCCAGCGAGCGCGTAGGGCAGGGTCTGCGCCTGTATGGGGGTGCAATAGGTGAAGTCCGCCGCACCCACGGCGTCCGCCACGGAGGCGGGCAGGTCGAAGGCGGCGAACGGGGTTTCGCTGAGGTGATGCTCGGTCGCGCTCATAGTCGGCCATCAGGCAGCGGCCCGGCTCGATTGACGTCCGGGGCGATGAATCGGGCAGAATCGTGGCATACTCCGCGTTCAGCTACAATTTGGAGGCCCCGTCCGGTGACTGAAAATATCCAAGAGGTCAGCGACCAAACGTTCGACCAAGACGTCCTGCAGTCCGACAAGCCCGTACTGGTGGACTACTGGGCCGAGTGGTGCGGCCCGTGCAAGGCCATTCACCCGATCCTCGAGGAAATCGCCGACGACTACGGCGATCGCCTCAAGATCGCCAAGCTCAACATCGACGAGAACCCGGATACACCACCCAAGTACGGTATTCGCGGAATCCCGACCCTGATGCTGTTCAAGGACGGCAATGTCGAGGCCACCAAGGTGGGGGCGTTGTCCAAGTCTCAGCTGACCGCCTTCATCGACAGCAACGTATGAGGGGCGGCTCGGGCGCCCGCCCGCGGTGGTCGGCCGAGCCAGCGTACGTATGGACGCCCCCGCGCGGCCATGCTAGGGTCGCGGTCAGAATTCGGTTGTCGCTTTCCCCTTAGCGATACCTCCCCGAAGCCTTTCTAGCAGAACACGATAACGCCGACCCGGCGCAGCCGCTGCGTGCCTCTCCGCGGCGTATCCGTAACAACCCTGACAGCCCCGAACGGAACCGATGAACCTGACCGAACTGAAGTCGCAGCCGGCGACGGATCTCATCCAGTTGGCCCAGGACATGGGCATCGAGAACGTCGCGCGATCGCGCAAACAGGATGTCATCTTCTCCATCCTCAAGGCGCGAGCGAAAAAGGGCGAGCACATCTACGGCGGTGGGGTCCTGGAGATCCTGCAGGACGGCTTCGGCTTCCTCCGCTCCGCCGATAGCTCCTACCTCGCGGGCCCGGACGATATCTACGTCTCGCCGAGCCAGATCCGCCGGTTCAACCTGCGTACGGGCGATACCATCACGGGCAAGATCCGCCCGCCCAAGGAGGGCGAGCGGTATTTCGCCATGCTCAAGGTCGACGAGATCAACTTCGGTACGCCCGAGGATGCCAAGAACAAGGTCCTGTTCGAGAACCTCACGCCGCTGCACGCGACCTCGCTGTTTCGGATGGAGCGGGGCAACGGCTCCACCGAGGACATCACCGCGCGCGTGATCGACATCATGGCCCCGATAGGCAAGGGCCAACGCGGGCTGATCGTCTCGCCGCCGAAGGCCGGCAAGACGATGATGCTGCAAAACATCGCCCAGAGCATCGCGTCGAACAATCCCGAGTGCTATCTCATCGTCCTTCTCATCGACGAGCGCCCCGAGGAGGTCACCGAGATGGACCGCATGGTCCAGGGCGAGGTGGTCTCCTCGACGTTCGACGAGCCCGCCAGCCGCCACGTCCAGGTCGCCG
>CAYUKN010000065.1:0-12845 GCA_964445325.1 uncultured Ectothiorhodospiraceae bacterium
AAGCCGGCCTCGGTAACGACGTAATCGGACAGCTTGAGCGCGGTGCGCGTGGCCGCCACGCTGTTGCAGCCGTGGGCGATGTTGGCGAACGGCCCGCCATGGACGAATGCGGGCGTGCGCTCGAGCGTTTGCACGAGGTTGGGCCCGGTCGCGTTCTTGAGCAACACGGTCATTGCGCCCTCGGCCTGCAGATCGCGCGCCCGGATGGGCTCGCGCTGGCGCGTGTAGGCGACGATGATGTTGCCGAGGCGCTCCTGAAGGTCCTCGAGATCGTTGGCCAGGCAGAAGATCGCCATGACCTCGGAGGCGACCGTGATGTCGAACCCATCCTCGCGCGGGAAACCGTTGCCGACGCCGCCCAGGCTGTTGGTGATGTTGCGCAGGGCGCGGTCGTTCATGTCGACCACGCGCTTCCAGGTCACCCGGCGGGCATCGATGCCCAGATCATTGCCCCAGTGGATGTGGTTATCGATCATCGCCGACAGCAGGTTGTGCGCGGAGGTGATCGCGTGGAAGTCGCCCGTGAAGTGGAGGTTGATGTCCTCCATGGGCACCACCTGGGCATAGCCACCGCCAGCGGCGCCCCCCTTGACCCCGAAGCACGGGCCCAGCGAGGGCTCGCGCAGACAGATCGAGGCACTGTAGCCGACCTTGTTCAGCGCATCGCCCAGGCCCACGCTCGTGGTGGTCTTGCCCTCGCCCGCCGGGGTCGGAGTGATGCCGGCAACCAGGATGAGCTTGCCGTCGGGCTTGTCCTTGAGACTCTCGGCATAATCCGGATCGACCTTCGCCTTGACGTGGCCGTAGGGCAAGAGGCCGTGGCCCGGTATACCGAGCTCGTCGGCGATCTCTTGGATATTCGAGAGCTTCGCCTCGCGGGCGATCTCGATATCGCTCTTGGGATCCGTATTCTGGTCGCTGGCCATCAGTTCAACTCCGCTAGCGGTTTTTCGTGGAATGGTTGAGCCGCCCACCCGGGCACCGGCCCGAGCGGGCGCAGAGATACGCGTCGGCGTCTATTCGGTCACCGCCATACCGAACTCCGCCGAGGCATCCTCCAGATAGACGAAGACGTAATCGGCGAAGCTGCGACGGACGATGATCTCGAAGCCATCGCCGGTCGCCGCGGTCGGGCGGAGGATGATCACCGCGTGCGACAGCAGGGTCTGGGCGCACTGACCGGGCTGGAACACCCGCGGATGCATGTCCAGTGTCGCCCCCTTTTCCAGTGCATCACGCGCGTTGGGGCCCTCGAGCTCGATCGCGGTGTAGTAGCCCGTCACATCGCAGACGGCGAAAGAAGACCCCGCCAGTGCGTGCTCGAGTCGATCGACTAGGTCGCCCTGGCCTTCGGGCGCGGTGACCAGCAGCCACTCGTTCGGACCGAGCCAATAGGCGCGCGCGCCCTGGCCCTCGCTGATGGTGTTGGGCTCGGCGGGCAGGCTCGCACCCAGCACCCCTTCGACCGCCTGGACGAAGGCGCTGTCGTCGCTGTTGCCCCGCAGGTTCACGAAGCCCCAGAACGGCCGCGAGCGCAGCGTCACACCGGCGTCGGCTGGGCTGACCGACTTGCGCTCCTCGGTGATGCGCTCGACCAGCGGCGATTCGGCGCGGATCGCTTCAGACATTCTGGCGCTCTCCCTTGGGATCGTAGAACACGGGGCTGGTGATCTTGCACTTGATCACGTGGCCGTCGGCCTGGGGCGCGTAGAACTCCTCGTCGTAGCGCTCGCGTCCGCGCTTGACCAGCCCCAGGGCGATCGAGTGACCCAACGTCGCCGAGTAGTAGCTCGAGGTCACGTAGCCCTCCAGCGGCACCGGCTTGGGCGCGTCGTTGGCGTTCGGGTCCTTGACCAGCTGAGCCCCCTCGGGCAACAGCTCCTTGGGATCATCCACGGTCACCAGACCGACGAACTGCTCGCGATCCTCGCGCTGGGGATCGGGCCGTGACAGGGACCGCTTGCCGACGAAGTCCTTCTTCTTCGACAGCAGCCCGTGCATGCCCAGATCCATCGGGTTCACCGAGCCATCGGTATCCTGGCTCGGGATGATGAAGCCCTTCTCGGCGCGCAGGATGTGCATGGTCTCGGTGCCGTAGGGCGTGATCCCGTAGGGCTGACCCGCCTCCCAGATCGCGTCCCAGACATGCTGGCCGTAGTTCGCTTGGACATTCACCTCGAAGCCGAGTTCGCCCGAGAAGCTCACGCGATAGATACGTGCCGGGATGCCGGCGACGGTGCCGTCGCGCCACGTCATGAACGGGAACGCGTCCTGCGACAGATCGATGTCGTCGCAGACGTGGCGCAACAAATCGCGGCTATACGGGCCCGCCAGCGAGATCGCCGCCCAGTGATCCGTCGTCGAGGTCAGATAGACATCGAGATTCGGCCACTCGGTCTGGAGGAACTCCTCCAGATGAGCGAGCACGCGCGCGGCACCGCCCGTGGTCGTGGTCATGTGATAGCGGTCCTCGGCGATGCGCGCCGAGACACCGTCGTCCATGACCATGCCGTCCTCGCCCAGCATGAGCCCGTACTTGGCCTTGCCCACGGCCATGTTCTTCCAGCCGTTGGTATAGATGCGATTGAGGAACTCGCCTGCATCGGGGCCGCGTACGTCGATCTTGCCGAGCGTCGAAGCATCGAGGATGCCCACGGCATTGCGCGTCGCCAGGACCTCGCGATCCAGGGCCTCGCGCATCGACTCGCCGTCCTTGGGGTAGTACCAGGGGCGCTTCCAGTCCCCGACGTTCTCGAACAATGCGCCGTGGGCGACGTGCCACGCGTGCATCGGGGTCTTGCGCACCGCGTGGAAACGCTCCGGGCCGAACTCGCGGCCCGCGAACGCCCCGATCGTCACCGGCGTGTAGGCCGGTCGGAACGTGGTCGTACCGATCTCCGCGATGTCTCGATCCAGGGCATCGGCGGCAACCCCGGCACCGTTGATGTTGTTGAGCTTGCCCTGATCGGTGCCGAAGCCCATCGCGGTGTAGCGCTTGATGTGCTCGATCGAGCGATAGCCTTCACGAACCGCCAGGTAGACATCCTGCGCGGTCTGGTCGTTCTGGAAGTCGATGAACTGCTTGGGCGCACGGCTGATCGGCTTGCGCGCCGGCACCCGCCACATCGGCTGCAGCGGCTGATCATCGGCTTTGCCCGTCTCCGGGGCATCCGCCTGGATCTCGTCGGGCCCGAAGCCGGTGGCCGCGGCCGCCGCCGCACCCGCGGAGAATCCCTCGGTGATGCAGCCCCCCAGGGCGAAATTGCCGTTGCAGGAACCGGCATTGTGCGCCCAACCGACCGCTCCATCGGGCACGAACGACGCGATCGTGTCGTCGTAGCGCATCGTCCCACCCGGGTGCGAGTGCAGGTGGATGACCGGGTTCCAGCCGCCCGAGCTGCACAGCAGATCGCAGTCGAAGTGGCGCACCTCGCCGTAGACCGCATCGGCGCGGCTGTTGAGCTGCATTACCTTGGCGCCACGCAGGTGTTGGCCGCCCTCGGTGTCGACGACGGCGTGGCCGGTGAGGACCGGGATCTCCTCCTTGCGTACGCGGTCGATGAGCACGCCCTTGGGATCGGGCCGAACGTCGACGACGGCGGCGACCTCGACGCCGTGGTCGTCCAGATCGAGCGCGGTCTGGTAGGCGCTGTCGTTGTTGGTGAACACCACCGCCGTCTTGCCCGGCTGCACGGCCCAGCGATTGACGTAGGTCGACACCGCCGAGCAGGTCATGATCCCGGGCCGGTCGTTGTGGCAGAACACCAGCGGACGCTCGAGCGCGCCCGTGGCCAGCACGACCCGGCCCGCGCGCACGCGCCACTGACGCTGGCGCGGTCGGTTGTCCGGCGAGGTCGGGCCGAGGTGGTCCGTGACGCGCTCGAGCAGCGAGACGAAGCCGTGGTGGTAGTGGCCGAACGCGGTCGTGCGCGGCAGCAGCTCGACCTCATCCATCCCGCGCAGTTCCTCGAGGGCGGTGTCGACCCAGTCCATACCGGGCTGGCCGTCGACGAACTGGCGCGTATTGAGCAGGTTGCCGCCGAACTCGCGCTGCTCGTCGCACAGGATCACGCGCGCCCCGCGGCGGCCCGCCTCGAGCGCGGCCGCGAGGCCGCTGGGCCCGCCGCCGACGATGAGCACGTCGCAGTGGCGGTTGCACTTGTCATAGCGGTCGGGATCGGGCTCGGTGGGCGCGGTGCCGAAACCAGCCGCCTTGCGGATCTGGGGCTCATAGACTTTATGCCACAGCTTCTGCGGCCACATGAACGTCTTGTAGTAGAACCCGGCCGGCAGGAACGGCGCGAACAGCTGATTGACGCTGTTGATGTCGAATTTGACGCTGGGCCAGCAGTTGACGCTGTTGACCTCCATGCCATCAAAGAGCTCGGCCTCGGTCGCGCGGATGTTGGGCAGCGTCGACGCGCCCCGCCCGACCTGCACGAGCGCATTGGGATCCTCCGGCCCGGCGCCGACGATCCCGCGTGGGCGGTGCAGCTTGAAGCTGCGCCCGATCAGCGAGATGCCGTTGGCCAGCAGCGCCGAGGCGACGGTGTCACCGGCATAGCCGGTGAGCCTGCGGCCGTTGAAGGTGAACGACAGCGGCTTGTTGCGGTCGACCCGGCCGCCGGACTGCAGACGGTTGGGCTGACTCACTCGGCACCTCCCGGCGGTTGCTCGCCCATCTTGTAGAAAGCCTTGAACTCGTAGGTCACCGTGTTGCGCACCGCGTTGAACCACCGGCGACACCCTGCGCTATGGACCCAGCGCTCACGAAAATCGCCGCGCGTGTTGCTCCGAAAGAACAGGTACTCGGCCCAATCGGCGTCGGAGCACGTCTCGGGGTCCTCCGGGCGGGCGATGTGGGCCTCGCCGCCATAGCCGAACTCCGACTCGTCGCGCCAGCCGCACCAGGGACATTGGATGTAAAGCATTGCGGAATCCTCCTCAGTGGGCCACGCCGGCGGCGCCGTGCTCGTCGATGACCGCACCGGTCTCGAAGCGCTTGAGGCTGTAGGGCGCGTTCAGCGGGTGCGGCTCGTCGTTGGCGATCGTATGGGCGAAGCACCAGCCCGAGCCCAGCGTGGCCTTCCAGCCGCCGGTACCCCAGCCGCAGTTGAAGTAGAGCCCGTCGACCGGTGTCTTGGTCAGCAGCGGCGAGGCGTCGGGGCAAACGTCGACGCAGCCGGCCCAGTGCCTGAGCAGCCGCAGCCGGCTCACGATCGGGTAAAGCTCGACCAAAGCGGCGAGCTGATGCTCGAGGACGCCGATCGAGCCCTTTTGGCCGTAGCCGTTGTACTTGTCGACACCGGCGCCGATGACGAGCTCGCCCTTGTCCGACTGGCTGATGTAGACGTGCACCGCACCCGACATCACGACCGTGTCGATCACGGGCTTGATCGGCTCGGAGACAAGCGCCTGCAGCGGGCGCGACTCGACCGGCAGGCGGAATCCCGCCATGTCCGCGATCACGCCCGAGTTGCCCGCGGTCACCGCGCCGACCTTATTGGTCTCGATGTAGCCGCGCGTGGTGTCGACGCCGACAACCTGGCCGCCCTCGCGCTGAATGCTGGTGACCTCGCACTGCTGGATGACATCGATGCCGAGCTCGTCGCATGCGCGCGCCATACCCCAGGCGAGCGCGTCGTGGCGCGCAATCCCGCCGCGCGGCTGGAACGACGAGCCCAGCACGGGAAAGCGCGTATTGGTCTCGGAGATGTTGATGATTGGGACCAGATCCTTGACCTGCTGCGGATTGAGCACGACTCCGTCAACGCCATTGAGGCGATTGGCGTTGACGCGGCGCTCGATGGTGCGCATGTCCTGCAGGTTGTGGCCCAGATTGAGGACCCCACGCTGGCTGAACATCATGTTGAAGTTCACCTCTTGCGTGATGGTCTCCCAGAGTTCGAGGCCCTTCTCGTAGATCCCCGCGGACGCGGTCCACAGATAGTTCGAGCGGATGATGGTGGTGTTGCGGCCTGTATTGCCGCCGCCGAGCCAACCCTTCTCGAGCACGGCGATATTGGTCAGGCCGTGCTCCTTGGCGAGGTAGTACGCGGTCGACAGACCGTGGCCACCGCCGCCGATGATCACGGCGTCGTAGCGCTTCTGCGGCTCAGGGCTGCGCCACGCCTCCCACCAGTTCTCGTGGTGGCTCAGGGCGTTGCGCGCCAAGCTGAAAATTGAATACTTCTTCATATCGGTTGGGCCCCTAGGTTACTCGGGCGCAGCGACGCACCCCGAGACACCCGCACGCGCGAGCGGGCCACCTGCGCGAGCGGCCCGCCGCAGCACGTGCGGCCTCGTGCGTTACTGCTCGTAGACAGGGAAGCGCGCGCAGAGATCCGAGACCTTGCCGCGGACCTCGTCGATCACCGACTCGTTGCTGATGTCGTCGAGGATGTCGCACATCCAGTGCGCGATCTGACTGAACTCGGCCTCGCCGAATCCCCGCGTCGTACCGGCCGGTGTACCGATCCGGAGGCCGCTGGCGATATAGGGCGGCTGGGGATCGTTGGGGATGGCGTTCTTGTTGACCGTGATGTGCGCCCGCCCCAACGCGGCGTCGGCGTCTTTGCCGGTCACACCCTTGGGCGTCATGTCGAGCAGGAACAGGTGATCGTCGGTGCCACCCGAGACGATCTGCAGGCCGCGCTCCTTGAAGACACTCGCCATGGTGCGGGCGTTGTCCACCGTCCGCTGCTGATACGCCTTGAAGTCGGGTTCCAGGGCTTCCTTGAAGGCGACCGCCTTGGCCGCGATCACGTGCATCAAGGGCCCGCCTTGCATGTTGGGGAACACGCTGGAGTTGAATTTCTTACCGAGTTCCCTGTCACGCGACAGGATGATCCCGGAGCGCGGCCCGCGCAGGGTCTTGTGCGTCGTGCTGGTGACCACGTCGGCGATCGGCACGGGGTTGGGGTACACGCCGCCGGCGACGAGCCCCGCGATGTGCGCCATGTCGACATGGAAGTAGGCCCCGACCTCATCGGCGATGTCGCGGAAGCGCTGCCAGTCAATGATGCGCGAATAGGCGGAGAAGCCCGCGATGATCAGCTTGGGCTTGTGCTCACGGGCGAGCTCGGCGACCTGGTCATAGCGGATCTCGCCCGTCTCCTCGTCGATGCCGTACTGAACGGCATTGTAGTTCTTGCCGGAGAAGTTGACCGACGCCCCGTGTGTGAGGTGGCCACCCGCGTCCAGGCTCATGCCCAGAATGGTGTCGTGGGGCTTGAGCAGCGCGGTGTAGACCGCGGCATTGGCTTGCGCACCAGAGTGCGGCTGAACGTTGGCGAACTCGGCGCCGAAGAGCTCCTTGGCGCGGTCGCGGGCCAGATCCTCGGCGATATCGACGTACTCGCAACCGCCGTAGTAGCGCCGTCCCGGATAACCCTCGGCGTACTTGTTGGTGAGCACCGAGCCCTGGGCCTCGAGCACGCGCGGACTCGCATAGTTCTCCGAGGCGATGAGCTCGATGTGCTCCTCCTGGCGACGGCGCTCGCCCGCCATGGCATCGGCGAGGGCATCATCGTAGCCGGCAATGGTATCATTCTTGCTGAACATGCATCTCTCCTGCAGGCGCGGGCCGCATCCCGGCTCGCGTTGGCGATTTCACCCGTGGCATCACAACGCGGCGCACACACTCACCCGACATGCGGCGACAGTGGCTGGCAACACCCACCGAGGATGTGATTTCGGGAGGGCTAAACGGCGTTCGCGGTCGGTCGGCAAGCCGTCAGCGCTACGATCACAGCTGTCCAAGCGTACAGCGACGCCACGACACCGTTTGCCCGCCCACGACGCGGCCTTTCTTTGGGGCGACCGTGACTTTCAGTAGCCGATCCGATCGCCTCGAAGACTATGGCCGCTCGGGGGCACACCGGGCTGCCGCATGGTGGATGCGCGTCGTATACTGTCGGTTCGCACAGCGAAAGGGATCCGGATGCCGAGCCTACTCGTCAAAAACGCGCGCATCGTCAACGAGGGGCGGATCGACCAAGGCGACGTCCGTGTGCGCGATGGCCGCATCGATACGATCGCGCCGGGCCTATCGGCCGGCGGCGGCGAGACCGTGATCGAAGCACACGGGCAATGGTTGCTGCCCGGATTGATCGACGACCAAGTCCACTTCCGCGAGCCCGGGCTCGAGCACAAGGCCGATCTCGCCACCGAAAGCGCCGCCGCGGTCGCCGGCGGCATCACGAGCTTCTTCGAGATGCCCAACACCAAGCCGCCGACGACGTCGGCGGCGGCGCTGGCGGACAAGTACCAGCGCGCCGCCGGCCGGGCCCGGGCGAACTATGCCTTCTTCTTCGGTGCCACCAACGACAATGGCGACGAGCTCGCGCGCCTCGATCCCGCGACGACGCCCGGGCTCAAGGTCTTCATGGGCGCCTCGACCGGCAACATGCTCGTCGACGACCCCGAGACCCTGGAGCGCATCTTCGGGCGCGCCGAGGTGCCCGTGCTCACCCACTGCGAGCACACGCCCACGATCGAGGCCAACGAGCGTGCGCTGCGCACGCGCCTCGGCGAGGCCATCGGCCCCGAGCACCACCCGGTGATCCGAGACACCGAGGCCTGCTGGCGCTCGAGCTCGACGGCGGTCGAGCTGGCGCGCCGCCACGGCACCCGCCTGCACGTGCTGCATCTGTCGACCGCGCGCGAGCTCGAGCTGTTCGAGCCGGGCCCCATCGACGACAAGCAGATCACCAGCGAGGCGTGCATCCACCACCTGTCGTTCGACGACCGCGACTACGCCCAGCTGGGCAATCGCATCAAGTGCAACCCCGCGATCAAGACGGGCGCCGATCGTGCGGCCCTGCGCGAGGCGCTGCGCCACGACCGCATCGACGTGCTGGCGACCGACCACGCGCCGCACACGCACGCGGAGAAATCGGCGCCCTACCTGCAAGCCCCGGCGGGCATGCCCCTGGTGCAGGACCAGCTCCCCGCCCTGCTCGATCTCGTCGAGCAGGGAGAGCTCACCATCGAGCAAGTCGTCGAGAAGTCGAGCCACAATGTCGCCCGCCTGTTCGACGTCGCCGAGCGTGGCTTCATCCGCGAGGGCTATTGGGCCGACTTGGTCTTGGCCGATCCGGGCAGCGCCACCGACGTCACCGATGCGGGTGCGCTCGCCAAGTGCGGCTGGACGCCGTTCGCCGGGCGACGCCTGCACGGGCGCGTGGCCGCCACCATCGTCTCGGGCGAGCTGGTCTGGCAGGACGGCGCGCTCACCGGCGCCATTCCGGGCCAGCGTGTCGGCTTTGCGCGCTGAGGCGCCCAAGCGGGCCCGCTCGCTGCGGGCACTGTTGCTACCGGCGGTCAGCCTCGCCACGGCGGCGGCGCTCGCGGGCGAGGTCCCGCTGCGGCTCGAGGGCGATCTCGCCCAGGGCCACCTGGTGGTCGGCCACACCGACCCCGACGCCCGCGTGCGCTTCGACGATCGCAGCGTCCGCGTCGCGCCCGACGGCACCTTCCTCATCGGCTTCGGGCGCAAGGCCGCCACGAGTCAGCGCCTCGTGGTCGAGTTGC
The DNA here is from genome assembly GCA_964445325.1 of uncultured Ectothiorhodospiraceae bacterium. Lineage (GTDB taxonomy): Bacteria > Pseudomonadota > Gammaproteobacteria > XJ16 > Halofilaceae > Halofilum. Next base: position 9,535 of record CAYUKN010000065.1, read on the forward strand.
CCAATGGGCCCCGCCTCGAGCGCGAGCTCACGATCGCCGAGCGCGACTATGACGTCCAGCGCGTCGACGGGGTACCTCCGGAGACGGTCGACCCACCCGATTCGGCCATGGAGCGGATCCGAGAGGAGATCCGCCGCGTCCACCAGGCGCGCCTGCGCGACGATCCGCGCACCGATTTCCGGGCGGATTTCCAGTGGCCGCTTCGGGGCCCGATCACCGGTGTCTATGGGAGCCAGCGCATCTTCAACGGCGAACCCGGGCGCCCCCATTACGGCATCGACATCGCCGCCCCGGCGAGTACGCCCGTGCGCGCCCCCGCCCCGGGCCGCGTCACCCTCGCCGACGATGCCATGTACTTCTCGGGCGGCACGCTGATCCTCGACCACGGCCACGGGCTGTCCTCGTCCTTCCTCCACCTCCAGCGGATCACGGTCGAGCGCGGCGAGCACGTCGACCAAGGGGACGTCATCGGCGAAGTCGGCGCCAGCGGGCGCGCAACGGGCCCGCACCTCGACTGGCGCATCAATCTGTTCGACCGACGGCTCGATCCCGCGACCCTGGTCGGGCCCATGCCCAAGGGCGCGGACTAGGAAACGGATGATTACGGGTCGCGCTTCAGGGCGAAGGGCGAAGGGCGAAGGGCGAAGGGCGAAGGGCGAAGGGCGAAGAGCGACTAGCAGGATGTAGGCCGGATCGCGTTCCGTTGAGGGCATCGATGGCGTGTAGGCCAAGTCGGTCCGATGGGTGTGTGGCCATCGGGCACCCCAAACGCTATCCGGCATCTGCCGGTTTGCGTTCCGTGCAGAGCCCCGACGATATGCGGACCGCACCGGTTCGGACGGTGCGTGGCCGGTGGGCACCGCAAACGCCATCCGGCATTGATCGAGCACCATTTGTTGACGCCCTCTCGGCGCCCCGCGATCCCGCGGCCGCGACGCGGCGGTGCGCCGCCCTGGACGGGCACGCTATGATCGCGGCATGCACTCGTTGCGCGAAACGGAAAACGAGGCGGCCGGGCGAGCGTATCCGTGGGCCGAGGCCCGTGCGGCGCTGGCGTTCAACGCCGACGGCCTGGTGCCGGCGATCGCCCAGCAGCACGACACCGGCGAAGTCCTGATGCTGGCCTGGATGGACGCGCAGGCACTGGACGAGACACTGCGCACCGGGCGCGCGGTCTACTGGTCGCGCTCACGCGGGGCGTTGTGGCGCAAGGGCGAGTCCTCGGGCCAGGTCCAGCACGTGGTCGAGCTCCGGCTCGACTGCGACGGCGACACGGTGCTGTTGCAAGTCGATCAACAAGGGCCGGCGTGCCACACCGGGCGCCGCCACTGCTTCTACCACCGCGTCGACGGTGACCGCCTGACCGTCACCGATGACCCCCTGGTCGACCCAACCACTCTGTACAACCGCTAGCGAGGCCGTCGCACCATGGCACTGACGCTGCACAACACCCTGACCGGGCGCAAAGAAGCGTTCGTGCCGCTCGACCCCGAGCGCGTGACGATGTACGTGTGTGGGCCCACCGTCTACAACTTCATCCACATCGGCAACGCGCGCCCCATTGTCGTCTTCGACGTGCTCTACCGGCTGTTGCGCTCGCTCTACCCGCGGGTCGACTACGCCCGCAACATCACCGACATCGACGACAAGATCAACGCGGCGGCCCACGCCAACGGCGAGCCCATCGCCACGTTGACGGCGCGCTTCACCGAGGCGTTCCACGCCGACGTGGCCGCCCTGAACACGCTCGAGCCCACGGTCGAGCCCCGCGCGACCGACCACATCGAGGTCATGATCCGCATGGTCGAGCGCCTGCTCGCGCAAGGCTATGCCTACGAGTCCGAGGGCCATGTGCTGTTCCACGTGCCCGCGATGAACGGCTACGGGCGGCTGTCGGGGCGCAAGCCCGAGGACCTCGTCGCCGGCGCCCGCGTCGAGGTCGAGTCCTACAAGCGCGACCCGGGCGATTTCATCCTGTGGAAGCCCTCAACGCCCGACCAACCGGGCTGGGACAGCCCCTGGGGCCGTGGCCGGCCCGGCTGGCACCTGGAATGCTCGGCCATGGCCGCGACCCATCTGGGCACCACTATCGACATCCACGGCGGCGGTCAGGATCTCATCTTCCCGCACCACGAGAACGAGATCGCGCAGAGCACCTGTGCCCACCACGGCGCCGAGTTCGCGCGCTACTGGCTGCACAACGGCTACATCACCGTCGCCGGCGAAAAGATGGCCAAGTCCGAGGGCAACTTCGCCACGCTGCGGGACCTGCTGGGCCATTACCCCGGTGAAGTCCTGCGCTATGCGCTGCTCGCGGGCCATTACCGAGCACCCCTGGACTGGTCGCGCGAGGGCCTGGAGCAGGCACGATCCGCCATCGATCGGTTGTATCAAGCCCTGCGCCATGCCGGCGACGTTACCGCAGACAGCGCTAGCGGGATGGCGCCGCCGGTGCGCACCGCGCTCGAGGACGATCTCAATACGCCCGAGGCCTTGTCGGCGCTCCATGCCACGGCGACGGCCCTGAACAAGGCGACCGACACCGACGAGCGCCGCCGCCTCAAGGGCGAGCTCCTCGGCGGTGCCGATGTCATGGGTGTACTCGCGAGCGACGTGGAGACCTGGTTCCGCGGCGGCGGCGACCCGAGCGGCCCGACGGAGGCGGAGATCGAGGCCTTGATCGCCGAGCGCAGTCAGGCCCGCCGCGCGCGCGATTTCGCCAAGGCCGACCGCATCCGTGACGACCTCGCCGCGCGCGGCGTGTTGCTCGAGGACGGCCCCCACGGCACCACGTGGCGCCGCGCCGGCGCGGGGACGCCCACGGCCGGCTCCTCCGCATGAGCCGCTTGCTGCGGGGCCTGATCCGCGCCTACAGCTACCTCATCAGCCCCTTCATGGTGCCGAGCTGCCGCTTTTATCCCAGCTGCGCGGCCTACGCCGACGAGGCGGTGCGCCGCCACGGCAGCCTGCGCGGCGGCTGGCTGGCCCTGCGCCGGATTCTGCGGTGCCACCCGTTCCATCCCGGCGGCTACGATCCGGTGCCGGAGAACCGGTCCGGGCCCTGATCTGCCCGCAGGCCACGCGCAACGCCCCGCTTAGCGGGCGCCACGGGCGCAGACCTCCGCTGGGACGCCGTGGGCATGGGCTTCTGGCGGGCTTTTTCCGGGTGCCTCCGTGTACCCGGCCCTTCGGGCTCCCTGCGGTCGCGGCGGGCTGCGGTCCCCCTCCTTGGGGACCGCCCTCCGGGCCTGCGCTTCGCGCAGTCCCAATCCGCTCCCGGCGGATTGGTCGTTCCGGACAAATCGGTCGAA
>CAYUKN010000066.1:0-12809 GCA_964445325.1 uncultured Ectothiorhodospiraceae bacterium
GCATCGGCGGGGACCCGATCGATCCCGCATGGCGCTTTCCCCCATGCGGGCTACAACAACGACACCACCGCCCTTGGCCTTGGCCCTTGGCCCTTCGCCCTTCGCCCTTTGACCCCGTCAAAAGGTCAGCCCGACCGTCGCGGCACCACCGACCTCGTTGTCGTTGCCGGCGACGGCGAGCTCGACATGGATCGTGCGAAACGGCGACAAGCCCACGCCCACCGAGGCGACGTCGCGGGCGTCGCCGGCGATGTTGGTGCGATAGCCGCCCCGCAGCTTGGCCCAGCCCCACGCGTCGACGGTGGCGCCGATCGCGGCGAAGCGATTGTCGTCGGCGAAGGCGACCGAGCTGTTCTTGGTAATGTCGACATCGCCGGCGAGCGAGAACCAGCCCCAGTCGTAGGCCACACCCGCGCGCGCGGCGGGCTCGATCTCGACGGTGTTGTCCAGGGTGGTCTCGTACTCGCGCGAGACCACGTTGCGCACGGTCAAGCCGAAGCTGAGCGAGCCCAGCCCCAGCCGCGCACCCGCGTCGAGGTTGACGTCGCTGTAGCTCTCGGTGTTGCGGCTGGCCTCGAAGTCGTCGCCGTCGGCGTCGTCGACGGTGGCGACGTAGTCGAAGACCTCGATGTTTTGCGACTTCGGGGTCACGCCGATGGCTAGGCTGGAGCCGCCCAGCTCGAAGGCGTGCGAGACGGTGATGCCGACCTCGTCGACGGCGATGCCGCGGCCGAACACCCGCGAGTCGAGGTCGTTTTCCGGGTCAAGCTTGATCGTGTCGGGCGTGGTATCGCCGTCGCTATCCTCGATGAATTGTGAGCTATTGCAATTGCTCTTTTTGCCGTCTTCGATGTCGTCGGCACAGGTGTCGAGGTCGTCGGCGACGTCGCTGAGGAAGGCGTCGTCGTAGGTACTGGTGGCACCGACCGTGCCCCAGGCGCTGTAGGACACCCCGAAGCCCAGCGTGCGCCCGGGCACGCTGGCCGCGAGCGCGCCCGCGAACTCCGCCTCCACGGGCTTGCCCGTCACGCTCTGCAGGCCGCCGTTGAGATCGCTCGTCTCCGACGAGACATCCCGTACGGCGTCGGCCGCCTCCTGTTGGCTAGCGTTGCCGTCGGCGAAATCCTGTAGCGTCGACTCGGCGTCGTTGATGCTCGTTTCGGTGCGATCGACGTACTCGGCGTCCTGGAAATCGTCGATCGCCTCGACGAGCTCGTCCTGATCGAAGGCCCGGACGACCACCGAGGACTGGAGATTGAAGTTCGACGACTCGGGCATGGCCGACAGCGCGGCCGGATTCGACAGCGTCGAGCGGGCCGGATCGGCGATCGCCACGCCCGCGCCGCCCTGGGCGAGCGAGGCCGGATCGAAATCGTGGAAGGTCTCGGCGGCGGCAGCCCCCGCCGTCAGCATCGACGTGGCCGCAGCAACGGCGGCCAGCGAGCGCACATGGTGCATGGCCGGTCCTCCTTGGTCATCGGTGGCTCGGGGGAGCGCACCTGGGCAAGTTCCTTAGCAAGGGACGTGCCATATTGCCCTGAGCACGGCCCTCACCCCATTGGACTGTCCCACCGGGCCACTGCTGGCGCAAGCGTTACCTGCCAGTCGGGCGCTCGACGCCATTGCGGTCACTGACGCCATCGGCGGCGAGCTCGGCAATGCCGACCGAGGCAGCGTCGAGCTCGAACGCGAGCGCGAGTGCGTCCACGCTCCAGGGATCGCCGTCATACGGGCTGGCCCCCTTGCGTTGCACAGCGGCTTATGGAGCCGCTGAGATTGGCCAGGGTAGCGGCCTCGTTCGAGTTGCCGGTGACGGCGATGGTGAAGGGGCCGTCCACGAGCCCGATATTGGAGCCGTTGTCGATGTTGAAGGTGCCGGCTGAGGGGGCTGGTCCCCGCGCGGCTTTCAGATCGAGTCGCTGTTGGCGATTGGCGAGGTGGCCAGCTCGCCATCGATCGATTCACTGAAACAGCAAGGAAGTCTTGTTGGCCAAGGTCGCCGAATCGACCTAGTCGTCGCCACTGCCTTGGCGGCAAGCGGGCAGCACCTGGCCCCGTTTACGCCAGCCGGGCGAGTCGGGCGATCTCGTCGGCGAGCTTCGGGGCCCGCTCGTCCGGATGGAAACGTTCGGCCGCTCGTACGGCCGCATTCGCGGCCTCGGCATAGGCCGCCGGATCATCGCGCAGCGCGGCCAACCGGTCGAGCCAGGGCCGGACCTCGGCGTCGGTCGGGATGGCGTTATAGTCCTCGATGCAGCGGCTCGGCAGATCGAACAAGTAGGCACCGCCGCTGGTCTGCTCCGGAATGCCACCGCGGGTGCTCGCGAGCACGGGAATACCCGAGAGCTGCGCCTCCACGGGCACGCGCGGCCCGGCCTCGAAGCAGTACGACGGGTAGAGGAGGACGCTCGTGCGCCGATAGACGGGGCGCATGTCGCGCCGGTTGCGCAGCCAGTGGACGTTGGTCAGGGCCTCGGGGGCAAGGCCGGCCCGGCGCCATTGCTCGCGCGTGCCGCGCCCCTCGATGACGAGGAAACGCAGATCCGGTCGCTCGCGCGCGGCCAGCGCGGCGAGGCTCCGGAGCAACGTCGCCCCTTTTTCGGGGGACGGATCGACCATCGTCACGAAGCTCCGGTGACGGCTCCGGGACGCCTTCGGCGCAACGAAGCTGGTGCGCGAGAAAACCGTGGGGACGACCGCCGCGTTCAAGCCGAGCCGGTCCGCGTAATAGCGCGCAAGGGCCCGTGTCGGGCAATAAACCGCATCGAAGCCTGCGAAGAGTTGCGCGCGATCGTAGCCGGCATTGGCGAGGTAGAACAGGCGCGAAGCGCCGAGCTGATGCGCCACCGAATGCAGGTACTGCGCCGGCGGACTGCTGCCCATCGTGAGCACCAGATCCGGCTCGATCCTCGCGGCGAGCCCCTTGGCGGCGCCGAGGAATGCCTCGACCTCGCGGCGGCCGACGCCGCTCGCTACGGTGCTGCTGGTGTAAAAGAGCCAGTGGGAGATGCCCCGGCTGTCCCCCTGCAGGAAACACTCGCGGTTGGCCTCGATGAGATAACGGCGATCGATGACGCGCTCGAGCGGGAATGCCTCCTCGCCGTCGAATAGCGTCATCGTCACGGCGTGGCATTCGTGCCCCGCTTCGGCGAGCGCCTCCATGGTGGCTTTGACGGTTGCCGCTGCGCCACTACGGCTGTCGAGCAGCGTCTTCGTCCAGAGGAACAGGATCCGCATGACGGCCTCGGGTGAGCACCGGGTCATACGATGGCATGAGTGGGCCGGCCCAAGGCACAACCGAAGCGGTCAGGCAGGACACATCCCGCAAGATGAGCGCAGCCGCCGCGCCATATACACTGAGCGTTGGGGCCATCAGCGAGCAACCCCGACGCCCTCCGCGCCCGGTTAGACCTCACCGCAATCCCGTGAGCATCAACGTGTCGCGTCGAGGGAAGCACTATGGGATTGTTGGAAGAGGTCGAGCGGGCACTGCACGCCGTTTCAGCGAATCACCTCGTGCCCCCATTGGTAACCGCAACGCGCGCCGCTGGGACGAGCACTTGCACGCGCGGACCGAGCGTCCTCAGTGATCGAACCACGCGTTATCCCTGCTGGCAGGCGCTCGACCGATCGCGCTTTCCCCGGCACGGACCGAGGCGGAACCAACGGCTCAGCTCGATGGCTCGAGTATCTTGACGCCCCTGATCTGGGTGGAGCCGTCCGTCGCCTCGAATTCCAGGATGATGCCGTCGGCATCGTCGCCCACGAACAAGCCGCTGAGGGAACCATCGTCGCCGGATTTTGAGAGTTCAACGTTCAGGCCAACCGGATCACCGTCAATTGAAGCCGTATCGATTGTGTTGAGTGTGATCGATGACGTCGGTGACGACAGGGCGAGGTCGGCATCCGTTACCTTTGGGGTATTGAAATCTACACCAATAGAGAGGCTGACTACTGTCCAATCGGTCCCATCGTCGGCACCAGGAGACGGCCCCGAAACCTGACCGTAAGTGAGCGACCCACTCTGCGACGAGAATTGGGCCTCCGTCGTCGGGTTGGTGCTGAACGCCCACGGGAAATTCCCCGTGATCGTATCCGCGCCATCGTTGACCGTGATGTCGCCGTTCCAGCGCCCCCAGGTGGCATCCAGAGAGCCGACCGTACCCGATTCGGCCAACGTCACACCGGAACCGGCGTCGGCGGAGTTCAAGGTCCCGATACTGGCGACCTGCTGGAGCGTGCCGTTCGCTCCCACTTCGGCCGAACACTGAGCATCGCTGATGCAGACGCCGCCCTTACTGAAGGTGTCACCCAGACTCGTTTCACCCACAACACCGGCGGCGACGGCCGTATCCGTCAGCAGGGGCGCCGAAGCCGCCACGCCCGTGCTATCGGCCTGCGAGAACGTGGCCGATGGGGTCGCGTCGTCGGCCTCACCGCCCGCGCCTGCCCGCGGCACGGCGTCGTCATCGGTCCCCGGTAGGTCGTCGCCCTCATCACGATCGGCGTCGCCGCTCCCGCTCGGCTCGCTATCGCCGCGGAACAGATCGCCCGGCGGCGCGACGAGGGCCTGCGGCGCCGTATTGTTATCGGCCACCTTGAAGTAGCGGCCGCTGCTGAATCGCGCGCGGCCGGCCTCGTTCTCGACCGTGATCGCGTCACCGGTGACGTGACCGTACAGGCCCTCGTCGACGTCGCTGCCGCAGCTATCGCTGTCGCAGTAGTGCAGCGCATACTGCGTCCCGCGGATCCCCACCGTCGCGACCGGGGTCTCCATGCGGTATTCCTCCTCGGGGTCGTCCCCGATGGCGCCCGTGATGGTGCGCATGGCGCCGCGGAACAGGCGCATGACCGCGCTGCCGCCTCCGTTATCGCCACCGCCGCCGGCGTCGTCGCTGCCGCTGTACTGCTCGACGGCGAAGCGCGTGCGCGGGTCGAGCGACACCAGCGCGCCGTCGGCGAAGCGGATCTGGGCCCGGCCGCGGTTCGTCTTGATGACGTCGCCTGGATAAACGGCCTGGCCGCGCGACAACGAGCGCGCGCTGCCGTCGCCACTGCGCGCGATCACGGGCCCGGCGCTGCTCAAGACTTCGCCTGCCCGCTCGGCGGCGAGCGTCTGCGTAGCCGACAGCGACAGAGCCGCGCTGACCGCGAGTGCCAATCGGGCCGGTTGCATTGGCTTGGGCTGGCTCATGGCATATCCCTCAATAGAACGTGTACCGGGTCTCGAAGCCGACGACGGTACGGTCATAGTCGTAGATGCCGATGTTGGCGTCGTTATCGGTGTACGTTATGTACGGACCAAGGCGCCAATTCACGCTCGGGCGCCAATCGAGCGCCACATCGACGTTGTAGTATTCCTCCTCCCGCTCGCGCAGGAAGGGGAACGTGTTCTCGTCGTATTCGCTGTCGCGCACGCGCAGCGACCCGCGCAGTGACCATTGCGGCGCCGGGGTCACGGAGGCGCGCGCGCGCACCTCCCAGATGTCACGCTGGGCCAGCGCTTGCGCGCGCTGCGAGTCCTCCTCCGCGCTCTCGTCACCCACCAGGGCGGTGAACCGCGCGCTCGGACTCCACGACCCGGACCAGCTCTTGCTCAAGCCGCCGCCGAGCAGTCGCAGGCTGGAGTCCAGTACCTCGAGCTCGTCATAGCGCAAGCGTGTCCAGCTGGCGGTGGCATGCGCGCCGAGCTGGTCATCGATGCGGAAGCGGTAGCGTGCATCGATGCTGCTGGCACGTTGATAGGCATCGCCGCCGACGCGGAGCTGTTGCCCCCGCACGAAACTCGACACCCGGTGGGGGCCGGTGATCCAGCGCAGCCCGACGCGAGCGCCTGCCCGAGTCGTATTGAAATCCGACTCCTCATTGTTGCCCTCGGCGTCGGCGCTGACCCCCGCCAGGAGATTGAGCCCGGGCGCGAGCGGGTGGCTTACCTCGACGTCGCCGTCGACGCCCGCGAAGGCCGCGTCCACCTCGCTCGAGTTGCCGCCGAGTGCGAGCGTGCCGAATGCGGTATCGACGGCATCCGCGTCGGTCGCTCGATTGACGTTGCCGTCGTAGCCGAGGCGCAGACCGACGTCGCCGGTCACGCGCGTCTCATACTGATCGGCACGGCGATTGATGGCGGCGAGATAGCGCTCGAGCCGGTCGACGACGGCCGGCGGGGGGTCATGCGAGCGCACGATCTCGAACTGGCGCCGTGCTCGCAGATCGTTGCCTTGCAGATACAGGGCGCGGGCGTACTCGAGCCGTGCCCGATCGAGGCCGGGCCGGGCGATCAGGACCCGCTCGAGTGCGAATACACCCTCCTCCAGGTTGCCGATTTCGACCGCTGCGATGCCGTAGTACAAGTCGAAGCGAGGCTGGCCGGCTCGTTCGTCGACGTGTTCGCTTGCCAGATCGTAGGCGGCCTCCATCCGGCCTTCCGCGACCAGCTCGCGGAGGCGGTCGATGGGCTCGGCCGCGACAACGGTCGCCGGCAGCAATACCAGGGCGAGCGCGAGGGAATGGATGCGCATCACGGGGTCTTCCCTAGGGTGGTTGGACTGCGGCACGGGCACCCCGGCCGGGTACGGGCGGGGCGCACTGCGCACAGGGGGCAGAAAGCGGATCGGGTGGAGCGGGGCTCGATGGCATGCGGCGCGCGTCGACGGCGCCGCACTGTCGGTGCCATGCCGTAGCCGCGGTCGCTATGAGGCGCTCGCGCGGGTTTTGCAGCCCGCCCCGCGAGCGCCGCGGGGCCGGCCGCGTCCCTTGTCGTTCGCGGGTAGCGCATCCGAGCACCCCGCCGCTGCGATATAACGCGTAAGGTACGCTCCAGGGAGCGGGCCTGCCAACAGTGTGGTCACCGTGTTGTGACGCAGGTCACGCCGTCGCGCGTCGCACGCCGTGCTCACCCGCCCGCAGCCGCCTCCGCGCTGGTCTCGACGTTCATCTGCTCGAGCGCCCGCAGGGCGACGATGGCGGTGGCATAGTCCAGGCGCGCCAGGCGCTGCATGTCCGCCATCATGGCGTGGACGCGCTGGGTGTCGACCGCGTGCTCGGCGAGCCAGGCATCGAGTGCACTGTCGGGATCGTGCTTGGGATAGGAGCGCATCACGCGCACCGTCAGCGCCCGATGCTGCTCGTAGAGCTGGTCGCGCAGCGAGCCGCGCGCATTGGCGTGCCACAGGCCATCGACCGGCAGGCGCTCGATCTGCCCGCGCAGCCACTTGAGCCCGAAATGCTGGCCCAGGCGCGCGTAGACCCAGCCCACTTTCTCGACCTTGCGGCCCTCCTCGTTCGCCACGTCGACGATGTCGAGCGCGGGATACAGGGCGTCGATGACGGCGACATGCTGGGCCAAGCGCTTGGGCGCGCCGCGGGCGACCAGGTCGGCGATGGTCGCGTCCATGTCGCCGCGCCAGGTATCCACCTTGGACTGCTCGAGGTGCGTGATGAGTGCCTGCACGCCGGGGCGGAAACGCTCGACCTGCTCGGCGATATCGAGCGAGTGGCCCGGGCGATTGAGCACCCAGCGCGTGGCATGGCGCAAGAGCTCCCAAAGCCGCAGCAACAGGTCGTACTGCACCTCGGCGGCGACCTTGTTGTCGAGCTGCTCGATCTGTTGCCACAGGCTGGGCGCGTCGAAGACTTCGCGCGCGATGGTGTAGGCACGCGCGACCTCGGGTGGGGTGGCGCTGGTGTCCTCCTCCATGCGCATGACGAAGGTCGCGCCCATCCGGTTGATCACGTCATTGGTGACCTGGGTGGCGATGATCTCGCGCCAGACGCGGTGCTGGTTCATGTACTGGTGGTATTTCTCGCGCAATGGCGTCGGGAAGTAGTGCGTCAGCTCCTGCGCCAGATAGGGGTCTTCGGGGACGCTGGACTCGAGGAGCTCCGGATAGAGCTTGATCTTGGCGTAGGACAACAGCACCGCCAGCTCCGGGCGCGTCAGCCCGATCTCTTTGGCGCGGCGCTCGTCGAGCGTCTCCTGATCGGGCAGCTCCTCCAGCTTGCGCTCCAGGACGCCCCGGTGCTCGAGCCACGAGATGAAGTGCGCCATGGTCCCGTGACGACTGACCCGGAACGCGGACATCATGGAGATCGCCTGCGTCTGCAGGTAGTTGTTGCGCAGCACGAGCGCGCCGACCTCGTCGGTCATGGCGCTGAGCTGGTCGCTGCGCCCCTTCTCGGTCAGATCGCCCGCGTCCACTGCGGCGTTCAACAGGATCTTGATGTTGACCTCGTGGTCGGAGCAATCGACACCGCCCGAGTTGTCGATGAAGTCGCTGTTGATGTAGCCACCGTTGAGGGCGAACTCGACGCGCCCGGCGCGGGTGCAGCCGAGGTTGGCGCCCTCGCCGACGACGCGGCAGCCGAGCTCGTTGGCATTGATGCGCACGAGGCGATTGCCTCTGTCGCCGACCGCCTCGTCGGGCTCGTCGCTGGCCTTGAAATAGGTGCCGATGCCGCCGAGCCAGAACAGGTCCACGTTGGCGCGCAGGATCGCCCGGATCACCTCGTAGGGCGCGAGCTCCTCGGCCTCGATGCCGAGGGCCCGGCGCGCCTCCTTGGGCAGCTTGATGCTCTTGGCGCTGCGCTCCCAGACGCCACCGCCGGTGGAGATCTTGCTGGTGTCGTATTGCCCCCAACCACCGACCTTTTTGAACAGGCGCTGGCGCTCCTTGTAGGCAGTGGCCGTGTCCGGGTCGGGATCGATGAAGATGTGGAGGTGGTTGAAAGCGGCGATCAAGCGCGTGTGCTTGGACAGCAGCATGCCGTTGCCGAAGACGTCGCCGGCCATGTCGCCGACACCGATGGCGGTGTGCTCTTCCTTTTGGCAGTCGATGCCGAGCTCGCGGAAGTGGCGCTTGACCGACTCCCATGCCCCCTTGGCGGTGATGCCCATGCCCTTGTGGTCATAGCCGTTGGAGCCCCCCGAGGCGAACGCGTCGCCCAGCCAGAAGCCGTACTCCCTGGACAGCTCGTTGGCGTAGTCGGAGAACGTCGCCGTGCCCTTGTCGGCGGCGACGACCAGGTAGGGATCGCGGTCGTCGTGGCGGACGACGTCACTCGGGTGCGCCACCTCGCCCTGGACGAGGTTATCGGTGATGTCGAGCAGCCCGCGGATGAAGATGCGGTAGCACTCGATGCCCTCCTGCTGGATGGCGCCGCGATCCCCCGCGGGCAGCTGCTTCGGATAGAAGCCGCCTTTGGCGCCCACGGGCACGATCATGGTGTTCTTGACGCTCTGGGCCTTCATCAGACCCAGGACCTCGGTGCGGAAGTCCTCGCGCCGATCAGACCAGCGCAGCCCGCCGCGCGCGACCATGCCGCCACGTAGGTGCACACCCTCGACGCGCGGCGAATACACGAAGATCTCGCGGAACGGGCGCGGGCGCGGCAGATCGGGGACTTTCGCCGGGTCGAACTTGAACGAGAAGTAGTCGCTCGGCTTGCCCTCGGCCTGTGGCCGGTAGAAGTTGGTACGCAGCGTCGCCTGCACGCACTCGCCGAAGGCGCGCAGGATCCGGTCCTCGTCGAGGCTCGAGACCTCGTCGAGCAAGGCGTCCAGGGCCTCGGCGCACGCGGCCTGGTGGCTCGCGCGATCCTTGTCACGGGCGTCGATGACGGCGTCGAGCGCTTCCTGGGCCGGCGCGGGCAGGCTGTCCTCGCCGCCGGCCAGGGCCGTCAGCGTCTTGCGCAGGTGTTCGCCGGCCTGTTTGCGGGTCTTCTTGTTCTGGCCCTCGCGCACCGGATCAAGGCGCCCCTCGAACGTCTCGACGACGAGGCGCGCGACCAGTGGGTGACGGCTGAGCGTGTCCTCCATGTAGGCCTGGGAGAAGGGCACGCCCGTTTGCAGCAGGTACTTGCAGTAGGCGCGTAACAGCGCCGCCTGGCGCCATGTGATGCGCGCGGCCAGGATCAGCCGGTTGAAGCCATCGCTCTCGGCATGGCCGCGCCAGATCTTGGCGAAGGCATCCTGGAAGATCTCGCTGACCTCGTCGGGCGAGAACTCGTGATCGAACGTGGGCGCGAGATCGAGATCCTGCATCCAGATGCGCTCGCCGTCGTGGAGGCGGATCTCGTAGGGCCCCCACTCGGTGAGCGTGCGCAGCCCCATGCGCTCGAGCATGGGCATCGCGTCGGACAGCGGGATGGTGTGGTCGTGCTTGAACACCTTGAAGCGCAGGATGTTCTGGTCGCCATCCTCGGGACGATACAGCCGCATCCCCAGATCATCGGGGCCCGCCAGGCCCTCGATGGTCTCGATGTCGTACACCGCGTACCGGGCGGGCACCTCTTCCTTGTAGGAGGTCGGCACGGTGCCCTCGTAACGCTTGGCGATCGCCAGGCCCTCGCGCTCGCCGTAGCGGTCGATCAACGCCTCACGCAGATCATCCTCCCACGAGCGAACGGCCGCGGTGATTTGCTGCTCGATCTCGGCGAGATCGTAGTTGGTGGTGCACTCGCCTTGCGGGCGCACGATGATGTGGACACGCACCATGCCCGACTCGCCGAATTGCAGCGCGAAATCCTCGCGCACCCCGCCCAGCGCCTCGCGCAGGATCTGCTGCACACGCACGCGCACGCTGGTATTGAAGCGCTCGCGGGGCACGAACACCAGGCACGAGAAGAATTGCGCGACGTGGTCACGCCGGATGAACACACGCGTGCGGTTGCGCTCCTCGAGCTCGAGCACCCCCATGGCGGTGTCGTGGAGCTCATGGACGGTACTCTGGAAAAGCTCGTCGCGCGGCAGGCTCTCCAGGATGTGGATCAGGGCCTTGCCGTCGTGGCTCTCGGGGTCGAGCCCGGAGCGCTCGAGCACACGATCCGCCTTGCCGCGCACGAACGGGATCTCCCAGACGGAGCGGTAATAAGTGCCCGAGGTGTAGAGGCCGACGAAGCGGAACTCGCCGACAACGTGGCCGTCGTCGTCGTAGCGCAGTACCCCGATGTAGTCCATGTGCCCGCGGCGATGGACGGTCGAGCGCGCATCGGTCTTGGTGAAGATCAAGGGAATGGGTTTGTGTCCGAAGTCGCGTAGCCGCTCCTCGAGATCCGGGATACCGCGGGAGCGCCCCTGTTTGCGCGAGGCGCGCAGGATGCCGAGGCCCGTGTCGCGCACGAGCTTGAGGACGCGCTCGCCGTTGAGCTCGGCGGCGCTGTATTCGCGATAGCCCAGGAAGGTGAAGTGGTCGTCACGCACCCACTCGAGGAACGCGCGTGCCTCGGCGCGCGCCTGCTTGGGCACGGGCCCCGACGACGTGTCGAACTCGTCGATGAGCTCGTCGACCTTGGCCTTCATCGCGGGATAGTCAGCGACCGCGGCATCGACGTCGGTGAGCGCGGTGTGGATGGCCTGCGTCAGGGTATCGGCTTGGGCATCGGTGACCGGGCGCTCGATCCAGTAGAGCATCAACGACTCGGACCGGGCCTCAGCGGCGTCGCGGTGGTCGGATGAGACCACTTGCTTGAGGCGTCCACGCTTGTCGCGGTGCGCCAGCATCTGCGGGTGCATCACGACATGCACGGTCATGCCGTTGTCGGTGAGCGCCATCGCCGTGGAGTCGACCAGGAACGGCTTGTCGTCCGTTGCCACCGCCACCATCGCGTACGGCAACTCCCATCCCTCACGCTCGACCTCGGGCTCGAACACGCGCACCTTGGACTCGCCGGGCGTGCGCTCGAGGTAGAAGTCGTAGACCCAGCACACCATCAGGACCAGGGTCTCGGCCGTCTGGCGGGAGAACTCTTCCGGAATGCCACGATTGAACAGGAGGCGCGCGAGCGCTTCGAGGGCATCTACGTCACGGTCGCCGGGGCTGGCACGCAGCTGCTTGATCAGCGCGCCGAATGCGCCGGCGCCGCGCTGGCGTTTCGAGGTCGTCATCCGCGGCGGCTCCTTGGTGTCGTTTGTTGATGTGCCAACCATAGCGAGTGCCCGCGGGGCGCGCCACCCCGCACCCCGGGTATGGCAGGCGCGGATGGGTTACGCTGGCGCCATGAGGGAAATACCACCCCGCTTCCATGAGGGCAGCCACCCGTGAGCCGAGCCATACTGATCGTCATCGCCGTCCTCGTTCTCGGACTGATCTTGCTGGCGTGCTACATGGCGCGCTTGTTCCGCAAGAGCCGCGAGGTGGAAAAGCACATCGACTATTCCAAGATGCAGGAGTGGCGCGACGACGATTGAAAGTGGCGTCCGCTGGCCATTCACCGGCGTGGGGATGGGAGCAACGCCGCGGGAGCTGGTGGCATGTGCGCCGGTTGTTGCCTTTGCCAATCGAGACACCGGGGTGTCCGGCGGGTTGTATCGATCGCGGCCGAAACGGGGGCCCTGGGGCAAAAACCGGCCTACTTGCGGTCCATCCGTGGCCTTGGGTCGGCTGCCACTCGATCTGCCCTACGCTCAATGAAAACCCCCGGCGCCGCCGTAAGCCGGCCACTCGGACATCCACAACCGTAGGCAGGCTCTTGCTCGCGATGGCCCGTGCTCGATGTCCACCGGCTACTCGGCAAGCCAAGCGCTCCAGCATCCACTTCCCCCAAGCAATAGCCGGCACGCAGTCGGCGGGCGTTGGGTGAGCGCCACAAAAAGGACCATCCCTCGGGCCCGACGATCGATCGGTTAGTTGCTTAGAGGGTGTTTACAAAAATGGAAGGTACCAACATTACAATGCACGGGGATCGCCGCCGCGGATCGTTGAGGCCGCGGCGCCGGTTGTTGCGTGGGGCTATAGCAGCCGGCGTGCTTCGTTGGTCGCGGTGTCGCCGCATCCCGCGATTGGCGTGTCGGGTCGCAAAAACCGGCCTACGGC
>CAYUKN010000067.1:0-12776 GCA_964445325.1 uncultured Ectothiorhodospiraceae bacterium
TCGGCAGCGTGCCCAACATGTATCTCTACGCGGGCAACAACCCCTCCGAGGGCACGATCGCCAAGCGGCGCTCCGGGGCGACGCTGGTGAGCTACCAGACCCCGTCGCTCGCGCGCGCGGGGCTCTATCGGGGCCTGATCGATCTCAAGAGCTCGCTCGACCGCTGGCGCCGCCTCGAGCCCGACTCCGACGAGCGCCCGCGACTGGCCGAGCTCATCCAGGCCCAGGCGGGCGAAATCGATCTGGCCGAGGCCGAGCCCGCCTGGGGCGATGCGGCCCACGAGCACATCACGGCGCTCGTCGACACCATCCACGAGCTCGAGCACACCCTCATCCCGGAGGGCCTGCACGTCGTCGGCGAGGTCGACAGCGCCGAGGCGCGCGCCGAGCAGCTGGGCAACATGGGGGAGGCGAGCACGGGCACCCGGCCGGACCAGACGGCCCTGGACGCGCTGGTGGCGGGCTCGACCCCCGAGCAGGCCCTGGACGACGCCGGCATCGCCCGCGAGGGCGAGCCCCTCGAGCAGATGCGCGAGCTCAGCCCCACCGCGGGCTATCTCGCCGAGGACCACGAGCTGCCGGCCCTGATCCGGGCGCTGGAGGGGCGCTTCATCCGGCCCGCGCCCGGCGGTGACATGCTCCAGAACCCGGACGTGCTGCCCACGGGGCGGAACATGCACGGCTTCGATCCGTTCCGGATCCCGAGCCAAGCGGCGCTCGCCGAGGGCCAACGCCAGGCGTCGAAGATCCTCGATCGCCACGCCAACGACGGCCATGGGCTGCCCGAGTCGATCGCGCTGGTGCTGTGGGGCACCGACAACCTCAAGAGCGAGGGCAACCCCGTCGGCCAGGCGCTGGCGCTGATGGGTGCGCGGCCGCGCTTCGACGGCTACGGGCGCATCTGCGGCGCCGAGCTGATGTCGCTGGAGGAGCTGGGGCGCCCGCGCGTCGATGTCGTGATGACGCTGTCCGGCATCTTCCGCGACCTGCTGCCGCTGCAGACGCGCATGCTCGCCGAGGCCGCCTATCTCGCCGCCGCCGCGGACGAGCCCACCGAGGACAACTTCATCCGTCGCAACGCCCTCGCCTATCAGGCCGAGCAGGGCTGCGACCTCGAGACCGCCGCGCTGCGCGTGTTCAGCAACGCCGATGGGACCTACGGCTCCAACGTCAATTACCTGCTCGACAGCGGCAACTGGGAGGACGAGGACGAGCTCGCCGAGACCTATACCCAGCGCAAATGCTTCGCCTACGGCCGCGACGGCCGTGTCGAGAAGCAGTCGGAGCTGTTGCAGCAGGTATTGAGCGGTGTCCAGCTCACCTATCAAAACCTCGACTCGGTCGAGCTCGGTGTGACCACGATCAACCACTACTTCGACACCCTGGGCGGCATTAGCCGCGCCGCCCGCCGCGCCGGCGGTGACTCGGTTCCTGTCTACATCGGCGACCAGACGCGCGGCGAGGGCAAGGTGCGCACGCTGGGCGAGCAAGTGGCCCTGGAGACGCGCACCCGCATGCTCAACCCCAAGTGGCACGAGGGCATGCTCGAGCACGGCTACGAGGGCGTGCGCCAGATCGAGGAGCATCTGACGAACACCCTGGGCTGGTCGGCCACTACGGGCCAGGTCGCGCCCTGGGTCTACGAGCGCATCAGCCAAACCTTCGTGCTCGACGACGCCATGCGTGAGCGCCTCGGCCAGCTCAATCCGGCCGCCTCGGCACGCATGGCCAATCGCCTGCTCGAGGCCCATGAGCGCAACTACTGGGCCCCCGACGAGGAGACGCTCGACGCGCTCCAGCGCGCGGGGGCCGAGCTCGAAGACCAGCTCGAAGGAATCCACGCGGAGGCAACAGCATGACGACCACGATCCCGATCCAGCCGGTCTCGTCCTCGGACAACAAGCCGGGTGATGGAGACGGCAGCGTCCAGCATCACATGGACCCGAGTGATTCGATCGAAAAGGCCAAGGTATTCGCCGTCTACGGCAAGGGCGGCATCGGCAAGAGCACCGTCTCGAGCAACCTGTCGGTCGCATTCACCAAGATGGGCAAGAAGGTCCTGCAGATCGGCTGCGATCCCAAGCACGACTCGACCTTCACGCTGACCAAAACCCTGGTGCCGACCGTGATCGATGTCATGGAATCGGTAAACTTCCACACCGAGGAGCTCGAGGTCGACGACTTCGTCTACGAGGGCCACAACGGCGTGCTCTGCCTCGAGGCCGGCGGCCCGCCCGCCGGGACCGGGTGCGGTGGCTACGTGGTCGGCCAGACAGTCAAGATGCTCAAGCAGCACCACCTGCTCGAGGACGCCGATGTCGTGATCTTCGACGTGCTCGGCGACGTCGTCTGCGGCGGCTTCGCCGCGCCGCTGCAGCACGCCGACCGCTGCCTGTGCGTCTCGGCCAACGATTTCGACTCGATCTTCGCGATGAACCGCATCGTCGGCGCGATCCAGGCCAAGGCGAAGAACTACAAGGTGCGCCTCGGCGGTGTGGTCGCCAACCGCAGCGCCGCGACCGACGAGATCGATCGCTACAACAACCTCGTGGGCCTGGATACGATCGCCCACATGCCCGATCTCGACGTCATCCGCAAGAGCCGACTCAAGAAGTCGACGCTGTTCGAGATGGAGGACACGCCGGGGCTGCAGCAGGTCCAGGACGAGTATATGCGCCTGGCGCAGTCGCTTTGGGACGGTGTCGAGCCCACGTCGCCGGCGCCCATGAAGGACCGCGACGTATTCGAGCTACTCGGTTTCGACTGATGCCCGGCGCGTCCTACGAGGACAAGCGCGGCCAGCTCGAGGCGTACTTCGACCGCACCGCGGTCGAGGCCTGGTCGCGCTTGACCTCGGACGCACCCGTCAGCCGGGTGCGCGCGACCGTGCGCGCCGGGCGCGACGAAATGCTCGAGACCTTGCTCGGCTGGCTTCCCGCCGACCTCGCGGGCCAGCGGGTGTTGGACGCCGGTTGCGGCACGGGCATGTTCGCCCAGGAGGCCGCACGGCGCGGTGCCACGGTCACCGCTGTGGACCTCTCGCCGCAATTGATCGATCTGGCGCGCCAGCGCACGGATCCCGGCGAGGGGGCCGGCACGATCACCTTCCGCGTGGGCGACATGCTCGATCAAGCCGATGAGCGCTTCGATCACGTCGTCTGCATGGACTCGCTGATCCACTACCGCCTGAGCGACATCCTCGATGTGTTGCCGATGCTAGCGGGCTCCGCCGAGCGCTCGGTGTTATTCACCTTCGCGCCACGCACCCCGCTGCTGGCCACCATGCACGCCATGGGCCGCTTCTTCCCGCGCGGCGACCGCTCCCCGATGATCCAGCCAGTCGGCGAGCGCCGACTGCAACGCGCAATCGCTGACGCGCCCGGCCTGGGCGACTGGCGTGTCGGCCGAACGCGGCGGGTCGCCCGCGGCTTCTACATCTCGCAGGCGCTGGAGCTGACGCATTGACACGCCGCCCCACCAGCATGGCCGAGGTCTGGAGCCAGATCGGGCCGCGCATGCTGCCGTTCGCCGATGCCGGCACCAACGACCTGCCGCTCGGTCGGCTCCTGCGCCTGGGCTTGTTCCAGCTGTCGGTGGGCATGGCGGTCGTGCTGGTCACGGGCACGCTCAACCGGGTAATGATCCTGGAGCTGGGCGTGCCGGCCTGGCTGGTGGCCGCCATGGTGGCGTTACCGCTGGCCTTCGCGCCCTTCCGTGCGCTCATCGGCTTTCGCTCGGATATTTACCAATCGGTGCTGGGCTGGCGCCGGGTCCCGTTCATCTGGTTCGGCAGCCTTCTGCAGTTCGGCGGCCTCGCCATCATGCCGTTCGCGCTGCTGGTGCTCTCGGGCGAGGGCCACGGCCCCGCCTGGATCGGTATGGCGGGCGCGGCAGTGGCGTTCCTGCTGACCGGCGCGGGCCTGCATACGACCCAAACGACGGGGCTGGCATTGGCGACCGATCTCGCGCCCGAGAGCACCCGCCCGCGCGTGGTCGCCCTGCTGTACGTGATGCTGCTGCTGGGCATGGTCGTCAGCGCCATCGGCTTTGGCCTGCTGCTGGCCGAGTACAGCCACGGGCGCCTGATCCGCGTCGTCCAGGGGGCGGCCGTGGTGACGATGCTGCTCAACGCCGTCGCGCTGTGGAAGCAGGAGCCGCGCGATCCCGAGCGCACCCGCTTCGACGAGGAGCGCCCGGGCTTCCGGGAGGCCTGGCGTGCGTTCGCCGCGCATCGCGGCATCAAACGCTTCCTCGTCGCCGTCGGTCTGGGCACGGCGGCTTTCAGCATGCAGGACATCCTGCTCGAGCCCTATGGCGGTGAGGTCCTGGGCTTGAGCGTCGCCGCGACGACGCGGCTGACCGCCTGGTTCGCCGGGGGCACGCTTGTTGCCTTCGGCCTGGCGGCGCGCCGGCTCGCGCGGGGCTCCGATCCGCATCGGCTCGCCGCCGGGGGCGTGCTGATCGGGATCGTCGGCTTCTCCGCCGTCATCTTCGCCGCCCCCCTTGATTCGGGCTTCGTCTTTCGCGGCGGTGTTGTCATGATCGGCTTTGGTGGCGGCTTGTTCGCCGTGAGCACGCTGATCGCCGCAATGGGCATGTCGGAGGGCGGCCACAGTGGCCTGGCCTTGGGCGCCTGGGGCGCGGTGCAAGCGACCGCCTTCGGCGGCGGCCTCGCCCTGGGTGGGGCCATTCGCGACGTGATCAACGGGCTCGCGGCCGAGGGGATGCTGGGTCCGGCCCTGCAGGGCCCCTCGACCGGCTATGGCTTCGTCTATCACCTGGAGATATTGCTTCTGTTCGCGACGTTGGCGGCCATCGGGCCGCTCGTCCAGGCGACCCACAAGGGTCGGTCAACGTCGTATCAGTCCTTTGGGCTCGCCCGGTTCCCGGGCTGAGCGCCGATAACTCGGAGGTTGTAACCGTGGATGCTGCGATCACCAGCTATATCGACGTCGCCCAGTTGGTGCTTTATGCCTTCTGGATTTTCTTCTTCGGCTTGATCTTCTACCTGCGGCGCGAGGACAAGCGCGAGGGTTATCCCCTCGAATCCGATCGGAGCCAGCGCTCGGGGCGCGTGCAAGTGATCGGGTTCCCGCCGCCACCGCCGCCCAAGCAGTTCCAGCTACCCCACGGCGAGGGCGTGCGCGAGGCGCCGCGGGTCGAGGCGCCGCGGCGGCCGATCGAGGGGGTGACCTCGCTGCCGTTCCACGGCGAGCCCCTGCGTCCGACCGGCAACCCCATGCGTCAGGCCATCGGTCCGGCGAGCTACGCGGATCGCGAGGACGTGCCCGATCTCGAGCTCGAGGGCGGGCCCAAGGTGGTGCCCATGCGCGTGGCGACGGAGTTCTGGATCCCGGAGGAGGATCCCGACGCCCGCGGCATGACGGTGGTCGGCACGGACAACCGGGTGGCCGGCACTGTCCGCGAGCTCTGGGTGGACCGCGCCGAGCCGCGCATCCTGTATTTCGAGGTCGAGCTCGGCGAAGCCGCGGCGGCGGCCAGCGAGGGCAGCGCGGAGAGCGCCAGCGACCGTGTGCTCCTGCCGATCGGCTTCGCGCGGGTCGACGCACGCCGGCGGCGTATCCGGGTGGCATCGATCACGGCCGAGCAGTTCGCCCATGTGCCGCGGCCGCAGTCGAATGAGCAGATTACCCGGCGCGAGGAGGACAAGGTGACTGCCTACTTCGGCAGTGGCCACCTCTACGCCTATCCCTCGCGCCAGGAACCGCTGGTGTGAGGGAGCACGAGATCGAGCCGATTCCGGGGCTGCCCGAGCGGCCCCCGGAGGGCGAGGCCATCCTGTGGCAGGGATCGCCGCGTTGGTGGTCGCTCGCGCGACGCGGGTTCCACGTGACCACGATCGCGATCTATTTCGGGATCGCGATCGTGGCCGTCGTCGCGGGCGAGCTCTCGATGGGCACAGGGGTGGTCGGCGCGCTCACGTCCGGTCTATGGCTGCTTGTGCCCGCTGGCCTCGCCAGCGGCTTGCTGACCGTGCTGGCCTGGCTCTACGCGCGCATGACCATCTACACCATCACGAGCGAGCGCATCGTCATCCGTTCCGGGCTGGCGCTGCCGAGCGCGATCAATATCCCGTTCGAGCGCGTGGTCTCGGCCGGCGTCAAACAATACCGCGACGACACGGGTGATCTCGCGTTGCGCCTGGATCGTGAGAAACGCGCCAGTCTGGTCATGCTCTGGCCGCACGTGCGACCATTCCAATGGTCGTGGCCGGAGCCGGCGATGCGCTGCGTTGCCCATCCCCAGCATGTCGCCGACCTGTTGGGCGAGGCACTGCAGGAACGCCTGCGCCGTCAGTCGCATCCCGAGGCAGCCGGCGAGGCGTCCTCGGCCGACGACAACCAGCGCCCGGGCGACTCGGGCGGTGCCGCCGTGGCGTGAATCTCCGGGGGTCATGAACGACCAGTCGCCTAAATCCCCGTTCCCGCGCGGTGCCCTCATTGGTGCGGCGCTGCTCCTCGGGTTCGTTCTCGCCCTGGTCGCATACCTCCGGCTGAGCGGCACCGAGCCGGCCGCAGAGGTCGAGGCGACCGGCGACCCGGTCGCCAGCCGCGCACTCCGGTTCGAGGATCGCGGCAATGGTAGTGTCGTGGTGTATGACGCCGACCGCGGCACCGACGCCGAGCCCATCGCGGTGCTCGAGACAGGCGAGGGCGGATTCACGCGGGGGGTGTTGCGGGCCCTCACGCGCGAGCGACAGGCGCGCGAGATCGGCCGTGAAGAGCCGTTCCGCCTGATTCAACACAGCGACGGGGCGTTGGTGCTCCTCGACCCGGCCACGGGCGACAGAATCGATCTGCGCGCCTACGGCCCGACGAACACCAAGGCCTTCGAAAGGCTGCTAACGGCACGAGGGGGAGCGCAATGAACTGGGACCGCCTTCTGGGCCGTCAGACGTTTCGCGTCCCGTGCACGGTCGAGGTCGAGCACACCAACGAATTCCTTGGCGCGCACGTCGAGCTCGACGGCTTCGACCCGCAGCCCGGCGACGAGGTCCAGGTCCACGACGCCCCCACCGATGTCCCATTCGGCGAGCGCGTGGTCTGCGAGCGCGAGGCGACCGTCAAGCGCGGTGGCTGGCTCGATCGCGTCTGGGCCCGCGTGGCCGCCGCCCCCGAGATCACCGAGCTGTACGACATCAGCTTTACGCCTCGGAGAGAGCTATGAGCGCCACGACGGAGGAAGTTCAGCACACCTCGACGACGCGAAGGGCGCAGGAGGATACGGTCCTCAGCCCACACTTCTACACCACCGACTTCGAGGCTATGGACCAGCTTGACGTCTCCCCGGTGCGTGAGGACTGGGACGACCTGATCGCCGAGCTGCGCAACGACCACAACAAGGGCCACTTCCTGCGCGATGACAGCTTCGTCAATGAGCTGCAGGATCTCGACCCGGCCTTGCGCAAGGAGTTCATCGACTTCCTGGTGAGCTCCGTCACGGCGGAATTCTCGGGTTGCGTGCTCTACGCTGAGATCCGCAAGCAGATCAAGAACCCGGACGTCCGCGAGCTGTTCGGCTATATGAGCCGGGACGAGTCCCGCCACGCCGGGTTCATCAACGATACGCTCAAGGATTTTGGCCTGGGCGTCGACCTGAGCTTTCTCACCAAGGCCAAGAAGTACAAGTACTTCAAGCCCAAGTACATCTTCTATGCCGTCTACCTCTCGGAGAAGATCGGCTACGCCCGCTACATCACGATCTATCGGCGGCTGGAGCAGAACCCCGAGCTGCGCTTCCACCCGATCTTCAAGTGGTTCGAGCAGTGGTGCAACGACGAGTTCCGCCACGGTGAGGCGTTCGCCTTGCTGATGCGGGCCAATCCCCATCTGCTGCGCGGTTGGAACAAGCTGCTCGTACGCTTCTTCCTGCTCGCGGTTTTCGCGACGATGTACGTGCGCGACCACGCGCGCCCGGCTTTCCACGACGGCTTGGGTCTCGATCCGACCGACTATGACTACACCGTCTTCCGAATCGTCAATGACATATCCGAGCAGGTATTCCCGCTCAAGCTGGACATCGACAACCCGAAGTTCCGTGCCGGCCTCACGCGTCTGTCGCACATCACCAAGCGCACCTCGGAGCTCAAGCGGCAACAGGGCCTGGGTGCCCGGATTCGGCGGATGGGTTTGAGTGCAGTGGCGGCGGCCACGTTCGTGCGGCTCTACACGCTCCCCACGATCCCGAATGAAGTGCCCGATAACGTCCGGCTCGCCCCCTGGCGCTAGCTTCGGTCTTTCGCGGCCCCGCCGGTCGCCGGGCGCGCGACCGCCGGCCACGCCCGCAGACCCGAGGTGGAACCGGCAGTGGGTGAGTCCCTACTACCCCAGTGATCGCCCGTGATGGGATCCGGAGCGGCGGTGTTTTCCCTCGCACTCGCGGTCGCCTACGCACTGTTCCTCTGGTGGTTCAGCACCGGGATCATTTTCTTTCTGAACGCGCGCGCGGAATCGTCGTTCCGGTGGAGCCTCCTCGCCGGCACCGGCGTCGTGTTGATCGCGCTTTACGGGATCTGGGCGAGCGCTGGGGTCGCGACCGTGGGCGGCGCCTATGCGGCCTTCACCTGCGGGCTCCTCGTCTGGGGCTGGCACACCCTGACTTACTATATGGGTTTTATTACAGGGCCGAGGAAGAACGCCTGCCCGGCGAGCTGCCGCGGCTGGCGCCATTTCGGCCACGGTGTCGAGACGAGCCTCTATCACGAGCTGGCCATCATCGCGACGGTGGCATTGCTCGCGGGGCTGACCTACGGCGCCCCCAACAAGATCGGCCTGTGGACGTTCGTGGCCCTATGGGCCATGCACGTGAGCGCCAAGCTCAACGTCTTCCTGGGGGTGCGCAATCTCAACGAGGAGTTCCTGCCGCGGCACCTCGACTACCTCAAGAGCTTCCTCACGCGCAAACCGATCAATCTGCTCTTCCCCCTGTCGGTGACCGCCGGCACGGTCGCCACCGTGCTCGTCGGCCAGGCGGCGCTAGCGCCGTCGGCGTCGGCGTTCGAGTCGATTGGGTGGATGCTCGTCGCGGCCCTGCTCGCGCTTGCGGTGCTCGAGCATTGGTTCATGGTCCTGCCACTGCCGGCCAACCTCCTCTGGCAATGGAGTCTGGGCCCCGACGCCAGCGACTCCACGAGCGAGGGGCCCGTCGGCCGCGAGCCCGATGACACCGCCTCGAGCGCAGCCCCGTCGCGCCAGGAAACCCGCGAGATCGGCTGGGGCGCGGCACGGGAAGGCGCCGGCTCGGTGGGTGATCCGGCGGACCGGCGCGCATGACCCAGGCTGTAGCGCGCGCTACCGCGCGTTGCGCCTACCCGGCGGCAGGACGCGCACTCGCTCAGTTCCGGCGCGGTGACCTCCCGCATGCCGTATCGGGCTCACGGCGCGAGCTCAATGCCGACGGCGTTCGCGTGAGCTACTACACGGCCGCTCCGGCGGCGGGCTCGACCAAGACGCCGTTGGTCCTGATCCACAGTGTCAACGCGGCCGCGGCGGCGCACGAGGTCCGTCCACTCTACGAGCACTACCGCCACGACCGTGCGGTCTATGCGCTCGATCTCCCCGGCTACGGCTTCTCCGATCGCGGCAATCGGTTCTATACCCCGCGCCTCATGACCGACGCGGTCCATGCCCTGCTCGCGCGGATCCGCGCCGATCACGGCGACACCCCGGTCGACGTCATCGCGCTGTCGCTATCGTGCGAGTTCGTCGCCCGCGCCGCGACCGAGCGCCCGCGCCAGTTCCGCAGCCTTGCATTCGTCGCACCCACGGGCTTCAACCGCGATGAGCCCTTCTACGGGCCGCCGGAGAGCACGCGGGGGAAGCCGCGCGTGTATCGAGTGCTCACCGCCGCCCCGATTGCGCGGCCCGTGTTCAATCTACTGACTTGCCGACCCTGCGTGCGCTTTTTCCTGGAGAAGACCTGGGGTGCCAAGGCCATTGACGAGCAACTGTTCGAATATTCCTGGCGCACGGCCCGCCAACCCGGCGCCCACCATGCCCCGTACTGCTTCTTGTCGGGGTTTCTTTTCAGCGCCGACATCAGCCGGGTGTACGAGTCGCTGTCCCAGCCGGTGTGGATGGTCCACGGCGTGCGCGGCGACTTCACGGATTTTCGGCGCAAACGCGTCTTCGAGTCGAGCCCCAACTGGCGGGTCGAGGTGTTCCAGAGCGGCGCATTGCCCCACTTCGAGGTGGCCGATCGTTTCAACGCGGCCTTCGACGATTTCCTGGCCCGAGTCGTCTCGGGAGAGCCGGTCAATCCCGCCGCCACCTGACCCGGTCTCGAAGCGACCCGGGTCCGCCGATCAACGCCGGCCGTTCAGGCATGCGGCGAGATCGCATCGCGCCGCAGTCGGACGCACACCTCGATCGGGGCAGCCGCGGCGGTAAGCCACCCGCTTGCGTGCGCGGCGCCGGCCGCATCGGCTGTCGCCAAGCCGGGGCGGGATCTGTTTCCATCGCGATGGATGGCGGCGTTGCCGGGTGCCGGGCTCGCGCGGATCGAGCCCACGGCGGAGGGAGGTTGTGGCGGCGGACCGGGTGCCGGGCCCGCCGCCGGTCCGTGTCAGTCGCTCACGGCGACCGTCGACTCACCATCGGCGGCAGCCGATCGGTCCGGCTCACCTTCCCGTTCGGCCGTCCCCTCCGCTGTACCGGTGAGCGACGGGTAATCATCCACCATGGCCGCCCCATAGAGCGGCTTGTTGATGCCCTGGTGGCACGTCGCGCAGTTCGCCTGCTTGGCGTGGCCCTGCGGCCCCTTGCGCTTCGCCGGCAGCACCTCCGCAAGCGGCGCGATGTAGTCGTTGTTCACCGAGCGGACCATGCGAATGCCGTGCCAGGCGGTCGTCCGAGTCGGGTTGCTCTGCTCCCAGTTCCGGAACGCCCGACTGTTGTGGCAGTACGTGCAGTTCACGCCCAGCGACTGCGACATGTGCATCATCAAGCCGTAGGTGTGCTCCGTCGCCTGGATGGATGTGGTGTTGCCCGATGGCAGCGCCGTATCCGACGCGACCCGTATCTGGTGGTCCTGCTGGAGGAACGTCTCGAATGGGTTCCCCGGCAGTGAGGACAGCCCCACATCGGTGTCGGGCGCGTTCTGGCCGTTGCGATTGCCCGCCATACCGGTGAAGTGCTGGCGGGGCTGATCGGGCACCCACTTCTCGCTGGGGACATTGTTACCGCGGTGGCAGGTATAGCAGGTGACCCCAGCGCCCTTGACGTGCTTCTGCCAGTCAGCGTTGATCGCCCGCGTCATCTGCAGCATCCGGCGCGAGACATGCTTCGTGTACTTCGCGTCCGAAGCCATGTTGTCGCCCGCGTGGCAGTAGGTGCAGCCCTCCTCGGGTGCCACCCACTGCGTCATCGCCTGCATGAGACGCGAGAACCGGGCGGCCGGGACATCGTTGAGCACCTGGATGTTCTCGTAGATGTCGTCGGCCTTGGGCCCCGCTGCGGGCGGCGGGTCGTCGCTCTCCGGCGCCTGGTGGCGTGACGCCTCCGCCGCACGCGTGCGCGGATTCACCACGTCCACCATGCCGGTACCGCGATAGCCGCTCTGCTCGTCCTCGATCGGCGGCCGGTCCCATCCTGCGGTGGTGATCATGAACACCCCGAGGAAAACGAAGACCGCGCCGAGAATCCAACCTGCTATTTTCACTGTGAAGCCCCTTGCGTCGCGGCGGGCGAATCACCCATGCCCGCCGGTTGCGCCGCTGCTGCCGGATCCTCGGCGCCCGGGTTGCCTACGGCCTCGCCCTCCGGATAGACCGGTGCGATGCCGTGCTCGACGCCCCATAGGTACCAGTTGTCGACCACCGTGCCGGTCAGCAGGATGCCGATGCCGCCGGTGAGCGGGCATAGCACCGCGAACCACCAACCCCAGCGGTGGATCGACTCGATGGTGGCGTTGAAGCCCATGGTCCAGCGCCAGAAGAGCGCCCCCCGCTCCGCGGCTGTACCGCGATCGACGACCTGCTCGACCTCACGTTCCGAACCATAGCGCGACGTCGCCAGAATCGTCGCCCCGTGCATCGCGAACAACAGCACGGACCCATACAGGAACGCGATCGACAGCATGTGGAACGGGTTGTAAAACAGGTTGCCGTAGCGGATCGAGAAAGCCGCGGTCCAGTCCAGGTGGGGGAATATCCCGAAGGGCACCGCTTCGCTCCAGCTCCCCATCATGATGGGCCGGATGAAGCCCAGCACCAGATAGAGCCAGATTGCTGCTGCAAACGCCCATGCGATGTGGGTCCCCATCCCCAGCGCCCGGGCACGGGTATACATCCGCAGCCACCACAGCAGGATCGATACGGTCAGGAAGAAGCCTGCCAATAGCCACCATCCGCCCTCGTTGAGCGGTGGCAGGCTCAGACCGTATTTGGGCGGCGGCGGCTCGAGCGCCAGCCACGGCAGCTGACGGATGAACTGGATCGGATCCCAACCCACGGACGCCCACATGTTGAGACCGATGATCTCGATGGCGGCGATGCCGAAGATGATCGATGCGAGGCCATACCAGCCGAGGTACAACGGGCCGATTTGCGCGTCGCCGATCCGGCCGAGCCAGTAGGCAAAGCCGCCTTGCCCACGGCGAGGCTCGTCGCCGCGCGGCAGCTCGACGCCGGCATACGCGGGTGCGCGCACCTGTAGCCGGGTAAAGATGTTTTGATATTCGGGCATTTCGGGCTCTCCGTCCGCTCGTCAGTGCCAGATCGGCAGCTCGAGCCACCAGTTCCACCATTCGGGCCATCC
>CAYUKN010000068.1:0-12771 GCA_964445325.1 uncultured Ectothiorhodospiraceae bacterium
GCGCTCGATGTCGAGATAGTCGACGTGGAAGATGCGCGACTGCATGCGCGCCGGCGTGACGATGTAGCCATTGTCGCGCTTTTCGTACTCGTAGCCGTAGACACGGCGCGCAATCTCCATGACGTCGGGGACCGTCACGTCCTTGAGCTCGAGCGTGATGGTGCCGTCGACGTCGGGATGGACGACCATGTTGTAGGGGGTGCCGTCGACCAGGCCCATGAAGAACGCGCGTGCAGGGGCTTCGTCGACGTCGATGTCGAAGCGGGTCTCGTTCAACGACTCGGGCAGTTGGGGCGCCTCCTCCTCGGGCATCAGCGCGCGCTGGACCGCCTCGGGGGGCTGGGCGTCGTCGGCCCCGCCCCGGGTGTCGAGCGCGTCCTGGATGCGGTCCAGCGTCTGCTCGTCGCTTTCGGGGGTAGCGCGGTGCTGGCTGTCGCTGGCGCAGCCGGCCATGATCAGCGCCAGCGCCGCCGCGGCGAGGATCGCCCTGATC
This sequence comes from uncultured Ectothiorhodospiraceae bacterium, assembly GCA_964445325.1. Classification (GTDB taxonomy): domain Bacteria; phylum Pseudomonadota; class Gammaproteobacteria; order XJ16; family Halofilaceae; genus Halofilum. The sequence goes on from CAYUKN010000068.1 coordinate 494, forward strand.
CCATTATCCGCTTGTTGTGTCATCGGTTGCGCTCTCCGGCGCGCTCGCGCACGCGAACGCTCGGCGTCGGGTTGCGAATGGTAAAACGTCGGCCACGATAATCGAGCGTCACTCGACCCGACTCGATCTCGACCACGGTCGCGCCACCGACGCGCCCGCCCTCGCGGACGTTGCGACCGTTGATGATGGCGGCGCGGCGTTCGCGCGCCACGAGCGTGGAGGCGAGGCGCCAGGCGCTCGCGTCGAAGCGCGCCTGCTGTTGCTGCTCGGGCGCGCTGGCCGCGGCGCCGTAGCCCGGCGGGCGCAGCGGATCGCGCAGTGTCGGCTCGGACGCGTCAGCGGCAACTGTTTCGCCGCCGTCGTCGCTGGCTGGATCGGCGGCATGCGCGGGGGCAGCCGCCAGCGTCAACAGGGCCGCGGCGAGCAGCGCTGCCCGCGTCGAGGCACGTGCGAACGGGCGCGCGCTATACACCGATCCAGTCCTCCGCCAGGCTCAACGTGGCCAGCGACAGGGTCGCGCGTGCCCTCGGGTAATCGACGCGCTCGATCTCGAGGCGGCGCCACTGGAAGGCCCAGTCGAGCCCTTCGAGGCGCTGCAGGTAGGCCAGGACCGCGAAGTACTCGCCCTCGACCGTAACCTCGACACCATGACGATACACCCGCGGGACGGCGCCCTCGTCGGCGTCGCCGCGCTCCTCCTCGATGATGGGCTCGACGGGCTCGTTGCGCAGCGCCACGAGGGTGAGCGCCTCGTCGCCGGCGATCATGTTGCGCAGCACGTCGACCATCTGCTCGGGCGAGATCAGGCGCTGCGTTCGCGCCTCGAGGCGGCTGTCGACCGCGTCCAGGCGCTTGCGCAGGCGCTCCAGCCGGCTCGCCTCCCCGCCCGCGCGCGCCTCGGCCAGCTGCTCCTCGACGTCGTCGATCGTCGTGCGGAGCTCGGCGGTCTGGTCGCTGAGGCGCTCGGCTTGCTGCTCGGCGCGGGTACGCTGCTGGCTCAGCGGCGCACGCAAGGTGAATTCCCACAGCATGAGCACGACCAGCAGCACCGACGCGGCCAGCAACAGGCGTTCGCGCCGGGTGCGCGCGTCGATGCGTGCGCGCACAGCGGCGATGGCGGCGCGCGGGGTCATCATCGCTCGCCCCCGTCCTCGGTCGCGACACGGTCGGAGGCCAGCACGAAGGCGACAGCCTCGCCGTCGTCGCCGCGCTCGACGCGCAGCGTGCGGAATTTGCGCCCGCTGTAGGCGGCGGCACGACCCAGCGAGGCCATGAACGCGGGGATTTGGTCAGGCTGCCGGGCGTGCCCGTCGAGCCGGATCCGGCGACCGCCTTGCGCCAGCTGGATGCGCTCGAGCCAGACGCCGTCGACGACGCGCTCGGCCAGCCCCTGCAGATGGCCCGAGAAGCCCGCGTCGGCGGCCAGCGGGCCGTCATCGAGGAAGCCCAGCAGGCGCTGCTTGGCGGCGTATTCGCGGCGTAATTGCTCGCCCTCGGTCTGGGCGCCGCTGTCGCTTTGCCGGGCTTGCTGGAGCGCGGTGCGCAGCTCGTCCGTGCGCGTCTGCGCCGCCTGCTGCTGGGCGCGCGCCTGGCTCAGGCGCTGCTGGGCGCGCTGGGCTTGCCAGGCCTGGTAACCACTGATGAGCAGCAGCAGCACGACGACCACGAGCAGCGCGAGCGCGAGGTGCAGCGCGTCCGTGGGATCCCGCCGCGGCCGGAATTCGCCCTGGTAGAGATTGACGTGTTGCATCAGCCATTACCCTCGAGACCGTGTAGCCCGGCGCCGACCGCGCGCAGGAGGGTGGCATCGCCGCGCTCGGGCTCGCGCTCGACCGTGAGGAGGTCGGCGAGGCCGAACGATCGGCAGGCAACGGTTCCGAGATTGTCCTGGGCGGTTTCGGCGAACGCGATCACGCCCTCGTCGCCAGGGAAGACGTAGAGGGTGCTCAGGCCCGATTGCGCGAGCGTGCTCTCGAAGTAGTCGAGCGATCGTTGCACTTCCAACAGCACCGCCTCGGCGACACTGCCCGAGGAGTCATGGGCGAGCGTCGCCCGGCCATTGTCGAGGGTGCGCGCAAGATATTGCTCGCGCGCGCGATAGAATGTGATCAAGCCATCGGCCTCGTCCAGCGCAAGCAGCGCGTGGCCATCGTCATCGGGGAGGCGCTCGGAGATCTGGCCCTGCGCGAGCTCGGCCACATCGATGCCCTCGACCGACAGCCCGGCGGTGTCGATCTGGTCGATGCGCTCGGCGATCACCGCGCGGTGGGCGACAACGACATTGACGCGGCGATTGCCGCGCTGCACTGCCTCGGGTGGGTCGAAGGTATCGATCACGGCTTGATCGATAGGGAAATCGATGAGCTCGCGCACGCGCCACGCCGCGGCCTGACGCATTTCGGTGGCGGCGACCGGCGGTGCCTCGATTTGCAGCAGGTGATACTCGCCGGGCGCGAGCACGGCCTGCGCGGGGGCCCCTTTGACCCCCTGGTCATCGACCCACTCCGCCAGGCGGGTGGCGAGCAGCTCGGAGTCCGCGGCGGCGAACTGCCCGGCGCCCTCGAGGCGCGGCGGCGCGTCCCGGCCACCGCTTTGGAGCTGGGCCACGGCAAAACCCTCGCGACCGAATGCGACGCCCACGCAGCCGTGGCGGCGCTTGTTTTTCGCACCAAAGCCCAGCAATGTCTCTCCTTGCAGCGGGCCGCCCCCTCGCGGGGCCGGTCCGTACGGCTCACCCCTTATGGAGCAAAACGTTCCGCGTGTCAAATCATGGACTTACCGGATATCGTTCTATTCCAGCCTGAAATCCCGCCGAACACCGGCAACGTCATCCGGTTGGCCGCGAATACGGGCGCGGGGCTGCATCTCATCCACCCCCTCGGGTTCACCCTGAGCGATCGGCATTTACGCCGCGCGGGCCTGGACTATTCCGAGTACGCTCGAGTCCATGAGCACGCCTCGCTGGCGGCCTATTGCGCCGCACAGCGCCCGCGCCGACTGTTCCCGTTGAGCGTGCGCGGCTGCACGCGTTATTGCGACGCCGACATCGAGCCCGAAGACGCGTTGTTGTACGGACCGGAGACCTCGGGGCTGCCACGAGCCGTCCTGGAATCCGTGCCGCAAGAGCAGCGACTCTATCTACCCATGCTCGGGCATTCACGCAGCATGAACCTTGCCAACTCCGTGGCGGTGGTGGTCTACGACACCTGGCGGCGGCTCGGCTTCGCCGGGGCGGGCCGGCCGCAGTCACCGGGATCCGACTATTGAGGACTCACTGGCGGGCCCCGTGGTGCGGGATCTCGTGCTTGGGCTCGCGGTCCAGCAACGCCTGCACGGCGGTTCGGGTGTCGCCGCCATCGTAGATGACGGCGGCGACCTGCTCGACGATGGGCATGTCGACGCCCTCGCTGTGGGCGAGGGCCCGCGCGGCGTGCGCGGTGCGCAGGCCCTCGACCGCCTGGCCGATCTCGGCGAGCGCCGCGTCCACCGAGAGGCCGCGCGCCAGCGCCAGACCGAAGCGGCGATTGCGCGATTGGTCATCGGTGCAAGTCAGCACGAGATCGCCCATGCCGGCCAGTCCGGTGAAGGTGGCGGCGCTGCAGCCGCGGCGCTCGCCCAGGCGCATGAGCTCGGCGAGCCCGCGCGTGATGACCGCCGCCCGGGCATTGGCGCCGAAGCCCAGGCCATCGGCGACGCCGCAGGCGATCGCGTAGACGTTCTTGAGGGCACCGCCGAGGACCACACCGGGGAGATCGGGATTGGAATAGGCACGCAGGCCGGCCCCGTGGAACCAGGCCACGCCCCGGGCCGAGAGCTCGCTGTCGGCGCACGCGAGCGTCACCGCGGTGGGCATGCCCCGGGCAACCTCGCGTGCGAAACTCGGCCCGGACAGGGCCGCGTGCGGTGGTGGCTCGGTGAACTCCTCGGCGACGATCTCGTGGAGCAGGCGATAGGTATCGGGCTCGATGCCCTTGCATGCCCAGATGAGCGCCGCGCCGGCCGACAGCGCGGGCTCGAGTTCGCCCAGGAGCGCGCGGAAGGTGTAGCTGGGTGTGGCGATGATGACCGCGTCCACACCGGTGAGCGCGCTGGGCCAGTCGGTCGTGGCGGCGATGCCGGGCGGTAGCTCGATGCCGGCCAGGTAGCGCGGGTTCTCGCGGCGATCGCGGATGGCGTCGACGACGTCGCCGTCACGGCCCCAGAGCGCCACCGAGGCGCCATTGCGGGCGAGCACCGCGGCCAGGGCCGTGCCCCATGCACCGGCGCCCAGCACGGCAAGGCGCGGCCCAGGGGCTGCGCTCATGAATCGCTCGCGCGCTCGGCCTCGTCGGCGGCCTCGCTACGGCGTTTTTGCAGTTGCTGGGCGTAGGCCGCCTCGAAGTTGATCGGTTGGAGCACCAGCTGGGGCAGCCCGCCTTTTTGCACCAGGTCGGCGATGACCTCGCGCGCGAACGGGAACAGGATGCCGGGGCATTGCGCGCCCAGGAGCTGGCCGCGCTCGGCCTCGGCGAAGCCGGCGATGTCGAATAGGCCCGCCTGCTTGATCTCGACCAGGAACACCGTACGCGTGCTGTCCTCGCCCGAGACGGTCACCGACAGGGTGACCTCGTAGAGGCTCTCGCCGACGCGTTGGGTGGCGGTGTTGAGCTGGAGATTGACCTCGGGCTCGACCTCCGCATCCGCGGAGAAGATGGCGGGGGCGGCGGGCGACTCGAACGAGACGTCCTTGAGATAGATCTTCTGGATCCGGAAGCGCTGCTCCTCGCTGTCGGCAGCGCCCGGGGCGCTGGATTCGTCGCTCATGGCGATGCTCCCTGGTGCTCTGGTCAGCCTTTCTTGTTCTTGCCCTTGCCCTTGCCGCTCTTGGCACTCTTGGTGGCGTTGCCCGACTCCACGGGCAGCTCCGCCTTGCGCCAGGCCGCAAGCCCTCCATCGATGCTGTAGAGGTTGGTGAAGCCGTTCTGTTTCAGTTTCTTGGCCACGCGCTCCGCCTCGAAGCCGCGCTCGTCGTAGACGATCACGGGGCGCTCGCGCAGCTTCTCGAGCTGCTTGAGGTGGTTGTCCACCTCGGTGGCGGGCACGGAATAGGCCCCTGGCAAGTGGGCGCTCTCGAAGTCCTTGCTCGGGCGGGCGTCGATGAAGACGGCTTCCTCGTGGTTCGCCAGGCGGGTGGCGCGCGAGGGCGCGACCGATTGGGTGACCCGGCTGAAACGCTGGTACTCAGTGAACGCGATCATCGCCAGTGTCGCGGCCAGGGCGACGAACATCAGCGGATGGTTGGAGACGAACTCGGGTAGGCGCTCGATCACGGACATGCAGGGCTCGGGACCGTTGGCTGGGGGACGGAGGTGGCGCGCGAGTATACCGGGGTGGTGGATCAGCGCCAACCTGGTCGCGGACGCGAGCGTGTCTCGCCGGCGGCGATGGTGGCGGTGCGCAGGCGCGGGTAGAATGCGCGCGATGCGTCGGCCCCTGCTCACCAGCCTTGTTGTCGTCGTTGCCGCCGCCGCGATGCCGGGGCGCGGGGACGCCGATGACGCGGCCCAGAAGCGCGAGCGCTTGCGCGAGGTGCGCGAGCAGATCGAGGCCGTGCGCGAGGATCTGGCGGCGCAGCGCCAACGCCGCGACGAGGCCAGCCAGGCGCTCGCGCGCATCGAGCAGGAAATCGGCGACATCGCCGGCGAGATGGCCCGGCTGGACCAACGCATCGCCGACAACCAGCAACGCCTGGAGAAGCTCGAGGCGCGTCGGGCGGCCCTGAAGGACAAGCTGGCCGCGCACCGCGAGACGTTGGGTCAGCAGCTGCGGGCGGCGTACCGCATGGGTCGGCAACCGGCGTTGCGGCTGCTGTTGCGCCAGGACAACCCCAGCACGCTTGCGCGCGCGCTGGGCTATTATCGCTATCTCAACAATGCCCGGCTCGCTGCGATCGAGCGCGCGCGCGAGCTCGTCACCGAGGTCGAGGCGGTCGCGCGCGAGACCCAGGCGACCGAGGAGGAGCTGGCCGCCGACCGGGCGTCGCTGGCCCAGCGTCGCCAGGACCTGCAGTCCGCGCGGCGTGAGCGTCAGGCGGTGATCGCCGAGCTGGAGGCTTCGATCGATGACAAGGGCGAGCGCCTGGAGCAATTGCGCGCGAGCCGGAATCGGCTCCAGGAGCTGGTGCGCGATCTCGAGTCTGCACTGGGCGATATCCCGGCGGCGCCGCTGGAGGAAGAGCCGTTCGGGTCACGCAAGGGCCGCCTGCCGTGGCCGGTGTCCGGGTCGGTCCGGCGCCACTTCGGCGAGGCGCGCGCCGAGGGGCGGATGCGCTGGCAGGGAATCGTCGTCGATGCGGAGGCGGGTCGCCAGGTCGGGGCGGTGTACTACGGCCGCGTCGTGTTCGCCGACTGGCTCTCGGGCTTCGGCCAGCTCGTCATCGTCGACCACCTCGATGGCTACATGAGCCTCTACGGTTACAACCGGCGCTTGTTGCGCACCGCGGGCGATTGGGTGGTCCCGGGCGATCCCGTGGCCACGGTCGGTAGCTCGGGCGGGCGCAACCGCGCGGGCCTGTACTTCGAGATCCGCAAGAACGGCGACCCCATCGAGCCCAAGGGATGGCTTGTCGAGCGCTAGACTCCGAATCGGCGCGGGCAACGAAGATATCGGCTGCACCAGCCATTCCGATCCCGGGGCGTGCGCGCCGCCCGGCGGGCGAGGCGTGTTAGACTAGCGCGCGATTTTTCCGACTCAACCCGGACCCACGGAGCTCGCATGGCATCGTCGACGCGCACGGTTTTACTGATTCTGATGGGCGCGCTCGCGGGCGCGGCCGGGACGCTGGCGCACTCGGTCTGGGCGGAGCAGGACGCGGGCGCCGACAAGGCAACCGACGAGCTCCCACTGGAGCAGCTGCGCAATTTCACCGACGTCTACAGCCGGATCCAGGACAACTACGTGGAGGACATCTCGGACGAGCAGCTCATCCAGTACGCCATCGACGGTATGGTCGGCAGCCTCGATCCGCACTCGGATTACCTGAATCCGCGCGAGTACAAGGAGCTCCAGATCGGGACCCAGGGCGAGTTCGGCGGGCTCGGGATCGAGGTCACCATGGAGGACGGCTTCGTCAAGGTCGTCGCCCCGATCGACGACACGCCCGCCAAGAAGGCCGGGATGCAATCGGGCGACCTGATCGTGCGTTTGAACGACAAGTCGGTTAAGGGCATGGGCCTCAACGAGGCGGTCCAGATCATGCGCGGTGAGCCCGGAACCGATATCCAGCTCACGGTCATCCGCGAGGGCCGGGACGAGCCGCTGCAGGTGAGCATCACGCGCGCGGTCATCGAGGTGCAGAGCGTCGATTCGCGCATACTCGAGTCGGGCTACGGCTATCTGCGTATCTCGCACTTCCAGAACAATACCCAGTCCGCGGTCGACGAGGTGCTCAAGCGGCTGCAACAGGACAGCGACGGGGGTTTGGACGGCCTGGTGCTGGACCTGCGCGATAATCCCGGCGGTGTGCTTTCGGCGGCGGTCAGCATCGCCGACACCTTCCTTGAGGAGGGCCTGGTGGTCTACACCGAGGGGCGGACCAAGGGAGCGGAGCAGCGCTACAGCGCGCGTCCGGGTGATGCCGTCGACGGTGCACCCATGGTGGTCCTGGTCAACCAGGGCTCGGCGTCGGCCTCCGAGATCGTCGCGGGCGCGCTCCAGGATCACGGCCGTGCCCTGGTGGTCGGCAAGAAGACCTTCGGCAAGGGCTCGGTGCAGACGATCCAAGACCTGCAGAGCGGCGGCGCACTCAAGCTCACCACGGCGCAGTACTTCACGCCGGACGGCACCTCGATCCAGGCGGAGGGCATCACACCGGACCTGGAGACGGGCGACTACAAGGTGGAGGCGATCCAGCAGCAGGGCGTGGGGCCGCTGAGCGAGGCCGATCTGTCGCGCCACCTGGATAACCCGGACGCAGCCGAGGGCGATCAGTCCGAGCAGGGCAGCGGGGCCGAGGCTGAGGGCCAAGACCTCGCGGTTGACGATTACGAGCTCTATGTGGCGCTCAATGTTCTCAAGGGCTTGAACATCCTGCAGGCCAAGCAGTGACATGCGGGCGGCACTCGCCGCCCTCACGGCCCTGCTGGCCGAAAGCCTCCACGCGGGGACCGCCGCGCTGCTCATCGACGACCTCGGCTATAGCCGCGAGCGCGCGCGCCGTGCGCTCGCGCTCGCGCCCCCGGTCGCGGTGGCGGTGCTCCCCGACGCCCCCCACGCCGGCGAGATCGCCCGAGCGGCCAATCGCGCGGGCGCCGACGTACTGGTGCATCTGCCCATGGCGGCGCGTGGTCGAGGCGGCGCCGGCGGGCGACTGGACGCGCGGATGTCGCGCCGCGCTTTCGAGCACACGGTCGAGCGTGCGCTGCGGGCGGTGCCCGGTGCGGTCGGCGTGAACAATCACGAGGGCAGCGCGCTGACCGCGCATCGCGGCGCCATGGACCGCCTCATGCGCCACCTGGCAAAGCGCGAGTCGCGGCTGGTGTTCATCGATTCGCGCACCACGTCCGCCTCAGACGCAGTACCTGCCGCTACGGCGGCGGGCGTCGGCGTCGCACAGCGCGACGTCTTCCTCGACAACGTGCGCGAGGAAGGGGCGATCGCCGATCAGGTGCAGCGCTGGCTCACCCGAGCGCGGGTCTCCGGGTGCGCCCTGGCCATCGGCCATCCGCACCCGGAGACCCTGGTCGTGCTCGAGCGCGCCCTCGCGCGCGCCCACGATGTCGAGCGCGTCGATATCCGGACCTATATCGATCGATGCGGCACACCCGCCCCGGGAGAATCGCCATGGCACGCGTCCTCATCCCCCTCGCCCAAGGCAGCGAAGAGCTCGAGGCCGTCACGCTGATCGACCTCTTTCGACGCGCCGATTTCGAGGTCGTGGTCGCGGGCCTGGTCCCCGGGCCGGTGACCTGCAGCCGCGGCGTCGTTCTCGTCCCCGACGTTGGCCTCGACGCGGCGGTATACGACGAGTTCGATCTGATCGTGCTGCCAGGGGGAGCGGCCGGGGCCGAGCGACTCGCCGAGGATGAGCGCTTGGGGCAATTGCTGGCACGCCACCGCGATGGCGATGGCTGGACCGCGGCGATTTGTGCCGCGCCGGGCGTCCTGGCGGCCCAGGGGCTACTCGATGGACGCCGGGCCACGGCATTCCCGGGCGCCCTGGAAGCGGTGGGCACCAGCAGCACGGGTGCCGCGGTCGAGTTCGACGGCCGGGTGGCGACGTCGCGCGGTCCCGGCACCGCCATCGACTTCGCACTCAACCTGATCGAAGCGCTGGCGACGCGCGAGCTGCGCGAGGCGGTCGAGGCGCGTTTGCAGCGCTGAGCCGGCCGCGGGCGGCATCGGCGTCATGACGGCGCACTAGCCCTCGGAGTCATCCGCTGGGTCGCGCAGCGCGGGGTGGACCCAGCCGGGCACGGTCTTCTGCCGGGCGCGGCTGAGGCTGAGCTCGCCGGCGGGCGCATCGTGCGTGATTGTCGAGCCGGCGCCGATAGTCGCACCCGCGCCGATGGTGACCGGCGCGACCAGTTGGCAATCGGAGCCGATGAAGGCGCCGTCGTCGATGACGGTGCGGTGCTTGCTGTAGCCGTCATAGTTACACGTGATGACACCCGCGCCGACGTTGACGGCCTCGCCCATCTCGGTGTCGCCCACGTAGGCCAGGTGATTGATCTTGCTCGCGCGGCCGACGCGGGTCTTCTTCACCTCGACGAAGTTGCCGACCTTGGCCTCGGCGTCGAGGGTGCAATCGGGTCGCAGGCGTGCGAATGGACCGATGCGGCAACCCGGTCCGATCGAGGCCGACTCGATCACCGAGTGCGGCTCGACCACCGTGCCCGCCCCGAGCACCGCATCGCGGATCACCGTATGGGCGCCCAGCTCGACACCGCCGCCGAGGTGGACCTCGCCCTCGAGCACGACACCGACGTCCACTAGGGCGTCGGCGTCGGTGGTGACATGGCCGCGGATGTCGATGCGATCGGGATCGCGGACCGTCGCCCCCGCCGCCATGAGCTCCTCGGCCTGGTGGCGTTGCCACGCGCGCTCGAGCTCGGCGAGCTGGGCGCGGTTGTTCACCCCCCGTACCTCCCACTCATGGAGCGGCTGGACGGCCTCGATGGTCCCACCGGCTCGGCCGACGGCCTCGACGACGTCGGTGAGGTAGTACTCGCCCTGGGCGTTCGATCGATCCAGCGACGCCACGTGGCGGGCGAGCGTGGCCGTGCGCATCGCCAACAGACCCGTATTCACCTCGCCGATGGCGCGCTCGTCGGGCGTGGCATCGCGCTCCTCGACGACGCGGGCGACCGCGCCCGCCTCGTCGCGGACGATGCGACCATAACCGCCGGCGTCCGCGACGGTGACCGTCAGAAGGGCGCAATCGCTGCGGCGGGCGGCGTCGGTCAAGCTGCGCAGGGTGTCGGAACGGACCAACGGCACGTCGCCGTAGAGCACCAGGGTCGTGTCGCTCGCGGGCAGGCCGCCGAGCGCCGTGGCGACGGCGTCGCCGGTGCCCCGGCGTTCGGGCTGCTCGAAGGCCTCGACGTCGGGCGCCAGGGTCGCCCGCACGGCGTCCGCGCCCGCGCCCACGACGACCCGGATGCGGTCGGGCTCGAGTGCGCGCGCGCGCTCGAGGGTGTGATCGAGGAGGCTCCGGCCCGCCAGATCCGCTAGGACCTTGGGCCGGTTGGAGCGCATGCGCTTGCCCTCGCCGGCGGCGAGGACGATCACGCTGAGGCTCATGGGGTCCTCCGCGCGCGGCGGGCCCGCCCGCGAGCGCCGGCTCCGGCGACCCCCGTCACGTGGACGCGGCTCATTTGCCCTGGCGGCGGCGGAGCTTCTGCAGGGTCTGCAGCTGCGCGGCCGCCTTGACGAGCTCGGCGCGGGCACGCGCGGATTCGTATTCGTCCTGTTGCCCGGCGATGCGCTCCTCCGCGCGCTTCTTGGCCTCTTGGGCCGCGGCCTCGTCGAGGTTGGCGGCGCGCACCGCCGTATCGGAGAGGACCGTCACCAGGTGCGGCTGAACCTCGAGGATGCCGCCGGAGACGTAGAACATCTCCTCCTCGCCGTCCTCCTTCTTGACCCGCACATCGCCCGGCTTGAGCCGCGTAACCAGCGGCGTGTGCCGCGGCGCGATGCCGAGCTCGCCCATCTCCCCGGAGGCATGCAGCATCGTCGCCGGGCCCGAGAAGATCTCGGCCTCGGCGGAAACAATATCGACTTGGACGGTCATGGCCATGTGGGGGCCTCGCGGGTTACTGGAGTTCCTTCGCCTTTTCCTCGGCCTCGTCGATGGTGCCCACCATGTAGAAGGCCTGCTCCGGGAGGTGGTCGTAGTCGCCATCGACGATGCCGCGGAAGCCCCGGATGGTCTCGGCCAGGCTGACGTACTTACCGGGCGAGCCCGTAAAGACCTCGGCGACGAAGAACGGCTGCGACAGGAACCGCTGGATCTTGCGCGCGCGGTTGACGCTCTGCTTGTCCTCGTCGGAGAGCTCGTCCATGCCCAGGATGGCGATGATGTCCTTGAGCTCCTTGTAGCGCTGCAGGGTCTGCTGGACCGCGCGTGCGGTGTCGTAGTGCTCCTGGCCGATGACCAGCGGATCCAGCTGGCGGCTGGTCGAGTCGAGCGGATCGACCGCGGGATAGATCCCCTGCTCGGCAATCGAGCGCGCGAGCACCACCGTCGCGTCCAGGTGGGCGAAAGTCGTCGCCGGCGCCGGATCGGTGAGGTCGTCGGCCGGAACGTAGACCGCCTGAACCGAGGTGATCGAGCCCGTGCGCGTCGACGTGATGCGCTCCTGGAGCATGCCCATCTCCTCGGCGAGGGTGGGCTGATACCCCACCGCCGAAGGCATGCGCCCGAGCAGCGCCGAGACCTCGACACCGGCGAGGGTGTAGCGGTAGATGTTGTCGATGAACATCAAGACGTCGCGACCCTCGTCGCGGAACTTCTCCGCGAGGGTCAGGCCCGTCAGGGCCACGCGCAGGCGGTTACCCGGCGGCTCGTTCATCTGGCCGTACACCAGCGAGACCTTGTCGAGCACCTGCGACTCGATCATCTCGTGGTAGAAGTCGTTGCCCTCGCGCGTGCGCTCGCCCACGCCGGCGAAGACGGAGTAGCCGGCGTGCTCGGTGGCGATGTTGCGGATGAGCTCCATCATGTTGACGGTCTTGCCGACGCCGGCACCGCCGAAGAGGCCGACCTTGCCGCCCTTGGCGAACGGGCACAGCAGGTCGAT
>CAYUKN010000069.1:0-1045 GCA_964445325.1 uncultured Ectothiorhodospiraceae bacterium
GAGCGCTGCCTTCGGGAGGCAGAGGCCACAGGTTCAAATCCTGTCACCCCGACCAATTCCCCTCTTTATATTCAGTGACTTACGCGCTTTTCGTAGCGGTTTCGTGAGCCGACCCCCGGTTTTGTGCCGTGTGTGTGCCGTAATCGGGCGGTTCGGGAACCCGGTTCCCTCCCTTCCGAACCCAGGGTCCACTGGGCATGTCGCGGCGGACTGCCGCTCTTCGCGGTGACCGTCGCAAATCGGGTCCTGTTTAGCAACGAACCCGGGCCTAACTGCCCCTAGCGGGGCGAATTGTCTACCCGGCTTTCTTGTTGCCGGCTCAGCAGCATATCCACGATCAGCTCGGTGAACGCGCGGGCCTGATCGTCGCTGTCGAGGATGGGCAGGCTCATCTCCTGTTCCTCGTTCATCCGGTCCAGGACGATTTCGCGCACGCGCTCGGGGAAGCGCCCGTGGCGCAGTTGCTCGCGGCTGTTCTGGCGCATCTCGGCCATCGCCGTCTCATCCCTCTCGAGCTGATCGGCCACGCCCGTGGCGAAATTGAGCTTGTGCTCGTCGCTGACATTGGCGCCGAATAGCTCGTTGAGGCGCTCGATGATGTCGGACAGGCGCTTGTGCTCGGGATCGCGCGGGTCGTCCGAGCCGACCTCGGCGACCGGCCGGACCTGGTAGTCGCCCTCGGTCTCACGCAGATTGAGCTCGCGCTCTGTCTGCTTGGTTCAGACGCTAGGGGCTGGGATCGACCTGGGAGAGGTCGATCTCGTCACTGGCGGTCTTACTAAGCGTTGATTAAGTATTGTCAGCTCAATGCGTAGCGGCACTGCGGGTGGTGGAAGAACGATCGCACCAGCTCGCGCCGCTTTTGGATTCGACGTAGGGCACCGATGGCGAGGCGCTTCATCTGCTGCAGGCTTTCGATGCCGCGCTTGGCCAGGTCACGTTTGACGTGCGACCAGACCGTCTCATCCGGATTGAGATGCGGCGCGTAGGGCGGCAGGAAGAACAACTGGAGCCGACCGTTGGTGGAGGCGACGTAGTCGCGCAC
>CAYUKN010000069.1:1055-2799 GCA_964445325.1 uncultured Ectothiorhodospiraceae bacterium
GTTGACCGAGAAGCGCCGGCCCGTTGTGGCCACCACCGGCGTCTCGCCAGCCGGCGCCCAGGTGGTGCCGCGATGATAGTCTGAGCGCAGCCCGGACTGGTCGGCGAAGTAGATCGTCGCCCCGACGCGCCGCGCCTCGGCCTGAATCTGCGGAAAGGTCTCGACCTCCCATCGGCGTACCAGCTCCGGGTCCTGCTGCCAGGCGCGGTACAGCGGCTTCTGCGGCGTGAAGCCGAGGACTTTCATGACGCGGCGGACCGCCCCCTTCGACAGGGCCTTGCCCAAGCGCCGATGGATGAGCTCACGGATCAGCGACAGCGTCCACAGCGCATAGGGGAATTTCAGCTGCTGCGGCGTCTCGTCGCGCACCGTTTGCGCAATCCAGCGCATTTCATCGTCGGTCAGCTTCGGCGGTCGCCCCGACTTGGGCTTGGACTTCACCCCTTGCTGGCCACCCTCGGCAAAACGCGCCAACCAGCGGTACGGAAGGTGTCAATCTTTTTCCGACACATCGGCGATTTTTTCTATGTAACAACCTCGGGCAGCTCGACGCTAACTGGGGTCGGTTCGACTTCGAAGCCGTTTGAGCTTGCAAGCAGCTCGCTTGCTTTCTGACCGTCGTCCGGGTTGATGGCCACGCGATTCGCGGGACGAGGCACTTCAGGCGGCCCATTGATATAGCGTTCTGGATTGGCCGCGTAGTGACGGTCCATGGCCGCTTGGCGGACCTGCCATACCGTCTCCACCTGGCCGGTATACAAGTCTGTCGGCGTAAACAGTGCCAGGCCTTGATGGGGGCGGATTTGGTAGGCGGGAAAGAACTCGCCGCACCATTGGCGAGCATGGTCAGTGCCATGGAATCGCCCCGGATAACTCGGCCAGTACTTGACCGTTTTGAATTGGCTTTCGCTGAAAGGGTTGTCGTTGCTGACCCGAGGCCGGGAGAAGCTCTGGTCGACTCCCAGGCTCGACAGCAGCTCGCCAAAACTATGAGCGATCATTGGCAAGCCCCGATCCTGATGGACGATCAGGCCCTGCGGATCGATCTGAAGCCGCGACAGTGCTTGGCTGAACAGGTGGCGGGCCAAACCAGCGTTTTCCTTCCGGGAAACCATCCAGGCGACCACATAGCGACTGAACAGGTCGAGGATGACGTACAGGTTCAGGTAAACGCCACGCGTTATTGTTGGCAATTTCGTGATATCCCAGGTGTAGACTTGGTCGGGCCCGGAGGCTTCCAGCTGCGGTTTGCCATGGCGCTGGGCCGGGCGCTGATTCCGCCGTTCCCGGGACTCCGCACGCTGATCGAGGCGCCGGTACATGGTCGAGATCGAGGCGATCAAGGTGCCCTCGCTGAGCAGCGTGGCGTAGATCTGACGAGGTGCAGCGTCTATGAAACGCTGCGAATACAGCTGGTCCATTAGCTCCTGATCCTCCGCCGGGCTCAACGCGCGAGCGTGGCGCGTCGACTGGCGCGGCTCGTAGCGCTGGCGGTGGTCCGGATAGCACCAGGATCGCGGCACGTCCAAGGCCTGACAGGCCTGGGCCTTGGAAACGCTTTCAGGCAGTGACTGCAGAGCGCTCATGATCTCGACCCGTTGGTGTTGCTGTCGAACAGATGCAAAACTAATGGAATGGACCGCCGCCTCCCTTCTACCATCGGCGATCGATGAAGAAGGGCCGAGGCGAAAAGGAGGAGGCGATCCATGACCATTACAACCATCGGCATTGATCTCGGCAAGAA
>CAYUKN010000069.1:2809-7352 GCA_964445325.1 uncultured Ectothiorhodospiraceae bacterium
GGGCGGCTACGTCGTCGAGCATCGTGTGTTCCGAAGCCGGACGGCGCTGATCCGGTATCTCAGCAAGCAGCCTCCAGCCCGTGTGGCGATGGAGGCCTGTGCGGGTGCCCACTACGTCGGGCGCAAGGCCGAGGCGATGGGCCATGATGCGGCTCCTCGACGCGGCGCGTGGATTTCTCTTAGGCTTCGCAGCCCCCAGCGGCGCCGCTGTGGCCCGATATGATGCCCGCGTTGTTGTGAGAGGTACGACATGCAGAGTAAGGAGGTCCTGGCCCTTGGATTAGGCCTGGAGTCGCCGTGGCAACTGGTCGATCAAGAACTCAACACCGAGACCGAGCCCCATGAACTGTATCTGCGTGTGACCGCCCCTCGCGGGTCACGGTTCCCTTGCCCCGGCTGCGGCCAGCCGCGCAAGGCGCACGATTTCAAAGAGATGACCTGGCGCCATCTCAACTTCTTCCAGCACCACGCCTACATCACCGCCGATGTGCCGCGCACCGACTGCCCCGACTGCGGGGTCAAGCGCATCAACGTGCCCTGGGCGCGCCAAGGCAGCCACTTCACGCTGCTGTTCGAGCAGGTGGCGCTGTCGCTGGTGCGCGAGATGCCGGTCAACGCCGCTGCGCGCCACATGGCGATCACCGACAAGAGCCTATGGCGCGTCGTCGACCACTACGTCAGCCGGGCGATCGCCGGCATCGATCTGTCCGGTGTCGCGGCCGTCGCCCTCGACGAGACCGCCGCCAAGCGGGGCCAGCAGTATGTGACGGTGTTTATCGACCTCGAGCGCGGCGACAACCCGGTGATCTTCGCCACACCGGGGCGCGACAAAGCCGCATTGGCGCGCTTTTGCGAGCACCTCGAGGCCCAGGGCGGCTCGCCTGACGGCGTCTGGGAGGTCGTGTGCGACATGTCGCAGGCGTTTCAAGCTGCCACCGACGAGATGTTGCCCAACGCCTCGTTGACCACCGATTGGTTCCATGTCGTGCAACGCGTCACGGACGCGATGAACGACGTTCGAAAGGCTGAGGCCAAAGCGCTCGATCTGCCCAAGGGCGCGCGCTGGGCCACCCTCAAAGGCGGCGAGCGCGACCACACCGCCAACCAGGCGCAGGCGCTCGCGCAACTGGAGGCGATGGGCACGGCCACCGCCGAGGCCTACGCGATCAAGGAAAAGCTACGCTGGGTGCGAGCCGCGCTCACCCCACAAGCGGCACGCTGGCGTCTGACTCGGTTTCTCAATCTGGCCAAACAATGGGCCGACGAGACCCCACTGCTCGATCCGATACGCAAAGCATTGGCCACAATCGAGTACCAGTTCGAATCAATCATCCAGCGCTGGCACTCGACCTATTCCAATGCGCGCTTGGAAGGGCTCAACAGTATCTTCCAAGCCGCCCGGGCACGGGCTCGCGGCTACCGCAATCGGCGCACCTTTATCACCATGATCTACATGTTGGCCGCCCCCATCGGCGACATTGCAAAATCCATTTAGTGCGTCGAAGCGCCGCTACGGCGAACTCACCGCCACGAAGGTGGGTGACTACAATCCCGATTCCGGGAGCGTACATTTCGTGGATACGAAGTCGGGCCATGATCGGCACGTGCCCCTGACCGAAGAAGGACAGGCGCTATTCGAAGAATTGACTGGCGGGCGGATGGCCGGTGAGCCCATGTTTGTCGGGGCCAGCGGCAAGCCTTGGGCCAAGAATCACCAACAACGCCCGATGCGGGAAGCCTGCAAACGGGCCGGGATCGATCCGCCGATCAGTTTCCATATCCTGCGCCACACCTACGGAAGCCTGCTCGCCATGGAGGGTGTGCAGCTACAGGTCATCGCAACGCTTATGGGCCACGCCGACACCCGAATGACGGAACGCCATTACGCCCGCCTGCAGCCGGATCACGTTTCGGCCGTCCTGCGCTCGGCCCTGCCCGACTTCGGGGGCAGCGAGGGGAAAGTGCGGCGTATGGATCGCCGCACGGGTTGATGTGCGGGACGAGTGGATCAGCCTTGCGCCCGCCGCTCGGCCTTCGCTAGCGTCCCAAGCCTTGCTGGCTGGCGGAGGACAGACATGGCCCGCGGAGGTCTTCGTTTTCACCCCAAGCGGGGTGCCGTCCTGATCTGCGACTTCAGGGGCGGATTCGAGGCGCCGGAAATGACGAAGGCCCGACCGGTCGTGGTCATTTCGCCGAAGAAGCTGACGGCCTCCCGCCTGTGCACAGTCGTATGCCTGAGCACGTCCGCGCCCGAACCGCGCGAGGCTCACCACCATATGCTCGAGGACGCCTCGCTGCCACCTCCCCTCCGCGGTACGCCGACGTGGGCCAAGTGCGACATGATCTACCGAGTAGGCTTTCAGCGACTCGACCGCGTCAAGGAGAAAAACCGGGACCGCCGGCGCTTCCTGAACCATCACGTAACACCGACCGACCTTTCGGCGATAGAGCGGGCGGTCCTCCATGGTATTGGTCTCAGCCGCTTGACAGGATCCGTGTAGCCCTTAAACTTGACTGTGATCCCGATTGAACGGGCTTGCAAGACTGCCTGCGCAGCGGGCAGCAGGTCTCGGCAAAGGCGATGACAAGCCAGCCGGGGCCTCAGTTCCAGCCCCGCCCCCTGTGGCGGGGTTTTGTCTTTCTGGCTACCTCTTCCCGATCCATTCCAGACGTCTCTTTCGAGGCCCCGAACAGGCCGGCGCGTTACCACCGCGAGTGTGCGGATAGCCCCCGCCCGTCCAACACGGGCCCGGCGCGCATCTTGACGCCAAGCCTGGCCACCGCTAACCATCAGAGTACGATCGCCCGGCACGTCCTTCCACAGGCATCGTTGCCGGACAGCGCACGGCCCGGTCGGGCCTTTCCATCCCACTTGGAGGAAACCCATGGCCTCCGAGATAAAGCCGAAGCGTCCGGATCGCTCCGCCTCATCGACCGGCCGGCGAGACCCCGGTGGTCGAGGCCACGGGCGCGCGTTTCGGCGTCAACATGATCTCAACGGTCGCGCCGAGCGGCGAGATGCGATTCCGCCTGGTCGAGGACACCGTCAACGCGAGCGTGTTCGCCGACTTCATCGAGCGCCTCGCAGCCGACGTCGGCGAGCGCAAGCTCAAGGCGCTTGATGGGCAACTCAAGCTGTTCTTCCTGCCGCCATATTCCCCCGAGCTCAATCCCGACGAACTGGTCTGGTCGCATGTAAACCGCCGAATCGGGCGGGCGGCCGTGACCGACAAGGATGATCTCAAGCAGCGGCTCATCTCGGCGCTGCGGTCATCGCAGAAACTGCCGAGCAAGATCATGGCGTTCTTCCGTCATCCCGAGTGCCGTTGCGCCGCAGCATGAGGCTCTACTAAGTTTCGGCTTAGTAACGCCAAGGATAGGCGCCATCACGCCAACTGCTTCGACGGCGTTTCATGAAAGTGGGGGCCTCCAGAAAACATGGATCCGCCCTCTCCGCTCCATGGACAGGGCGGATGCACCGATGGCGCCAGCGCCTAATCCGCCAAGCCGTACTCGTCGCCCGATTTGATCTCAACCTTCCGGATTTTCCCCACGCGGCCAGGCTTCTCCGGATTCTTGGTGGACTCAATGTAGAGGTTGCCTTCCTTGTCTCTGTACACGATGCTGCAATATTCCTTGTCCGGGCCCGCCCAGTCGGGTTCGCCCGAGTAGACTGTGCACCACTCGCCGTCCTGGGAAATCGTATATCTTGAGGTCACGCTGTCACTGCCCCAGCTGCCGGAGGCTCGAGCATAGCCGGTTTCGGCCGTCTCGTAATACGCTGCCCAACGACCGTAGTCCGCAAGGTAGGTCAATGTGTTACCAACCACTTTGGACTCGATTGCACTCTTGTCGAGTTGCGTTAGCTCGCTCTTGTCGGGAATCGTCGTGCACCCGGACAGACCTAGCAGGACGACAGCGTAGATCAGCGTCGATATTGTCTTACGCATTTGATTACCTCCTCTTGTGTGCGCCAACGTACTCTGGATGCTCCCGGTTGCCGTTTTGACGGCATACGCGGAACGCGAGTCATCGAGTGACTCGGAGCCGGATCCGTTGTTCAGCAACCCCGTGTGGCTTGACCACCCGTCCTGCACAACGACCATGGTTGCCGTCGCCACTGCCGTACTACCCCCATTTAGCGGAATTCGCGACCGTCCACCGAACCGGCTTCCAACAGGGAAGTTTGTGGAAGCCCTTATCGTCGTGGGCAAACGGCACCGGCAGCCGAAGACCTAAATCCCGCCCCCGACACGCTCGACAAACGCCTTGGTATCCGCGACCGCATCGGCGCGCGCCTTGGCATTGCCTCCAATGTAGACCGGCTCCTTGGTACGGCAGGACTTGTTCGCCTCGTGCATGCTTGTCTCGACTTCCTCTCCCGTCGAGAGGTCCACAGCGTGGCCGTTGTCCCGGAGCATGAAACTGCACTCGGCATAGCTGTGCGCATCGTCGATCCGGGTCTTGGGCGCATTCGAGTCGAACGAGTGGAGGGCATCCGCGTACACCTTAATCGTTGCGTCCACCCCGGCGCTCGCCATAT
>CAYUKN010000069.1:7362-9059 GCA_964445325.1 uncultured Ectothiorhodospiraceae bacterium
GATCATCTCCCTGCAATTATCAACGCTCATCCATGTCTCTTCCCCGGCGTGCATGAGAAAGACCGGGGCTTCGACATCGTAGGTCTCGAACTGGTGGCAGTTGGGATAGAGCGAGATGTGGAATGCGAGCGCCGGCCCGGTGCCGTTCCACTGCGACTGCCAGCTCTGCTTCGACGTGAACAGCGCAACCATCCCACCTTTAGAGCTGCCCATGACGCCAATGCGGCTCCCGTCGATCTCCGGGTGCGTCCGCAACAGCGCCTGGGCGCGCAGGGTGTCGATCATCATCGACGCCGTGTGCACCGACGTCTGAGTACCGACTGTCCGGGACGTGTTGCGGGGACTGAAATGGTCAATCTGGAAAGTCGCGTACCCCATCTCCCGGAAGGTCTCGAGCCACACGTCCTCGTGGTATGGCTCGATGCCGCCCGAGCCATGGGAATAGATCAGGGCGGGCCAGCCGCCTTCCGGCCGTTGCCCCTCCGGGAATCTCAGCCGCCCATGGACGACGTCCGCTCCACCGGCCGGGGGACCGCTCGCGAACTGGACGTAGGGCCTGTCCGTCAGGGTTCGGGTTTCAAAGGCAATCATCCCCTGGGACTCCCGGGTCAATGTAGATACCGGCTCTTCGGGCACGCTGGCGCATGCCCCGAGCAGACTGGCTAATATGATTGCCGTCATCGACTTGGAGGTTATTCCATCGATAGACATGTTGCCCCTCCCGAACGATCGTTTCGTTCTGCCGGCTGTAGTCGCCCAACACCCTTCATGGTGCGCGCGCCGGCCCGGTACAATCCCTCGCCACCCGCTGGACCGAGCCCGGGCAGCGCCGCCCATCACCGACTGTATCCGGAAGCGAGTGCGCGCCCGGTTCTAATTCGGCTCCTCAAAGGATCCCCATGCGGTGAGCTCGTTGCCGTCGAAGAACTTGTACCGACCGTCTTCGACTTCGAAGACCGTCAGGCATGCCTCCTCGCCGCCGCGCAGCTCCTCGTACTGGGTGCACAGCTTGCCGTCGGCGATGCGCCATGTGCCATTGAACTCGTTCGATCCTGCATGAACCGTGGCAGTGCCATCCGCCATGTAATCAGTGCGGCCCGAGTACTAGGACGTCGTCCAGTTCTGGGTCACACCACCATCGAAGATGGCGCGCAGCTCAGTCCCGCTCAGCGGCTCGTGGCCCTGCTCCCGGAGCCCGTCCGCAGTCTGGGTGGCGCAGGAGGAGATGCCGGCGATGATGAGCATCCCGCCGATGATTCGCGTTGAGTTTTTCATGGCCATGCCCTCCGTCGTATACATGTGCAGCCATGCGACGCGTGCCCGACGCTGGAGAAGGCTTTACAACGCGGTCGCGCGCGAATACGTCAATTCCATCGCCACGCGGGCGGTTCAAGTCAAGTGTTGAACGCCTCCGAGAAGGTCACAACCCCCCAAATGGGGGGACTCGCCGGTTGATCTCCGCGTAGCGAACCAAACGCAGGGCAGCGGCGTTCAGGCTCTCGTTCCGTCGCTGATGCACGACAGCCGCTGCCATTTAGACGGCTTAATCATGAGATGGAGGCTCTATCGATTCATTTGTGAGCGTTTATTCCAGGACGTCATTCCGCGCTCGGTTGCCGCCACGTAGTGTCGCCCCGTGATCAACGACACGAGAGACACAGATGAGCGCCACCAACAAAGCGAGGCGACGCAGCCGC
>CAYUKN010000069.1:9069-12751 GCA_964445325.1 uncultured Ectothiorhodospiraceae bacterium
CGCTGCCATTCAGACGGTTTAATCATGAGATGGCGGCCCTATTCATTCATTTTGCGAATAATCAAACGAAAATCCCACATCCTTTGGAACACTCGGTTCGCCCGACTTGCGCTCGTGTTAACCGACATGCACCCGCGCGAGTCGATCCGTTACATGCGAGTTCCGTCCTACACAGCGAGAATACGTGCTCGTAGCGCGGGTTGTGGCCCGATCGCTGGACAATATGGTCAGGGTCTTCAATTTTCCTTGCCCAGGTGGGATGAACCCGGCGGAGGGCTGCTATGACGGCGCCGCCTCTCGATACGGTAATCGAGCACATCTACGATGCTGCCCTTGAGCCGGGGCGCTGGCCGGAGGTTGCGCGCCTCCTCCAGCATACCTTCGACACCCCGGTCGCGGGTGTCAACGCGGGGCTATTCGTCCAGAACATATGGACGCAGGAGTCACCGGAGTTCGACCGGGCGCCGATGCTGGGCTTCGAGTCGAGTTTCGTTGACGCCTACACCGCCTACTACGCGACGGTAAACCCTTGGGCCAACGCCGGGCTGTTTCGCCCTGGCTTGACGATCACGGAGAGTTCGCTCGACGAGCATCTGGACCAGCCCGGCGCCTACACGGAAACGGAGTTCTATAACGACTGGGTGCGGCTGCAGGGCCTGCGGTATTCGATGGGCAGCGTTCTCAAGACGTGTGGGCCCGAAGCGGTCACCTTCACGACTTTCCGGCCCAGCGCCGGTCCTTATACCCGTCGCGAGGTCCGGGCGTACGAGCGCCTGCAACCCCATTTGGCCCGCAGCGTCGAGATCAGCGCGCGGCTCGAACACTGGAACCTTCAGGCACGGGCCTGGTCGGAGTTCATTGAACGGTTTCCCATAGCACTCTTCCTGCTCGACGACCATGGGCGTCTTCTCCACGCCAACCACCGCGGTGAGCGGCTCCTGGCCCACGGCGACCCGCTGGTGACCGTGAACGGCCACTATCTCGGTGCGTGCGGCAGGCGCCAGGACGCTCGCGTGCAGCGCGCGATCCGGTCGGCGCTGCACTACCGCGAGGGCACAACAGCGGAGGATCCGAATAGCGTCGCGCTGGGTAGCCAGGGCACTTGTTTAACCGCTGTCCCCTTGTCGCGTGCGGACCCGCTGTTCAGCGACGCGACACCCGCGGTCGCCGTATTCGTCAGCGAGCCGACACAGCCTGCTCCGCTCGATCCCCGCCTTATACGAACGCGTTACGGCCTTACGCCGGCCGAGCTGCGTATTCCGGTGAACGTGACCGCCGATTCCGCTGTTCGTGACCGATGCGCGGCGCGGTGTGAGCTGGGCCGTGTTCATTGAGCGTGATCGGTCACGTTGGGTCAAGTTTCGGCGCTGGTGGTGGTGTGCCGTCGAGCAGCCAGTTGAGGCAGTGGGTGGATAGCGCTGTATCCACCAGGGCGGTGATGACCTCGCGCTGGAGCCACAGACTGACGGCGACGCGGCGGGGGTCGTTGTGCTCATCCAGACGGTCCTGGAACCAGCGACGTACCGCGTGATGGGCTTCGGGTGTCTCGGGCGTGCAGCCCAGACGGATCGCGAGGTAGCCGGATAGTATGGTATCCACGGTGGCGGTGGTGCGCCGTTGGCCCAGGCGCAGGTGGAAGCGGGTGTTGCGCCGCATGGCCTTGTTCATGGGTTGGCCTCCGCGGTGGCGGTGGTCTGGCGCATGGAGGCGCCCTGCAGGGGCAGGCGGTGGGCGTTGTGGAGCAGGCGGTCGAGGATGGCGTCGGCGAGGGTCGGCTCGCCGAGGTAGTCGTGCCAGTGATCGACGGGGAGCTGGCTGGCGATCAGGGTCGAGCGCAGGCCGTGGCGGTCCTCGATGAGCTCCATGAGGTCCTGGCGCTGGCTGGCGCTCAGCGGGGCGATGGCCCAGTCGTCGAGGATGAGCAGCTCCGTGCGCGACAGCTGCTGCATCAGCCGCGGGTAGGAGCCATCGGCGTGGGCGATGTGGATGTGCTCAAGCAGCCGCGGCAGACGCACGTAGCGCGTGGACAGCCCCTGGCGGCAGGCCTGGTTGCCGAGCGCGCAGGCGAGGTAGGTCTTGCCGGTACCGGTGGGGCCGGTGAGCAGCAGATTCTGCTTGTGGTGGATCCACTGGCAGGTGCCGAGCTGGGCCATCTGCGGGCGCTGCAGCCCGCGCGCGTGGCGGTAGTCGATGTCCTCCAGGCAGGCGCCGGGGATGCGCAGCCGGGCGGCCTTGAGCAGCCGCGTGAGGCGGCGGTTGTCGCGGGCGAGGATCTCGCGGTCGAGCAGCAGCGCAAGGCGCTGCTCGAAGGCGAGCTCCTGCGTGGCGGGCTGGGCGAGCTGGTCTTCGAGAGCCTCGCGCATGCCGGTGAGCTTGAGCGTCTGGAGCTTCTCCAGGGTCGGTTCGTTGAGCATGATCGGTGTCTCCGTTAGCGGGATCAGTGGTAGTAGCCGGGGCCGCGGACGTTGGCGTGCAGCGGCAGCTCCCGGCTGTCGGAGATGGCTTCCACGCCGGCGCGATCGAGGCCGCTTTTGAGGATCGACTTGATACTGCGATAGCCCGGTGAGCTGATGTGCGCCGCCCTGGCACAGGCCGCCTCCAGGCGGGCGTTGCCATAGTGGCGGGCGAGGTTGAGCAGCCCGAGGCAGGCGCGGTAGCCGTGCTCGGGATGGGGGCGGTTGTCGAGCTGGCCGCGGATGACCTCGAGGGTCGCCGGGCCGATGCCCTGCGCCCGGGTGAGGAACCGCCCCGGTGTCCACTGCTGGTGCCTGCGGTGGGCGGCCGGCATGTGCTCGGCGAGTGTGCTGCGCGCGCCGCTGCCATGGCGGGCATGGGCGGCGACGCGGTGGCCCTTTTGGAAGACCTCCACGGTGGCGGCGGTCAGGCGCGCCTCCAGGCGCTGGCCGACCAGGGTATGGGGCACGGAGTAGAGCCGGCGGTCGATGTCGACGTGGTAGTCGATGCCGGGCTTGACGTACTTCCACTCGGCGTAGACATACGCCTCGCCCGGCAGCGCCTGCATCGCGGAGCGGTCGAGGCGCTCGAACAGCTCCCGGCGGCTGTGGGGCTGGCGCTGGAGGCGGCGGTCGTTGAGTTCGACGAGCAGATCCTGGATGGCCGCGTTCAACGCCGCCAGGGAGTGGAACGTGTGGTGGCGCAACCGCGCCAGGATCCAGCGCTCGACGACCTGCACGGCCACCTCGGCCCTGGCCTTGTCCCGGGGCTTGAACGGCCGGGCGGGCAGCACCGCCATGCCATAGTGGCGGGCCATTTCGGCGCAGGTGGTGTCGACCTCGGGGGTGTAGCGCGAGGCCCGCGTGACGGCGGCCTTGAGATTGTCGGGCACGAGCAGCAGGGGGCAGCCACCGAAGTACGTGAGCGCCCGCTGATGGGAGGCGATCCAGTCCGGCAGCGACCGGGTGCGCGTCGCCTCGTCCCAGGTGTAGCTCGACGCGCCCCACACGGCGACGAAGATCGCCGCGGGGTGGATCTCGCCGGTGCCCGGGTCGACCACCGCCACCGTGGGGCCGCAGTAGTCGATGAACAGCTTCTCCCCGGCCCGGTGCTGCTGGCGCATGGAGCGCCGCTGCAGGGCGCGCCAGCGCCGGTAGCGCTCACGGAACCGGCTGTAGCGGAGCGCCCCGGGGCGGCGGTCGACGGCGTACACAGGGCCGGGGGCGAC
>CAYUKN010000070.1:0-12631 GCA_964445325.1 uncultured Ectothiorhodospiraceae bacterium
AGAGTGCGCGGGGGTCGCTCGCCGCCGCCCATGGCTCCCGGGCAAAAAAAGCCGCCGGCAGCCGGTCGCCCCGTCGCGGCCCATGAGCGAGCCGCGAGGCGCCCGACCGCTGGCGGCCGCTGAAGCCGCGCGAGGCGGAGGCAAATGGATCGGCTCAGTGCACGGCCTCCTCGGGCGTGTCCACAGCCAGATTGAGGTTGCCATCCTCGCCGACGGTGACAGTGACGTGGCCCCCCTTGGTGAGCCGGCCGAACAGCAACTCATCGGCGAGCGGCTTCTTGACGTGCTCCTGGATCACACGCGCCATCGGGCGAGCCCCCATAACGTGGTCGTAGCCGTGCTCGGCCAGCCAGGCACGTGCCTGCTCATCGACCTTGAGCGTAACCCGCTTCTCCTCGAGCTGCGTCTCCAGCTCGATGATGAACTTGTCGACCACGCTCGCCACGGTGCGTTGATCGAGCGCCTGGAACTGGACGATCGCGTCGAGCCGGTTGCGGAACTCCGGCGTAAACGTGCGCTGGATCACGCTCATGACATCGCCCGTATTATCGGCCATGTTGAAGCCGATCGAGCGACGCGACAGGGCCTCGGCGCCCGCGTTGGTCGTCATCACGATAATGACGTTGCGGAAATCCGCCTTGCGCCCGTTGTTGTCGGTCAGCGTGCCGTGGTCCATCGCCTGCAGCAGCAGGTTGAACACGTCCGGGTGCGCCTTCTCGATCTCGTCGAGCAATAGAACCGCATGGGGATTCTGCAGCACCGCGTCTGTAAGCAGCCCACCCTGGTCGTAGCCGACATAGCCAGGCGGCGCACCGATCAGGCGCGAGACCGTATGGCGCTCCATGTACTCGGACATATCGAAGCGCAGCAGCTCAATGCCGAGCAGGTGCGCCAGCTGGCGCGTGACCTCCGTCTTGCCGACACCGGTCGGGCCGGCGAACAGGAAGCTGCCAATGGGGCGATCCTGCGTACCCAGGCCCGAGCGCGACATCTTGATCGCCGACGACAGTGTATCGATGGCCTCGTCCTGGCCGTACACCATCATCTTGAGGTCGCGATCCAGGGTGCGAAGCACGCCGAGATCGCTACGCGAGACGTTGCGCGCCGGTATGCGCGCCATGCGCGAGATCACCGCCTCGATGTCGTTCGGACTGATCGTCTTCTTGCGCCGGCTCTCGGGCTGAAGGCGGCGGTTCGCGCCGGCCTCGTCGATGACGTCGATCGCCTTGTCGGGCAGATACCGGTCGTTGATATAGCGCCCCGACAGCTCGGCCGCGCTGCGTAGCGCCGTGTTGGTGAAACGCACCTGGTGGAACTCCTCGAAACGGCTCTTGAGCCCCTTGAGGATCGTCACCGTCTCCTCGACCGAAGGCTCGGTGACATCGATCTTCTGGAAACGCCGCGCCAGCGCCCGGTCCTTCTCGAAGATCCCACGATACTCCTGGTACGTGGTCGAGCCGATGCACTTGAGCTCGCCCGAGGCCAGCATCGGCTTGATGAGATTGGACGCGTCCATGACGCCGCCCGAAGCCGCGCCCGCACCGATCACCGTGTGGATCTCGTCGATGAACAACACGGCGTGCTTTTCCTTCTTGAGCTGCGCAAGAATCCCTTTGAGCCGTTTCTCGAAGTCGCCGCGATATTTCGTGCCCGCGACCAGCGCGCCCAGATCGAGAGCATAGATGCGTGCGTCGGCGAGTACCTCTGGGACGTCGCCGTCGACGATCTTCTTGGCCAGGCCCTCGGCGATGGCCGTCTTGCCCACACCGGCCTCGCCGACGAACAGTGGGTTGTTCTTGCGTCGGCGACACAGGATCTGGACGGTGCGCTCGACCTCGGACTCGCGGCCGATCAGCGGATCGATCGAGCCCGCTAGCGCCTTCTCGTTGAGGTTCGTTGCGAAGTTCTCGAGCGGTTGGCGCTCGCTGTCGCCCGATTCGGTCACGCTGTCGCTTTGCTCCTGCTCGGAATCCTCGTTCTCCTCGCCCGAGACCTTGGAGATCCCGTGCGAGATATAGTTGACCACGTCGAGTCGGCTGATGTTCTGCTCGGACAACAGATAGACCGCGTGCGACTCCTGCTCGCCGAAAATCGCGACCAGGACGTTGGCCCCGGTGACCTCCTTGCTCCCGGCCGACTGGACGTGGAACACGGCGCGTTGCAGCACACGCTGGAAGCCCAGCGTTGGCTGGGTCTCGCGGGCATCGTCACCGTCGAGCAGGGGGGTATTCTCCTCGACGAATTGCTCGAGCGAGCGCCGCAGCTTCTCGATGTCGGCGCCACAGGCCCGCAGTACCGAGGTGGCCGTTGGATTGTCGAGCAATGCCAAAAGCAAATGCTCGACCGTCATGAATTCGTAGCGCCGCTCGCGCGCCTCTTTGAACGCGGTGTTGAGCGTAAATTCGAGCTCTTTGCTCAGCATGGTCTGCCCCGGGCCCCTTAGGCCTCTTCCATCGAGCACAGCAGCGGATGCTCGTGCTCGCGTGCGTACCGATTGACTTGGTTGACCTTCGTTTCTGCTACGTCGGCGCTGAAAACGCCGCAGACCCCCTTGCCACGCGTGTGCACATGGAGCATCACCTGCGTGGCCTTCTCGCGGTCCATGCGGAAGAAATATTCCAATACGTGGACCACGAACTCCATGGGCGTGTAGTCGTCATTCAGCAGAATGACCTTGTACAGCGGCGGCTGCTTGACCTCGGGCTCGGCCGTCTGTACCGCCGGGTCATCGTAGTGACGGGGATCCTGTTCGCTCATGGCGTCTATTCTATCGCTGTCCGGGCGGGGCCGCCATCTTGACCGATCGGGCTGGATGTGGGCCACACGCCGACCGCTGCCACCGCCGCCACTGCCCCTCACTGTAGGCGCATCGCCCGGATTTTCAAGACGCCGCCCGACGCGGCTCTTGCCCGCGGCATGTGCCGGTGGGTGGGCCGCCCCGCGACCGATTCCCCGTCCTACGTTCGCACGGCCCGACGCGCCGGCTTCAGGCCACATACCGACAGCGTCCCTGTCATGCTAGATTCATCCTCGGTTACCGGTCGAGGCCACCCGATGTATCCCAGTGTCTGGACGCCCCACCTGACCGTCGCTGCTGTCATCGAGGACGGCGGACACTTCCTGATGGTCCGCGAGCGCGCCGATGGCGCCTATGTCTACAATCAACCGGCCGGCCACCTCGAGCCCGACGAGCGCCTTGTCGACGCCATCGTGCGCGAGGTCCTCGAGGAGACCCACCGCCATTTCGCCCCGGATGCGCTGGTCGGCCTCTACCGCTGGGTCCACCCGGTCAACGGCGAGACCCACGTGCGCTTGACCTTCAGCGGCCGGATCACCGGGCCAGCCGCGGACGTGCCGGCCGACGACGCCGTCATCGGCGCCGATTGGTGGTATTACACCGAGCTGAAAGCGATGGCGGACGAGCTCCGCAGCCCCATGGTCATGCGCTGCCTCGACGATTACCTCGCCGGCCACCGCTACCCGCTCGAGATCCTGCGCGACGCCGCCTAGCATGCGCCGGGCATCCGTGTCCGCCGCATACTACGCCCTCGGAGCCAACCCCGCACCTACATCCGGTCCGATGGGCCGACGCCGCCCCGCAACGGCGGTATAATCCGGCCTCCGGCGCGGCCAGCGGATGAGGGGAACGTTCTTTGATCCGGCCACTTGCCATCGTGGGCCTTTCCGGCGGCGTCGACTCGGCGGTCGCCGCCGCCGAGCTATTGTCGGCGGGTTGGGCCGTCGAGGGCTTGTTCATGCGCAACTGGGACGATCCCGATGATCCCGGCTATTGCCCAGTCGAGCACGACCTGGCGGCGGCCCGCTCGGCGGCCGATCATCTCGGTATCAAGCTGCGCTTCGTCGATTTCACCGCGGCTTATTGGGAGCGCGTGTTCCAGCGGTTCCTCGCCGAATACGCCGCCGGGCGTACACCCAACCCCGACGTCCTGTGCAACCGCGAGATCAAGTTCAGGCTGTTTCTCGAGCACGCCCGCGAGCTCGGCGCCGACGTAGTTGCCACGGGCCATTACGCACGCGTCGCAACCGATGGCCACGGCCAGCGGCGGCTGCTGCGGGGCACCGATGCCAACAAGGATCAGAGCTACTTCCTGCACGCCATCGACCGCGACGCCCTCGACTGGATCACTTTCCCCCTCGGCGATGCCTCCAAGGAATGGGTGCGCGAGCGCGCCCGCGCGGCGGGGCTGCCGAACCACGACCGCCCCGACAGTACGGGGATTTGCTTCATCGGCGAGCGCCACTTCGACGAGTTCCTCGGGGCCTACCTGGAGGGCGAGCCCGGTCCCATGGTGACAACCGACGGCCAGCGCTTGGGCGAGCATCGCGGGCTGATCTACTACACCATCGGGCAGCGCCACGGCCTCGGCATCGGCGGCGGCCGGGGTGCAGCCGGCAAGCCCTGGTACGTCCTGGGCAAGGACACCCAAACCAACCGCCTGTTCGTCGGCCAGGGCGGCGACCATCCCTGGCTCTACGCCGACGGCGTGACCACCGAGACCCCGCATTGGCTGGGCGACGTGCCCGCGCGCCCATTCCGGGCGGCCGCGCAGGTCCGGTATCGCCAGGTGCCCGTCGGCTGCCGCGTCGAGCCCGGCGCCGACGCGCTCCGGGTGACATTCGACGAGCCCGTGCGCGCGGTCACCCCGGGCCAGTCGCTGGTCCTCTACGACGGCACCATCTGTCTGGGCGGGGCCGTGATCGCCGCGCCCGTGCCCGACCCGATCACCTCCGCCAGGCAGGCGCTCGCCGCGGCCTCGTAACCGGGGGTCGGGCCCCGCACCCGCTGTGGCCGCTGTCCAGCGCGCCCGGCTACACTCGCGCCGATTGCGCGTCCGGCGAGGACTCGAGATGGATCGATCCGTACACAACCAGGCGCTCGCCCTGGCGGGGCTCATGCACGCGACCTCACTGGTGCGTCAGATCGCCCGCGAGGGCCGGATCGACGATGACGAGCTGGCAGCCGCCCTCGAGCCGGTGTTCGCGCTGGATCCCGGCGACGTCGACGCGGTCTATGCCAGCACCACATGGCGCCAACGCGCACCCCCCGTGCTGCGGGCGCAGCTGGGCGTCAGTGGCAACAGCCGCGATATCGAGGCGACCCGCTACGCGGCGACGCTCATGCATATCGAGCGCAAGCTCGCCGCGCGCGAGGACATGCGCAGTGAACTGCGAGACGGGTTGGAGAACAGCGCACGCCAGCTCGAGCACTTCGCCGTCACCCACCGCAACGTCATCGGCGGGCTGGGCGAGCTCTACGGTCGCACCATCAGCAAGCTGCGCCCGCGGGTGATCGTCCAGGGTGACGCCACCCATCTCGAGGATGGCCAGAACGCCGATCGCGTTCGCGCGTTATTGCTCGCGGGGCTGCGATCCGCCGTCCTTTGGCGCCAGAGCGGCGGCTCGCGGCTCAAGCTCATCCTCGGGCGCGGGCGCCTACTGTCGGCGGCCCGCGCCCTCGACGCGCCAACGCACGGTTGAGGCGGCTTGATCAGCCCTTGGTGCTGCCTTGCTGGCCGCCCATGGTCTCGACCACCTTGTTGAGCATGTCCATGGGCATCGGGAAGACGATGGTCTTGGCGTTTTCCTGCGCAATGCCCTGTAGCGTCTGGAGATAGCGCAGCTGGATGGCGCGGGGATCTTGGCCCAGCTCCGTCGCCGCCGCGACCAGATTCTCTGCAGCCTGCTTTTCGCCCTCGGCATGGATCACCTTGGCACGCCGGGCCCGCTCGGCCTCCGCCTGCTGCGCGATCGCCCGAATCATGCTGTCGTCGAGGTCGACGTGCTTGATCTCGACATTGGCCACCTTGATCCCCCATTGGTCGGTCTGCTTGTCGAGGATGTCCTGGATATCGGCGTTGAGCTTGTCGCGCTCGGATAGCATCTCGTCGAGGTCATGCTTGCCGAGCACCGAGCGCAGCGTTGTCTGTGCGAGCTGGCTCGTGGCCGCGTAGTATTGCTCGACGTTGATGACCGATTTCTCCGGATCGATGACCCGGAAATACACAACGGCATTGACCTGTACCGAGACGTTATCTTGCGAGATGACGTCCTGGGTGGGCACATCCATGGTCACCAAGCGCAGGTCGACCCGTTCCATCTGCTGGATGATCGGGATGACGATGATCAGGCCCGGGCCCTTGACCGCATAGAATCGGCCGAGCGTGAAGATAACCCCGCGCTCATACTCGCGCAGGATGTTGATGAGGCTAAAGATGAGGATGACGATCAGGGCGATGGCGACGCCCGCGGCTATCAACATGGTAGTTACTCCTCTTGGTCGTTCTGGGGCTCGACGCGGAGCTTCAATCCGTCTCGCCCGACCACACGGACGCCCCGGCCCGGCGCGATCGGCTCGTGGCTCTGCGCGGACCAGCGCTCTCCCTGGAGGCGGACGACGCCGCCCTCGGGCGTGACGCGTTCAATGACTTCGCCCTCACCGTGCTCGACACCCTCGGCGCCGCTGACTACGGGGCGCCGCCAGGCACGCAAAGCGAGCCAGAGGATCCCGGCCAACAACAAGCTGGTGAACAGCGAGGTGCCCGCGATGGCCTCGACAGCGACCTGGAATCCCGGCACATCGGTATCCATCAGGATCACCGAGCCCACCACCATCGCCACCACGCCGCCGATACCGAGCGCGCCGAAGCTCGGCACGAACGCCTCCGAGACGATCAGGATCACCCCGAGCACCATCAGCAGCAGACCGGCGTAGTTCACCGGCAAGATCTGGAAGGCATAAAGCGCGAGCAGCAGCGAGATACCGCCGACGGTGCCCGGCACGATCGCGCCGGGGTTGTAGCCCTCGAGCAGCAAGCCGTAGATGCCCACCATCATGAGCAAATAGGCCACCGTGGGATTGGTGATCACGCTGAGGAACTGGCTGCGCCAATCCGGATCCCGCCGCTCGACCGTGGCACCCAGGGTCTCGAGTGATGTCATCGAGCCGGCGACACTGACCACGCGCTTGTGGCTCAGCTCGAGCAGCTTGGTGATGTTGACTGCTCGGAACTCGGCGACGTTCTGCTCGACCGCTTCCTCGGCGGTGAGACTTGCCGCCTCGCGCACGGCCTTCTCGGCCCAGTCCGCGTTGCGCCCCGTCTCCTGCGCCAGGCCACGTATCCAGGCGGCAGCGTCGTTGACCGCCTTCTGCTTCTTGGCACTACCCGCGGATTGACCATTCTCCTTTTGGGCATCACCGCTGCCGTCGCCCTCGCCGCCGCCTTGACCACCGCCGTCGCTCGGCGCGGGCTGGCCGCCGGGGCTCCCGCCGCCTCCGCCTATGGACACGGGCGTGGCAGCGCCTACGTTGGTCGCGGGCGCCATCGCGGCGATATGGCTGGCATAGAGCATGTAGGTGCCCGCGCTCGCGGCGCGCGCGCCCTCGGGTGCCACCCAGACCGCGATCGGGACGGTCGACTCGCGCATCGCCTTGACGATGTCGCGGGTCGCCGCGGTCAGGCCACCCGGGGTGTCGAGCTTGATCACGACCATGGCATACCCCGACTCGGCGGCCTCGTCGAACCCGCTCGTCAAGTAGTGGGTGGTCGCCGGACCGATGGCGTCGTCGACCGTCAACAGCAGGGCTTTGCGCTCGCCCTCGCCGTTGGCGCCCCCATCAGCCTCTTCGGCCGGCGCCGGCGTGGCCACCAGCAAGGCGAACCCAGCGAGTAGCAACAGCGTGTACGCCGCGGCGCGCCACCAGCGCGGCCCCTTATTCGTCATCCCAGCCATAGTCGATCGTGATCTCCTCTTCGGGGCGGATCGTGCGTCGGGCGTAGAGATCGAAGCCATCGAACTCCGCGTTTGGGCGCTTGCTGTGATTCAGGTAGCGCAACCGATTGAAACCGCGCCGCCCGATCCAGCCGTCGCCCGTGTCCACCCACAGCACATGCGAGCCATTGCGCTTGGCCGCGGGGCCCAGATACGTGCCGATGTAGAGCCCGGCGTCGAGGCGGTCGCGCGCGAACAGGCCCCAGCCATGGATGGCCGAGTGGTCAACATAGACCAACTCCCGCGTTCGCCGGTCGGCCGCCTTTTGTGCTGCGTTGGGCTGCCAGCTCAAGCTCGTTTGCCTTGATATCGGATTGGTACGCCTACAGCCGCCATCGGTCGGTACGACAGTGCACATAGCTGCCCGCCTCGACCGCCATGGACCAACACGGGCGCGACTCCCTCAGCCTGCGAGGTCGGCAACCCCGAAGGCACGCTCGCGCAGCTTCTGCACCTCGTCGCGCAGGCGCGCGGCCTCCTCGAACTCGAGATTCTGCGCATGGTCGAACATCTGCTTCTCGAGGCGCTCGATCTCCTTGGCGAGCTCCTTGGGCGATTTCGACTGATATTGCTCGGTGGTCTCGGCGACCTCGGCGTAGCGCTCGGGTGTACCAGGGGCGCCCGCGTGGCCCGCCTCCATGATGTCGGCGACCGACTTGCGGATCGTCTGCGGCGTGATCCCGTGCTCCTCGTTGTAGGCCTGCTGCTTCGCCCGGCGGCGGTCGGTTTCGTCGATGGCGCGGCGCATCGAATTGGTGATCTCGTCGGCGTACAGAATGGCGCGACCCTCGACGTTGCGCGCCGCACGCCCGATCGTCTGGATGAGCGAGCGCTCGGCGCGCAAAAAGCCCTCCTTGTCGGCGTCGAACACGGCCACGAGCGCGACCTCGGGCATGTCCAGGCCCTCGCGTAGCAGGTTGATCCCCACCAGACAATCGAACTTGCCCAGCCGCAGATCGCGGATGATCTCGACGCGCTCGACCGTGTCGATGTCGGAGTGCAGATACCGCACCCGCACATTGTGCTCGGTGAGGTAGTCGGTGAGGTCCTCGGCCATCTTCTTGGTGAGCGTGGTGATCAGTACGCGCTCGTCGTTGGCCACGCAGCGATTGATCTCGGAGAGCACGTCGTCGACCTGCGAGGCCACGGGTCGGACCTCGACGGCCGGGTCGACCAAGCCGGTGGGCCGCACCACCTGCTCGACGATCTGGTCGGAGTGCTCTCTCTCATAGGGGCCCGGGGTCGCCGAGACGAACACCGTCTGCGGCTGCAGCCGCGCGAACTCGTCGAATTTGAGCGGCCGGTTGTCCAGCGCCGATGGCAGACGGAAACCGTAGTTGACCAGCGTCTCCTTGCGCGAACGGTCACCTTTGTACATCCCGCCGATCTGGGGGATGGTCACGTGGCTCTCATCGACGATCAACAGCGCGTCGGCCGGCAAATAGTCGAACAGGCAAGGCGGCGCCTCGCCGGGTTCGCGCCCCGACAGATAGCGCGAGTAGTTCTCGATCCCCGAGCAGTAGCCGAGCTCGTTGATCATCTCCAGGTCGAACTGGGTGCGCTGCTCGAGGCGCTGTGCCTCCAAGAGCTTGTTCTGACTGCGCAGTTCCTCCAGGCGCTCGGCGAGCTCGGCCTTGATCTGATCGATCGCGTGGAGCAGCCGCTCCCGCGGGGTGACATAGTGCGTCTTGGGGTAGACGGTCAGCCGGGGCACCTTGCGCTGGACCTCGCCCGTCAGCGGATCGAAATAGGCCAGCTGCTCGACCTCGTCGTCGAAGAGCTCGACCCGGATCGCCCAGTCGTCCGACTCGGCTGGATGGATGTCGATGACCTCGCCGCGCACGCGGTAGGTGCCACGCTTGAGCTCGGTCTCGTTGCGCTGGTACTGCATCTGCGAGAGCTTGCGCACGATCGCGCGCTGGTCGACCTGATCGCCGCGCTCCAGATGCAGCACCATCTGGAGATACGCCTCGGGATCGCCCAGGCCGTAGATCGACGAGACGGTGGCGACGATCACCACGTCGCGGCGCTCGAGCAGCGCCTTGGTCGCCGACAGGCGCATCTGCTCGATGTGTTCGTTGACCGACGCGTCCTTCTCGATGAACGTATCCGACGACGGCACGTAGGCCTCGGGCTGGTAGTAATCGTAGTAGGAGACGAAATACTCGACCGCGTTGTTCGGGAAGAACTCCTTCATCTCCCCGTAGAGCTGCGCGGCTAGCGTCTTGTTGGGCGCTAGGATGAGCGTGGGGCGCTGCTCGTGCTCGATGACGTTGGCCATGGTGAACGTCTTGCCCGAGCCGGTCACACCGAGCAGCGTCTGATACATCAGGCCGCTGTCGAGGCCGTCGCACAGCGCCTCGATCGCCTGGGGCTGATCCCCGGTCGGCTCGAACTGCTTGTCGATGGTCAACGCCTTGGACATGGGCACTCGCGCGGGGTAGCCTACGTTCGCTTCGCCGCCATCATATAGCACTGTTGCCGTGGGGGACATTGCCGTGACCTTCAAGCTCTCCGCCCGGGTGCAGCGGGTCCAGCCCTCGCCCACCCTCGCCGTGACGGCCCTGGCCGCCGAGCTGCGCGCCCAGGGGCGCGACATCATCGGCTTGGGCGCCGGCGAGCCCGACTTCGACACACCCGAGCCCATCAAGGACGCCGCGATCGAGGCCATCCGGCGGGGAGAGACCAAATACACCGCGGTCGACGGCACTCCCGAGCTCAAGCGCGCGGTGGTCGACAAATTCCACCGCGACAATGGCCTGACCTACACGCCCGAGCAGATCCTGGTCTCCTCGGGCGGCAAGCAGAGCTTTTTCAACCTGGCCGAGGCCCTGCTCGACGACGGCGACGAGGCCGTCATCCCCGCGCCCTACTGGGTCTCCTACCCGGACATGGTCAAGCTCGCCGGCGGCCAGCCGGTGATCATTCGCGCACCGGCGGAGCAGCGATTCAAGATCACCCCGGCGCAGCTGCGCGAGGCCATCACCGACAAGACGCGCTTGGTCGTGCTCAACAGCCCGTCCAACCCCACGGGTATGGCCTACAGCGCGGGCGAGCTCGCCGAGCTGGGCGCCGTGCTCGCCGAGCGCCCCGATGTCGTCATCGCCACCGATGACATGTATGAGCACATCCGCTGGAACGACGAGCCGTTCACCAACATCGTCAACGCACGCCCCGACCTCTACGAGCGCACGGTCGTGCTCAACGGGGTCTCCAAGGCGTACGCCATGACGGGCTGGCGCATCGGCTACTGCGGCGGTCCCAGGGAGCTGATTCAGCCAATGAAGAAGGTGCAGTCGCAAAGCACCTCGAATCCGTCATCGGTATCGCAGGCCGCGGCAGCGGCGGCGCTATCGGGCGACCAGGCATGCGTGAGCCGCATGGCGGCGCAATTCCGCGAGCGCCATGACTTCGTCGTCAACGCGCTCAACGAGTTATCCGGCGTCGAGTGCCTGCCCGGTGACGGTACGTTCTACGCCTTCCCGCGGGTCACCGACGCCATACGGGCCTACGGAGCCGATGACGACACCGACTTCTGCTCACGCCTGCTCGAGGACACCGGGGTGGCGCTCGTACCCGGTTCCGCCTTCGGCGCCGAGGGCTACATGCGCCTGTCATTCGCGACCAGTATGGACAATCTGCAAAACGCGCTGGCGCGGCTGAAAGACGCCCTGGGGTGATCGACTCGCGCGGCCTCGTCGGCACCGACCGAGGCCGTCCAGCCAGCGCTGCTGACGGCCTTCTTGACCGGCCCACTCGGCCCGGGTACTATCCGGATTCCCGCGAAGTTCCCCCTGTTCCCCGGTAGCTCAGTGGTAGAGCGGGTGACTGTTAATCACTTAGTCGGCGGTTCGAATCCGTCCCGGGGAGCCATAAAATCAAGAAGTTACAGCACTCGCCGAAGAACCCGACCACTCTGGTCACAACGTCAGCCACCGCAAGCGCCATCGCGATCTCACCCTGGTCCTCGACCACGACAGCACCCGCGTGGTCTGGGCGGCCAAGGGGCAAAGCGATTGAGGCGTTGGCGGGGTTTTTCGACCACCTGCCCAACGCCGGATTGTCGTCGACCGATTTCATTGGCAGCGCCTGAGCCGCGATGGCGTCGACGCGGTGCGCCGTGGCCAGGTGCGCGACGCCGCCCGACCGTGGCAGCGCCCAAGTGATCCAACGGAGGCGCTACGCGCTGCTCCAAAGGCCCTGGAACCTGAGCCGTCGCGAGCAGCACAAGCTCGCCGATAGCCAGGCCAACAACAACCAGCTATCTCGCGCGCGGCTGCTCAACGACGCGCTCGCCGATTCGCTGGAATACCGCCAGTCCAAGCGCGCTCGCGCGGTGCTCGACGAGTGTTGTCGTTGAGGCCCCAAACGCCATACGGCGTGCCGATTGCCTTTGGTTGGGTGCCACGTGCGCATGGGCAACCGCGTTGGGTCGACCGGTCACAAGGATATGCCCAACCGCAAACGCCATCCGGCATCGATCGAGGACCATGTGTAAACCTTTCTAAAGGAGTTTGCGTACTGAACGTTCGCTAGCGGACAGACGGCCTGCACGGATTGCTCTTCAATGAGCGTGCGTCCATGCTAACTCGATGTGGCATCGGAGCGTTTCAGCGATCGCTTCCATCCGGTCAGTCATGCAATGCATCGTGGCAGCATCCCTCTAGCCCGATCGTCTGGGCTTGGAGCGGGGCACCTGGTATGCCACGGAGGCACACAATGACCAGGAAGGACGTCGATTGATTTGGAGTCCAGAGCCAATGGTGTTCAGCGACACACAGTCCATCCTGGATGCGGCCGTCGAGCAGTCGGATTATCCGGTGATCATCACGACCGCGGA
>CAYUKN010000071.1:0-12328 GCA_964445325.1 uncultured Ectothiorhodospiraceae bacterium
CTCGCCGACGACTTCAGCCTGTATCTGCACCGGCCCACCGCCACCGATCCGTCGCTGGCCCCTGCGGGCTGCGATGCCTTCTACGTGCTCGCGCCCGTCCCCGATCTCGAAAGCGGCGTCGATTGGGCGCAGCGCGCCGAGCCCTACCGCCGCGCGATCGCCGCCGAGCTCGAGCGCCGGCTGCTGCCCGATCTCGAGCACCACGTGGTGACCTCGCGCGTGACGACGCCGCAGGATTTCCAGGCGCGTTATCTGGCGGAGCGGGGTGCGGCCTTCGACCTGGCGCCGCGGCTGACCCAGAGCGCCTGGTTCCGGCCGCACAACCGCAGCGAGGAGCTCGACCGGTTGTATCTGGTGGGCGCGGGAACGCATCCTGGCGCCGGTCTGCCGGGTGTGTTGTCCTCGGCACGCGTGCTCGACGAGGTGGTCCCCGATGCCGACGCGCTTGCCTGAAGCCCCGACGCTGCATCCGGAAGACGTCGAGGCCTGTCGTGCCCTGCTGCGCACGGGCTCGTATAGCTTCTTCGCCGCAGCGCGCTTACTGCCGGCGCAGGTGCGTGATGCCGCGACTGTCCTCTATGCCTTCTGCCGCCTGGCCGACGATGCGGTCGACGGTCGGGATGCCGACCCGGCCGCGCCCGAGCGGCTGCGCGCATGCCTCGACCGGGTCTATCGCGAGACGCCCGCTGACGCACCGGTCGAGCGCGCCCTGGCGGCCGTTTGCGCGCGCTACGCACTGCCGCGCGAGCTGCCCGAGGCGCTGCTCGAAGGCCTCGAGTGGGACGCGGCCGGCTACCAGTGCGACGACGTGACCGACCTCTACGCCTACTCGGCTCGTGTGGCGGGTGCCGTCGGCGCGATGATGGCGGTGCTCATGGGCGTGCGCGACCGCGCGAGCGTCGCCCGGGCGTGCGATCTCGGCGTGGCCATGCAGCTGACCAACATCGCCCGCGATGTGGGCGAGGACGCCCACGCCGGCCGCCTGTATCTGCCGCGCACCTGGCTTCGCGACGCCGGCATCGATCCCGACGCGTGGCTCGCCGCCCCCGCCGCGGGCCCGCAACTGGCCAGCGTCGTCCGGCGCCAGCTCGCCGTCGCCGACGCCCTGTATCGCCGGGCCGCGGCCGGGATCCCGGCCCTGCCCCTGGCCTGCCGGCCCGGTATCAACGCGGCGCGCTTGATCTACGCCGATATTGGCCGCGTGCTCGAGCGTGGCGGCCTCGATCCGGTCAGTCAGCGCGCGGTCGTCGGCCGCGGGCGCAAGCTCGTGCGCTTGGCCGCGGCGGTGGCGCTGCCGCGGCCGGCCCCCGGCGCTGGCGACGCACCACCCGTCCACGAGTGCGCCTACCTGGTCGAGGCCGTGGCCGCCAGCGCGCCGCGCGACGACATCCCGCCGGCGCGCGAGCTCCCCGTCTGGGGGTTGCGCTCCCGTCTGATCTGGACGATCGAGCTCTTTCGGGCCCTGGAGGCACGCGAAAGCCTTGACAGGCGGGCCGAGGAAGCGTCCGAATAACGGTCGAGTCCAATCCAGGCGAGCGAGAAGGAGGGCTTTATGGTTGCTTCGAACGTCGCACTCGGTGCATTCATCCTGGCGATCGTCGTGCTCGTTGGCGGCACGATTGTCGATCTGATCAACACCAAGTGATCGCACCGCGCCGGACGGCGAGTGTCCGGTGATCGAGCGGCGGCGCCAATGCAAAAACGGCGTTGGCGCCGCCGCTGTTGTCCCCCGAATCCCCGCCGATGACCCGATTGGGCCGCCAACTGGTGGATCGAGGCGTCGGCCTTGGGCGTCAAAACACGGCGTGATCACCCAGCTCTTGACCCGCCAAACCCTGCTCTAGCACGCGCTCATAGAAATCGCGCAGGGTTTCCTGCCCGTACGTGGGTGTTGCTGACGCAGCGTATTCCCCGGTCTCGGGATCCAGCGCGAGCATCGACTCGGTGGCGTAGTAGCGCCCGATGCGGGCGAACTCGGCCTTGTCGGCCAAGCGCGGTGCCACGGCCGCCCCCGCTCGCAGCACCGGCACCATGGTGTCGAACAACGCCAGCGGGATGTGGCGGAAGCGCGGCGAGCGCCCGATCAGCTCGAACAGGAGCTCGCCGCGCGCGCGCGCCGACAGCGCCGGACCGGGACCGCCGACCGGCAAGATGCGGTCCTGCTTGTCGGGGTCCTCCAGGCAATCGGCCAGCAAGCGTGCCACATCGGCCTCGCCGATCGGCTGGCACGCCGGGCCCTCGCCCGAGCCGAACAGGATGAAGGGCTTGCCGGCGCGCACCCGCGGGATCTGGCCGGCCAGCGACTTGAAGTAGGCGGTCGGGCGCACGATCGAGTGGGTGAGCGCGGCGTCGGCGAGCTCGGCCTCGAAGGCAAGCTTGGCGTGCTGGAACGCCAGCCGCGGCCGCTGCACGCAGATCGCCGACAGCAGCACGAAACGGTCGACGCCGGCGCCCGCTGCCGCTGCCAGCAGGTTCGAATTGGCGCGATACTCGATGGTCCAGGCATCGTCGATCCCGCCGGTGCGGGTTGCCAGGCACGACACCACGGCGTCGAAGGCCTCACCACGGAAGCCGTCGCGCTCCAGCGAGTTCGCGTCGGTGACGTCGCCGAAGCGGACCTCGGCGCCGGGCAAGAGTGCGCGCACGGCCTCCGCATCGAGGCGGCCGCCGACCCCGGCCCGCGCGCGCGCGAACGCGATCACCGTGTAGCCGCGACGCACGAGCTCGTGGGTGACGTGGCGCCCGATGTAGCCCGTCGCCCCCGCGACGAGCACGCGCTCGCCCGTTGCGGTATGGTCCGACTGAACGGCTGCCCGACTCGAATGCGCGCTCATCTGCGCCTCCTCGATCGCTCGCCTGTAGGCGCCGAAGCGCCGGCATGGCACCCCGGCGTTGCCTGCGCAACGCGGCCCGCGCGCTTCAAGCGCCGAGGATGATGCGCTCGGCCGGCACGCCCAGATCGCGCAGCGCGCGTTTCACCGTGGCCTTCATCGGCTCGGGCCCGCAGATGAAATAGCGGCGCTCGGCGCGCTCGCCCTGGGGCAGGCACGCAAGCAGGTGCTCGCGGTCGATGAGCCCGACCCCCCATTGCCAGCGCTCGTCGGGGTGGCGCACGACGTAGTGGACGCTGAGGTTGAGTTCGCGCGCGAGCGCGTCGAGCTCATCGCGTTCGACGATGTGGTCGGGCGTGTGGGCCCCGTAGATCAGGGTGAGCTCGCGCTGGTCACCGCGGGCACGGAACGCGCGCAGATGGCTCATGATGGGCCCGATACCGGTGCCGCCGGCGATGTAGACCGTCGGCGCTTCGGTCTCGTCCGGTACGAAATGGCCGTGCGGGCCGTCGACGTAGGCCGTGGTGCCTACTGCGACATCGCCGATACCCGCGGTGAAATCGCCCTTCTCCTTGATCGTGAAGCCGATCGTCGGTGCCTCCTCGGGCGCGGTCGACATCGAGAACGGATGCTCACGCGCCCAAAGGGCGCGCCCGCCGAGCTTGAGCCAGGCGAACTGGCCCGGCCGGAAGCGCAGGGCGCTGTGCTGACCGCGGCGCCGGCTAGGGCGCAGCCGTAGTGCCCAGGTCGAGGTACCGATGCGGTCGATGGCCTCGACGACGTACGGCGCGCGGCGCTGGAGCCAGGGCTCGATGAGATACACCTGCAGCAGGCTCACCCCTCCCGCGATCAACAGGGTGATCCAGAACGTGGCGAGCACCGCGCCCGTGCTGTAGCCACCGGCGGTGAATGCATGCACCGCCACCAGTACGGCGATGAGCACGGAGCCGCCGGCGTGCAGGCGGCGCCAGACCTCGTAGCTCCACGGCAGGGCGTTGCGGTCGATGGCGGTGACGACCAGGGTCCCGATCAGGATCCATGCGGCCAGGCCGCTCCACAGCGGCCAGCCCTCGAGGCCCAGTTCGGGTGCGGTCCCGCTGAACCACGGCCACGGGCCGCCGTCGGGCGCGGCGTACAACAACGGATGGAACGCGGTGAGCCCGACCATGGCGTAGGCGGCGCGGCGATGGAACCGCATCGCGCGATCGATGCCGATGCGATCGGAGATCCAGCGGTAGCGGCTCAACAGGACGAGCTCGAGCAGCATGATCCCGAAGGCCGCCATGCCGAGGGCGGACGCGATCTCCGTGGGTGTTGCACCCGGGTGCAGCGGGAACTGCTCCGCGGCCAGGGCGATCGGTGTCAGGGCGCCCGCCACGTAGAGCAGCACCAGCGTGGCCCCGCGCATGCCGTGGCGCGAGGGCCAGTCCCGAGCGCTCGCCTCGGGCGCGGCCTCGCGGGCGGCGTGCGAGGCGTTGGAACTCGAGCCTGTGTTCGCGCTCATGGGGATTCGCCCGCACCCTGCTGGGGCACGGCCCGGCTGCCACTCGATGCGGCCAAGATAGAGGCTCCCGGGACTCGCGGCAAACGGCGCTCAGGCGGCTCGGCGCGCCCCTGTGCCCCGATCAGCCGGCCAGTGCACGGA
Organism: uncultured Ectothiorhodospiraceae bacterium; assembly: GCA_964445325.1. Classification (GTDB taxonomy): domain Bacteria; phylum Pseudomonadota; class Gammaproteobacteria; order XJ16; family Halofilaceae; genus Halofilum. Next base: position 4,477 of record CAYUKN010000071.1, read on the forward strand.
TGATCAGACCGATCAGGCACAGCGTGAACACGACCCCGACGATCTTGCCGAGGTGGCGATCCACCCAGCTGGACTGGGTATGATGGTCATACTGCAGATTGCGCTTGTCGGTCATCGCCGCGTCACCTTCATCACGCGTGCCGGGCGCTGGCGCGGGCGGAGCCGAGCGGGGCGATCAACGCGATAGCCGATCGCCGCCGCGTGGCTCGCCCTGGGCCCGCTCCGCGTTCATGACCGCTGCTCGCGCGCGCTCGGGGCCAGCCCCGACCATAGCAGGGCGAAGATCACACAGATGACGACGTTGATCGCGCCCTGCACGAGCAGCTGCGCGAGCGTGAGCTCACCGAACTCGATGTAGATGCCGATGGCGTAGAGGATCCCGAGGATTTGCTCGGCGATGGCGACGCTGAGCATGCCCAGGTAGCGCAGTGGCTCCAGCGCCATCAGCAGGTACATGCCCGCGAGCAAGAGCATGACCATGCCGTACTGGCCGCTCATGGTGATCAGCTCGTCGCTCCAGCCGCCGCTCGCGCTCCAGCCGACGGCATTCGCGCCGATTTCGGGCGCGAAGGTAGCCAACAACCCGAAAACGAGGTGCCAAAGTACCCAAAGCGCCATCACCAATCGCAGGACCGTCAAGCGTGTCATCGGTTTCTCCTTATCGCTTCCCAGGGGCGCGACCGGATGCACAGGGCACGGATGGGCCAGCGGGCCGCGCCCTGCTTGGGTTGCTCGATCGTGGTGTCGTGAGCACGCGGCTGGCCGCCCGCCGCGCGCCAAGCACGGTACCGCAAGCGCGTCGAGCGGGGAACCCGGCGCGGCGCTAGCGCGGGCGCCGCGGCATGCGGAACGGCAGCAGCCACCTCACCCAGGGCTTGCGGAATCGCTCTAGCGACAAGCTCTCATGGACGGCCGTGACGTCGCGCCCGTACAGGTGTTGGCGCACGAGCGAGCGCGCATAGAACGGGGTGTCCTCGAGCGTGCGCGCCACGCGCGCGGCGCCGTCGCTCGAGCGCGTGCTGCGCTGCACCCGCCAGCCGGTGGTCGCCAGCGCCGCTACAGGGGGTGGGTCGATGGCGTGGCTCGTGCCGTCGTCATCGAAGCGCAGGGCCAGCGGCTGAGGCGAGGCGGCGCGCGGCGCCGGATCGTAGAGCACCACCGTGCCCGCGCCCGAGCCGAGATCGGCGCGCGACCAGTGCCAGTGCGAAAAGCCCGCCTCGAGCGGCTCGTCGCCCGCGTTGGCGTCGATATAGCCGGTGCCGTGCCAGCGCAGTCGGGGATGCTCGAGCTCGACCTCGACGGCCGCCTTGGGTGCGATCGGCAGCCAGTGGTGGCGCTGCCCGGCATCGAGCGCGAACGCTTGACCCGTGAGCGCCGACGGCACTGCGCGTATCCGCCCGCGCAGTCGCCGCGGCAACGGCACCGCCAGCTCGTCGAGCGCCACAGTCAAGGCCTCGCCGTCCCAGTCGAGCCGGCTCGGACCGACAGCCAGTGTGTCGGGTCCGCGCTGTAAGCGGGTGGGGCCGCGCTCGGTCATCGCCCAGCGCCCGCCGGTGCCGTAGACGGCGACGTTGATGGCGCAGTGATCGGTCGGCTCGCCGCGCCCGTGCCCCCGGGCGCGGGCGTAATAGGGCGAGAAGACGCTGCCCACGAAGGCGATGACGGTGAGCGCGTGGGCCCCGTCGTCGCTGATGGCGTCGAGATACCACCAGCGGTAGCCGTTGGTTGCGACCGCTTGATCGAAAGCGGGGAAGCGCATCAGCGCCGGCCCAGATCGGCGACGATGCGGCTGGCGGCGAGCCGGCCGGACATGGCGACCACGGGCACGCCCGGCCCGGGATGGACGCCGCCGCCGGCGAGGTAGAGCCCGGGCAACTCGCTGCGCGCGGTCGGGCGCGCGAAGGGCGCGCGCCAGCCGTGGACGGCACGGCCGTACAACGCCCCGCCGGTGCCCGGGAACAGGCGCTCGAAATCGGCCGGGCTGGTGACCGCGTGCGCACCCTCGGCGCTGTCGATGTGCAAGCCGCAGCGCCCCAGTGTCGCGGCCAAACGCCGCTGGCACAGCCCCACGGCATCGCTGAAATCGTCGCTGTCGCCGGTCGCCGGTGCGTTGATGATGGCGAGCAGGCGCTCCGGGCCCGCGCCGGTGCGCGCGCCTTGATCGTCGCGGTCCTGGGCGCAGACGTAGATCGTGGGCTCGGCCGGGATCCGGTGTTCGTCGAATAGCGCGCGGAACTCGGCGGCGTAGTCGCGCCCGAAGAAGACATTGTGATGGGTCAGCGGGAAGCCCTCCGTGTCGGCCAGTCCGGTCCAGGTCAGCGCTGACAGCGAGCGTTCGCGGGTGGCCGCAGTGCCGACGGCGTGTGCGGCGGCGCTGCCGAGGTTGCCGCAGGCCAGCGAGGCGACATCGGCGTTGGCCAGGACGGCATCGGCGCGGATGCGCTCGCCCGAGTCCAGGCGGACGGCGCTGGCGCGCCCGGCGCTCGTCTCGATCGCGGTGGCGGCAGTGGCGTAGCGGAATGTCGCGCCACAGCGGCTCGCGGTCGCGGCGACCGCGTGCGCCAGGCGGCTCATCCCGCCCTCGACGAGGAAGACGCCGGCCTGCTCGACGTGCGCGATCAGCGCGAGCGTCGCGCTTGCCCGATACGGGCTCGAGCCGCAATAGGTGGCGTAGCGCGCGAAGAGCTGGCGCAGTCGCGGGTCGTGGAAGTGGTCGCTGATCAGGCCCCACAGGTCGGCGAAGGGACGGGCGCGCACCACGTCGGGCAGGCGCCGTGCCCCGGCCGCCCAGGCAAGGCCGGCCGGCCCAGGGCGCGGATGCCACATGAATGGCCGGTACAGCGCCTCGAAGGTTCGCGCCGCGTGGCGGCAGAAGCGGCGATAGCGCTGGGCCTCGTCGGCGCCGGCGAGGGCGGCGATGGCCTCGGCCGAGCGCTCGGGGTCGGCGAACAGATCGAGGCGCTCGGTCGCGCTCCAGGCGTGACGCGCCAATCGATCGGCGGCACGCAGCGTGACCTCGTCGTCGAGGCGGGCGCCGGCGTCGGCGAAGAGCTGGTCGAACACCCAGCGCATCGTCAGCACCGTCGGCCCGGCGTCGACTGCGGCCGGGCCGGCGGCCACCTGGCGGATCTTGCCGCCGGGTGTGTCGCCGCGTTCGACCACGACTACCTCGAGCCCGCGCGCGCTCAGATCGAGCGCTGCCGCAAGACCTCCCATTCCGGCACCGATGACGACGACCCGCTCGGTTCCCAAGGCACGCGTTGACTCGTAGTGAAAGGTCTCACTAGTCTACATATCAATAACAACGATGAAGTCAGCTCCGCGCGCGGGCTGGCTGGCGGGGGAGGGCTGCGATGGACGCCGAGCAACGCATCGAGCAGGCGCTGACCGAGGCCGTCGAGAGCACCGAACGTGCCGGTGCGCCGCCGAGGCTGGCCGGCGCCGTGCGCCATGCGGTGTTTCCGGGGGGTGCCCGGATGCGACCCCGCCTTTGCCTGTCGGTCGCGCACGCCTGCGGCGACGACGACCCCACAACAACCGATCGCGCCGCCGCTGCGATCGAGCTACTCCACTGCGCCTCTCTCGTCCACGACGATCTGCCTTGCTTCGACGATGCCGAGGTGCGCCGCGGCAAGGCGTCTGTCCACGAGGCCTATGGTGAGTCGCTGGCGGTGCTCGCCGGCGATGCCTTGATCGTGCTCGCGTTCGACGTGCTCGGGCGCAACACCTTGCACGCACCGCAGCGCAGCGGTGTCGTCTTGCGCACCCTCACCTACGCGGCCGGGGCGCCGGCGGGTCTGGTCGCCGGTCAGGCCTGGGAATGTGAGCCCGAGGTGGCGGGCGAGGCCTATCGCCAGGCCAAAACGGGCTCGCTGTTCGCGGCGGCAACCGTGGCCGGGGCAGCGGCTGCCGGGGTCGATCACGAGCCCTGGCGGCGTCTGGGCGAGCGCGTTGGCGATGCCTATCAGGTCATCGACGATATCCAGGACATCGCGGGCGATGCCGAGGAGATGGGCAAGCCGGTGGGCAAGGATGCAGCGATCGGGCGTCCCAGTGCCGCCAGTGATCTGGGCCTCGAGGGTGCGCGTCAGCGCTATGACGAGCTCATGGGCGAGCTCGCCGAGGCCATCCCGCCGTGTCCCGACCGCGAATGGCTGGCCGGCCTGTTGCGTGAGGAGGCGCAGCGGCTGCTGCGCGAGAAAATGGATCAAAGCGCGGCCTGAATCGGCGCGCCGAGTGTCGCAGTGTGACCCGCGAGTCTGAACGCGCGGTGGGGGGTGAGCCCCTTTGGGCGCGCTGGCGGCGCTGGCGCGATCGCCTGCTCGCGTCGGCCGCGTTCCAGCGCTGGGCGCTGCGCTTCCCCCTCACGCGGCCGATCGCACGACGTCGGGCCGCCCGCCTATTCGATCTTTGCGCCGGCTTCGTTTATTCGCAGGTGCTGTACGCCTGCGTACGCCTCGACCTGTTCCGCGCCCTGGCCGATGGCCCCGCCACGGTGGACGAACTGGCTTCGCAGTGCGGATTGGCGTCGGCCCAGATGCAGCGGCTGCTCGAGGCGGCCGCGGGCCTGGGGTTGGTCGAGCATCGCGGGGGCGTACGCTACGGCCTGGGCCCGTTGGGCGCTGCGCTGCAGGGCAATCCGGGGATCACCGCGATGGTCGATCACCACCACTTGCTCTACGCCGATCTCGCGGATCCGCTCGCCCTGCTGCGCGGCGAGGCAGGTCGTACCCAGCTCGGTGACTATTGGGCCTACGCGCGCAGCGCTGCGCCGGTGCAACAGCTCACCAGGAGGGAGGTCGCGCCCTATACGGGGCTCATGGCGGCGTCGCAGGCGTTCATCGCCGATCAGGTGCTCGAGGCGGTGCCGTTCGGGCGCTACGCCCGGGTGCTCGACATCGGCGGCGGCGACGCTAGCTTCGCCATCGCGGCGTTGCGCCGTTTCCCCGAGCTGCGCGCGACTGTGCTCGATCTGCCCGCGGTCGTCGAGCAGGCCGAGGCGCGGCTCGCCGAAACCGGACTCAGCGATCGCGCGCGCGTCGTCGGTTGTGATTTGTTTGCCGATCCATTGCCCGGCGGCGCCGATGTCGTGACCCTCATTCGCGTGCTCCACGATCACGACGACGCCGCGGTCGAGGCCTTGCTGCGCCGGGTGTACGCGATCCTGCCGTCCGGCGGCGAGCTCGTGATCGCCGAGCCCATGGCGGCGCCGAGCGGCGACGCCGCCAGGGTGTCGGCGTATTTCGGGCTCTATCTGCTGGCGATGGGCCAGGGGCGGCCCCGTGAGCCCGACGAGCTGGCGGCGCTCGTCGCCCGCGCCGGGTTCGAGCGGCCCCGGCTGGCGCGCTCGTGCTGGCCCATGATGGCGCGAGTGATGCGAGCACGAGTGCCCGGCAGGTGTTGACATCGCTGTCGCGCTGTTTATCTTTCGAAGTGAGAGCAAAGTTACGGAGCGAGGCCCTGCCTGCCTCGCTCAACATAAAAAGTAACGGCTGTCCCGCTTGCGGGGGCCAAGGGTAGGTGGCTTTGAAGACCCTTGCCGTCGTTCTCCAACAACCCAGACAGCTTTGCCTCGACGAGCTTGAACTGAGCCCGCCGGACGAAGACGACGTAGTCGTCGACATCGAATGGAGCGGGATCAGCGCCGGTACCGAGCGCCTGCTGTGGTCGGGTGAAATGCCGCATTTCCCGGGCATGGGTTATCCACTGGTGCCCGGTTATGAATCCGTTGGTCGGATCTCGTCGGCCGGTCCGCGTTCCGGCCGGGAGGTTGGCGAGCGCGTCTTCGTCCCCGGCGCCCGTTGCTACGGTGATGTCCACGGCCTGTTTGGCGGTGCCGCCGCCCGTCTCGTCTCGGCCGGCGAGCGCACGGTGCCGGTCGACCCCCACCTCGGTGAGCGCGCCGTTCTGCTCGCGCTTGCCGCCACTGCCCACAATGCCATTGTCGATGCCGAGCAAGGCCCTCGCCTGCCCGAGCTGATCGTCGGTCACGGTGTCCTCGGGCGCCTGCTGGCGCGTATTGCCCTGGCGCTCGGCGGTGATCCCCCCGTTGTCTGGGAGCGCAATCCCGCGCGCGCTGGCGGCGGCGACGGCTACAGCGTCGTCGATCCCGACGAAGACGAGCGCCGCGATTACGCCACCATCTTCGACGTCAGCGGCGACGCCTCGTTGCTCGACAGCCTCATCGCCCGGCTCGCGCGCGGCGGCGAGATCACCCTCGCCGGCTTCTACAGCGAGCCCCTGCAGTTCAGTTTCCCGCCCGCGTTCATGCGCCGCGCGCGGTTCCGCGTGGCTGCCGAATGGGGCGAGCACGATCTCGGAGCCGTCAAGAAGCTGGTCGACCGTGGTCACCTGCGTCTGGACGGCCTGATCACCCACCGCGAGCAGGCGGAGCATGTCGAGGCGGCCTATCGTACCGCCTTTGAGGATCCGGACTGCCTCAAGATGATCTTGGATTGGGGGAAGCATTGAGTGAATCCGACGAGACAACCAACGTCACGGTCGACAAGCTGAAGACGGATCTCCGCGAGGAGGCCCACGAAGAGCCCGAGCCCGTGTCGACCGAGGAGCCGACCAAGCAGACCGAGATCATTGCGATCTACGGTAAGGGCGGTATCGGCAAGAGCTTCACGCTGTCCAACCTCTCCTACATGATGGCGCAGCAGGGCAAGAAGGTCCTGCTGATCGGCTGCGATCCCAAGAGCGACACGACCTCGCTGCTGTTCGGGGGGAAGGCCTGCCCGCCGATCATCGCCACCTCGTCGGAGAAGAAGGAGGCCGGTGAGGAACTCACCATCGGTGATGTCTGCTTTAAGCGCGACGGCGTGCTCGCGATGGAGCTCGGTGGCCCGGACGTCGGCCGCGGTTGCGGCGGCCGGGGGATCATCCACGGCTTCGAGACCCTCGAGCGCCTCGGCTTCCACGAGTGGGACTTCGATTACGTGCTGCTCGACTTCCTCGGTGATGTCGTCTGCGGGGGCTTCGGTCTGCCGATCGCGCGCGACATGTGCCAGAAGGTGATCGTGGTGGGCTCCAACGATCTCCAGTCCCTTTATGTCGCCAACAACGTGTGCTCGGCGGTCGAGTATTTCCGCAAGCTCGGAGGCAACGTCGGCGTCGCCGGCATGGTGACCAACAAGGACGAGGGGACCGGCCAGGCCCAGGAGTTCGCCCAGCGCGTCGGTATCCCGATGATGGCGTCGATCCCGGCGACCAACGACATCCGCAGCAAGAGCGCCAACTACGAGATCATCGGCTACCCCGGCAGCCCGTATGCGTCGATGTTCGAGCAGCTCGGCGTCAACGTCGCCGAGGCCCCGCCGGTGCATCCCTCGCCCATGTCGCAGGACGAGCTCCTCGGGCTGTTCAAGGGCGATGAAATCGGTGAGGACGTCGAACTCCTGCCGGCGACCCAGGCCGACATGTGCGGCAGCGAGGGTGCCAGTTGGGACAAGCCGTCTCTCGAGATCGTCTACGACGAGGTGTAACAAGTGTAAACGAGGGGCCGAGCCATGGCCGACGAACAAGACCAAGGTGGCGGGCGCGAGCTGATCTACGACGACGCAGCCTCGGCGCCGGTGGAAAACGAGCCCGTGCAACCCTCCGAGGCGCCGGTCGAGCCTTCCGAGACGAGCGGGGCGCAGCCGGCATCCGGGCAGATCAATGTCGCTGCCACGGAAGACGACGGCTACGGTTGTCACGCGGGCAAGGAGAAGTTGCAGGAGGCGGCCGAGGCGGCGGGCAAGAGCGAGATCCTGGAGCAGTATGCCAAGGACTATCCGACTGGCCCGCACGACCAACCGCAGGGCATGTGCCCCGCTTTCGGTTCGCTTCGGGTGGGCCTGCGGATGCG
>CAYUKN010000072.1:0-11316 GCA_964445325.1 uncultured Ectothiorhodospiraceae bacterium
AGAGCCTGCGGCGCTTCGACAAGGGCGGCGATCTCTTCTACGACCAGATCTCGGCCCTGCACAAATCGGTGCGCGGGTCCAATCCCGACGCTGCCTTGTACTGGTTCTGCCGCATGGTCGACGGCGGTTGCGACCCGCTCTACATCGCCCGGCGGGCGGTGCGTATCGCCTCGGAAGACATCGGCAATGCCGATCCGCGCGCCCTCCAGATCGCGCTTCAGGCCTGGGATACCTACGAGCGCCTCGGTAGCCCCGAGGGCGAGCTCACTATCGCCCAGGCGATCGCCTATATGGCCTGTGCCGCCAAGTCGAACGCGGTCTACGCGGCCTGGAAGGCCGCCGCGCGCGACGCCCAGGCAAGCGGCACGGCCGAGGTGCCCAATCATCTGCGCAATGCGCCGACGCAGATGATGAAGCAGATGGGCTTCGGCGAGGGGTATCGCTACGCCCACGATGAGCCCGACGGCTTCGCGGCCGGCGCGACCTATTTCCCCGAGTCGATGGGAGAGCGGGTGTATTATGAGCCCGTCGAGCGCGGTCTGGAGCAGCGCATCGGCGAGCGCCTACGCGATCTGCGCGCGCGCAATACGGCCGCGATCAACGGTGATGACAGCCAGGGTGGGGAGTCGATGCCATGAGGGCAGTGGTCGCTGGTGGGGGCACTCGTCCACGGCTGCGCCAAGCGAGCGGTGCTGCTTGGCGCGGCGCCGCAGTCGGACTCGTGCTCGCAGCCACCGGATGCGCGGGTCCCGAAGAGGAGGCGGCTGAGGCGGAACCAGCGCCGGAGGCAGGGGCCGAGCAAGAGGTCGCGTTCGAGGTCCTCGCCCGAGGGGATCGTCCCGCCGCGGACGTGGGGCCGAACGCGGTGGGCGTGCGCATCATCGAGTCCACCGAAGACTTCGCCCGCGCGCACCGCGCCTTGGTCGGCGGTGAGGCCCCGGTCATCGACTTCGATCGCTCGGCCGTGCTGGCGCTCGACATGGGGCGCCAGCCGACGGGCGGCTATGGCATCGAGGTCGAGTCGGTGGTGCGCACCGAGGGCAAGCTCATCGTCCGTGTCGCCGCCATTGAGCCCGGGCCGACCTGCCTGACGACCCAGGCGTTCACTCGCCCGTACCAGTTGGTGCGTGTGCCGGTGCGCGAGGGTGAGCCCATCGAGATCGAGCGTCGCAGCGTCGAGCGCGACTGCGGCTAGCGCCGGCAGCGGATGTCCCTCGACGGTCATGCTAGCCGCCGTACGCAGGACGCACGCCAAGCGCGCCGCGCACGCCAAGATCGCCAGGGCCATAGCCATTCGAATGGCTTGATGGGATCCACCGTGCGTCTTTACGTAGCGCATGGGCCCAGCAGTCCAGCGTCCCCCAACGCTGGGCATGCACGTCGCGCCAAGATAAAACGATCTTGGTGGATGCCCAAGCCCGATCTCTGCATAAAGGACCCGCTCGTCTTGGCGCTCTTGGCGTCTTGGCGTGCATTCCCGTGCCGCGCGCTTGAAAGGCCCCGTTTTCAGGCGAGGGCATAGAGCCACAACGGGAGTGTGGCCAGCGAGAGCAGCGTCGAGATCGTGACCGCCAGTGCGTAGAAGCGCGTATCGAGGCCGTAGCGATCGCACAGCACGATGCCCAGCACCATCGACGGCATGGCCGCCTCGAGCACGGTGCCGATGCGCTCGACGCCGCCGAGCCCGATGGCCGTGGTGATCGCCAGCGCGAGCACGGGCAACAGGACGAGCTGGATCGCGAGCACGGGGCCCATCGCCCAGGCGGTCTGGCGATCCATGGCGCGCCACGTCAGGCTCATCCCGAGTGCGATCAACATCAGCGGGACCACGGCGGCACCCATTGTCGCGAACAGCCCGTCGAGGAGGACCGGTTGGTCGAGGCCGCTCGCGTTGAGGGCGACGCCCGCGAGCGCGGCCCAGAAGGGCGGCACGCGGGCGAGGCGCAGCCAGGCCGGCTCCGGCTCCGCGCGGCCGCCGTAGCCTTGCGCCAGGACCACGCCGAGCGTCAGCAGGATGGGTGTGCAGGCGAAGTAATCGAACTGGATGGCGATGCCCCGGCCCACCTCGCCCAGGGCGGCGTCGAGCGCGGGTAGACCCATGTAGGTCGCGTTGGGGAACGCCGCCGCGAGGATGAGTGCGCCCGCGCGGGGGTCGGGCAACTGTTGCGCCCGGGCGACAGCCCAGCCGAGGCCCCAACCGGCGGCGACCACGGCCACCGCCGTAACGGCGATACGGATGGAGTCGAGCCCGAGTGCCGTGTTCCAAAGGACGTTGACCACGAGGGCGGGCAGCAGCAGATAGTAGACGAGCGCCGATATGGCCGCACGGATGTGGTCGCCCGAGAGACCGCCGGGGCGCAGCCAGCGCCACGCCGCGCCCAGGGCGATGAGCGCGGCCATGCGCACGAGGACGTCAACGAGCCCGTCCACCTCCGATCAGGCCGCGACACCGTGGCGCTCGAGGGCCCAGTGGACGTGCTCGCGCACCATCGCGGAAGGGTGGTCGGCACGGCGCCGGAGGGCGGCAATGACCTCGTCCGAGGTGGGAGCGTTGCCCAGGGCCACAGCGACGTTGCGCAGCCAGCACTCGTGGCCGATGCGCCGGATGGGTGAGCCCTTCATCCGTTCGAGGAATTCGCCCTCGCTCCAGTCGAAGATGGCGACGAGATCGGGTGCGTCGAGCCCGTTGCGCGTGCGGAAGTCGCGCTCGTCCGCATCGGTGGCGTAGCGATTCCAGGGGCACACCAGCTGGCAGTCGTCACAGCCGTAGACGCGATTGCCCATCAAAGGGCGCAGCGACTCGGGGATCGAGCCCGGATTCTCGATCGTCAGATACGAGATACAGCGCCGGGCGTCGAGTTCGTAGGGCCCCGTGATCGCGCCCGTGGGGCAGGCATTGATACAGGCGCGGCAGCCGCCGCAGACGTCGCTGGGCCCCGGGTCGTCGGTCGGCAACGGCAGATCGGTGTAGAGCTCGCCGAGGAAGAAGTACGAGCCGGCCTCGCGGTCGATCAGCAGCGTATGCTTGCCGGGCGTGCCCAGGCCGGCCTTGTGCGCGAGCGGCTTCTCCAGCACGGGCGCGCTGTCGACGAAGGGCCGATACCCAAACGAGCCGACCTCGGCCTCGATGCGCTGGGCCAACGTCTGCAGGCGTTGACGCATCATCTTGTGATAGTCACGCCCCAGGGCGTAGCGCGAGACATAGCCCGTGCGGCCGTCCCGCAACACCGATTGCGCGGGCGCGGCGTCGTCGGGCCAGTAGTCGAGGGCGACCGAGAGCACGCGGATCGTGCCCGGGACGAGGCGCTCCGGTCGCGTCCGCAGCTCGCCGTGTCGCTCCATCCAGTCCATGGCGCCGTGGCGCCCCTCAGCGAGCCACTGGCGGAGTTCGGGCTCGACGGTGGATAGGTCGACATCGGTGATGCCGAGCGAGCGGAAGCCGAGCTCCCGGCCCCAGTCGCGGATGGTGTCGACCAGGGCATCCCAGTCGAGCGATTGGCGGGCTTCGGTTGCGCTCATCACACGCCCATCATAGCAGCTCGCGGGCGCACGCCCGGGCCTGTGGCTGCTACGCTCGCACTAGCTTCGACAGGCGACGCCCGTGCTCACATACTTCTATCATCCGCTGCCCTTCCTTGCGGCCCTGGTCGGACTGATCGGAGCCGGTCACGCACTGCTCCACAAGCGGGATCCGCGTGCCGCGTTCGGTTGGATCGCCGTGTGCCTGATGTTCCCGCTGCTCGGTACGCTGCTGTACTTCGTCTTCGGCATCAATCGGGTGCACACAAGGGCGAAGCGTTTGACGCGCGACTACCCGTTCGAGCTCGCCGAGGGCGGCGGCGAGGGCGAGCCGCGGGCGCCGGCCCGCGTGGTGACGCCGGCGAATTTGGCACCGCGGTGGCAGTCGCTCGCTCGGCTGTCCGAGGGCACGGGGACTCGGCCGCTTCTCGAGGCCAATGCATTCGAGGCCCTGCACGGCGGCGAAGGGGCCTATCCGGCCATGCTCCAGGCCATCGCGCAAGCGAGTGAGCGGGTCTGGTTGAGCACCTATATCTTCGAGACGGGGCCCACCGGCCGCGCTTTCGTCGATGCGCTCATCGACGCCCACCGCCGCGGCGTCGACGTGCGCGTGCTCATCGACGGTGTCGGCGAGCTCTACGACTGGCCTTGGGCGGGTACGCTACTGCGCCGTGGGGGCGTGCGCGTAGCGCGGTTCATGCGGCCGACCCTGTGGCCGCCCACCCTCAACATCAATCTGCGCAACCACCGCAAGATGCTGATTGTCGACGGCGATGCGGCCTTCGTCGGCGGCATGAACATCGGCGACCGCCATGTGCCGCAGCACGAGGGCGAGCACGAGCGTGTCGTCGACGTCCACTTCCGTACCCGCGGGCCCGTCGTCGCTCACGTCGCCACCATCTTCGCCGAGGATTGGCAGTTCGTCACGAGCGAGTCGCTGCGGCCCGAGGTCCCGAGCGAGGTGGCTGCGGGCGACGGGGTGATCGCGCGCGCGTTCAGCGATGGCCCGAACGAGGACATGGGGCGCATGGCGACCGTGCTCATCGGCGCGATCAATGCGGCAACCGAGCGCATCGACATCATGACGCCGTACTTCCTGCCCCCGGCCGATCTTCAGTCGGCGCTGCAGAGCGCCTGCCTGCGGGGTGTCCGAGTGCGTATCCTGCTGCCCGGGCGCAACAACCTCGCCTACGTTCACTGGGCGACCCAGCATCTCGTCGGGGAGCTGGTGCGTTATGGCGTCGAGATCTTGTTGCAGCGTCCGCCGTTCGTCCATAGCAAGCTCTTCGTCGTCGATGGCTATTACGCCTTGGTGGGATCGGCGAACATCGACCCGCGGAGCCTGCGGTTGAACTTCGAGCTCGGGGTCGAGGTCTTCGATGCGGGGTTCGCGGCGGCGTTGGCGGCCCATTGCGACCGAGCGGCGAGCCACGCCGTGCGGGTTACGCCGGAGCGCCTCGACGAGCGCTCGCTCGCGGTGCGCCTGCGCGATGCTTTCTGCTGGCTGTTCTCGCCTTACCTGTAGCCCGTGATGCAGACGGGGCAGTGACAGAGCCGACGTGCGAGGCGCGTACGGGGCGTGGGCGGGGGGGTGGCCTCATCCGGCGCTACCCGGGGCTGTCGCACGGGCCAGCTCCCGCAGAACGGGCATCGCGTCGAGGTCGGCCTCGCCCAGCGCGTCCCAGTCGATGCCCGCCGGGGCCCGGGGCGGCTGGTCCACCGTGATGGTCTCGTCAGGTGTGGCGATTACCGAGACGGGCAGGTCGTGGGCGTCGCTCGGGAAGTCGTCGACGAGCTGACTCGGGTGGATGCTCGTGAAGACCGGCACGGGCGGGTGACCCAGCTCGCGCAGGATGGCGTATTCGATGTCGCCGTAGCCATGGCCCTTGCCGCAACGGCGGCCCGCTCGGGTCACCGCGACGCTGCCGGCGATGACGGCGTCGACCCGGGGCAGGTCGGTGACGGCGATGGTCTCGCCCCACCGGTCGGCGCCGCCCAGCGTGGCGGCCTCGCGATGGGCCGCGGCGGGGATGCGTTGGGGATCGAGGCGGCGAAAACCACCGGCGAGGCGCGGCGTGGCGATGATGAGCTCGATACCCCCGTGCAACGCCGCCTCGCGCAGGGGCCGTTGGGGGCTGTCCGGATTGACCTTGAGCCGGTGGGCCGTGGCGATCGTCGGGTGCTCGAGCAGGCGCTGGACCGCCTCGGGCGCCCCGCGAAAGTTCGGTATCCGCCCCTCGATCGGGAACGGGAACGCCGCGCTGCCCTCGGCGCGCATGCGCTGCCACACGTGCTCGCGCGCGCCGGTCTTGTAGGCGAAGCGGGTCGGGCGCTCGGGCGAGCTCATCAGGGCCCCAACTCGATCCGGCCGCTGTGCTCGAGCGGGAGCTCGAATGCACCGAAGCCATCGAGCCCGGCCGTGCCCGCCAGGTTGGCCTCGAGGCGGTAATCGACCTGCGCATTGCCCTGCAAGAGCTCGTACGCGCTCGTGCCGATGTTGGCGAAGCGCACGCTCAACGGCAGCGCCAATACGGTCCGAGCGTCGGCGGCGATGCGAACGGACTCGCCGTAGCGACCCGTCGCCCAGCGTTGCCCGTTGACTGCGAAATTGTAGTCGAGCTGGTCGAGCGTCACGGCGAAGGCGTTGGGGTTGTCGACGCCCAAGCGCAACACGATCTCCGCCCCCGAAAGGCTCATCCGGTCGATGCGTGCGCCCTGCATGCTGATCGAGGGCCGTTGGGGCACGGGTAGCGTCCCGCGCTCGTTCGCCTCGACCCGGCGTGTGCCGAGCACGCCGAGCTCGACGTCGCTGGCGACCTCGATCTCGTAGGCGATGGTATCGCGGTCGCGCAGATCGCCGACGATCTCTTGGACGCGGGCGAAGGGGATGGTCAGCGGGACCGCGATGGTGTCGCTGCCGTTCGCCGGCAGGCTGATCTTGCGCTCGCGCCGCCCGGAGAGGAAGTCCTTGCCTTCGAGGGCAATCGCGTAGTCGAAGCCGGCCAGATCGATGCCGAACGCATTGGGATTGTCGATGCGCAGATCGAAGACGACATCGGCCCGGTCGAAGTCGATCGCCTCGACCCGGGTGGACGCCAGCGAGACCGTGGGCTTTTGCGCGTCCAAGGCCTGCTGCAGCCCGGCGCAGCCGCTAACCAGACCGACGATGGCGAGCGCCGCGACGTAGCGCAGAATATGAGCGAGGGGCATGGGGGTCCAGTTCGGTCGCAGCGTAGGCCCTGAGGCTAGCACCGCCTGGTATGCCGGGGATACGCGCGGGCCGTAGGTAAGGTCTGATTTATTGCTAATTCGTGGCTCATCACATCCCGTGGATCGGACTTTTAGTCCGATCCGCTAGCGACTTGCGAACAGTCCCCGCAGATCCGCCACCGCGATGAGCGGGTTACATCAGGCCCTAGAGCAACCCGAGCTGATCGCCCGAGCGGGGCGGTACATGGAAATGCTGGGTCGAAAGCTCGATGCGCTCGTCGGGATCGATGCCGGCGCGGCGCGCAGCCCGACGGAAGCGCTGCTCGAGCATGTCCGCGTAAGGGCCGGCCCCGCGTTGGCGGTGGCCGAATGCCGCGTCGTAGCAGGCGCCGCCGTGGGCCCCGCGCAGGTGGTTGAGGACGCGCTCGGCGCGCTCGGGGAAGTGGGTCTCGAGCCATTCGGTGAATAGCCCCCGCACCTCTCGCGGCAGGCGCAACAAGACGTAGCCCGCGGTACGGGCGCCCGCCTCCGCCACGGCCTGCAGTATGCTCTCGATCTCGTCGTCGGTGATCGCCGGGATGATGGGCGCGACCAGGCAACCGGTCGGGATGCCCGCAGCGCTCAAGGTCTCGATGATCTGGAGCCGGCGCTGCGGGGCCGCTGCGCGCGGCTCCAGCGTCCGCTTGAGCGAGCGCCGCAGGCTGGTGACGCTCACCATGACCGACACGGCGTCGAAGCGCGCCAGCTCTTCGAGCACATCGAGGTCGCGCTCGACCAGGGTGCCCTTGGTGACGATGCTAACCGGGTGGCGATAGACCGCCAGGGTCTCCAAAAGCTCGCGGGTGACGCGGTAGCGCTTCTCGATGGGCTGGTAGGGATCGGTGTTCGCGCCGAGGGTGATGGGTGCGGGCCGATAGTCGCTGCGGCGCAATTCGGCCTCGAGGCGCTCGCCCGCTTCGGCCTTGCGCAGCAGGCGTGTCTCGAAATCCTGGCCCGGCGAGAGGTCGTAGTAGGCGTGGCTGGGCCGGGCGAAGCAGTACACGCAGCCGTGCTCGCAGCCCCGATACGGGTTGATCGATCGGTCGAACGGGACGTCGGGGGAGTCGTTGTAGGCCAGTATGCGCCGCGCCCGGTCGAGCCCGACCTGTGTGTCCAACGCCGGCAGCGGCGCGTCGAGGCTGCCCCAGCCGTCGTCGACCGCCTCGCGGGCCACCGCCTCGAAGCGGACATCGGGGTTGGTCAGCGCCCCGCGCCCCTTGCGCTGGGTGCGGTGTGTTTCGTGCGTGTTGGCCATGCTGATGACTGTATAAAAAAACAGTCCGTGTGTCATGCGGGGCCGGCTTGGTGGCCGTTCGATCGCGAGGTGCATAACGGCGGGGCGAAGCAGCGCCCCGGGGGGGACGATCCCCATGCGCGCGCCGCGGCTATGAGGCGCGCCGGTGCTTCGGCATACTCATGCGCCCAGCGAAGCACCCGCTTGGTCGCCATGCTGCCGCTCAAAGACGACAACCCCACCGAGCTGTCGCCCTGGTTGGCCTACACCATCCTGGCGGCGTGTGTCGCGGTCTTCCTATGGCAGCAGACCCTGCCGCCTGAGGGGCAGCGGCAGGCCATCTACGCACTCGGCATGATCCCGGCGGTGTTGTTCGGCCAGGCGAGCCTGCCCGACGGGGTAGCAATGGTGCCGCCCGCGGCGACGCTGGTGACGTCGATGTTCCTCCACGGCGGGTGGATGCATCTCATTGGCAACATGCTCTATCTCTGGATCTTCGGCGACAACGTCGAGGATGCGATGGGGCATGTCCGCTTCGTCGTTTTTTACCTCGTCTGCGGCTTGGCCGCGGCGTTCGCCCAGGCCGCGCTGGCGCCCGGCTCCGAGATCCCGATGGTGGGCGCCTCGGGGGCGATCAGCGGCCTGCTGGGTGCGTACCTGGTGCTCCATCCCAAGGCGCACGTGCTCGTGCTCATCCCGCTCGGGGTGCTCAGCCAGCTCGTACGCCTGCCGGCCATCGTGGTGCTGTTGCTGTGGTTCGGGCTCCAGCTCTATCAGCAAATGGCCACGGCCGGCGGCGGCGGTGGCGTCGCCTTCATGGCCCACATCGGCGGCTTCGTGGCCGGCATGGCCCTGATCCCGTTGTTCAAGCGCCGCGGCGTGGCGTTGTGGCAGTGATGGCCGGGCGTGGCGTCAATCGGCAGGGGCGTAGCCCCGCTGGCGGCGTCCACCTCGTGGCGGGTCGTGCCGGGCTGGAAGAGGCATGCCATGGGCAACTCGTCAGCCCCGAGCGGTCACAGACAAGGCGCGGTGTCGAATCGAGGACGCAGATGGGGCCTCGGCGAGGGTATTGATCTCGCCTCGGCCGGCGATGCCATAGATGGCCTCGAGTGGTGGCGGTAGTGGGTGGACATCTCCGTGCCAGCCGGGATCGTCGGCCGGGGCATCGGGGGCTGAGCGCCCGCAGCTGCACCGGCGTGGGCGCGTGCCGGTTTGGCGTCTCATGTCTGGCGCGGACAAGGGGATCCGGGCGGCCGCGTGGCGGTCGGCTTTGCGGGTCGCCACCGGCCCATCACACAAGGTCGCCGTGGAAGGACAACTCGCGACGCTCGGATGGCGCTGCCGGGCGGGCACGGGTGAGCGGCGGCCGGAGTGGTCCGTTATAATACGTCGCTTGATCGTCAGCGGGAGGTGAGGATGCGGATCGTGGCTTTGTCCGGCAGCTTGCGGCGCGGCTCGTACAATACCGCGCTGGCGCGTGCATTGTGCGCGCAAGCGCCCGACGATTGTGTCGTCGATGTCGCCACCCCGGCCGACATCCCGCTCTACGACGGTGACCGGGAGGCCGAGAGCGGTCTCCCGGAGGCCGTCGAGGAGCTCAAGGGCCGCTTGGCGGTGGCCGATGGACTCATCCTGGTCACGCCCGAGTACAACCAGGGCGTGCCGGGCGTGCTCAAGAACACCGTGGATTGGCTGACGCGCCCGCCCGATGACATCGGCCGCGTGTTCCGCGGCAAGCCCGTCGCCCTGTGCGGCACGACCCTCGGCGGCGCCGGTACGCGCTCGGCCCAGTACGCGTGGTTGCCGACGCTGCGAACGCTGGGCACACGCCTCTACAGCGAACAGACGCTGCTGTTGTCGCGGGCCGGTGACCTCTTCGACGCCGATGGCTCGTTGGTCGATGACAACACGCGCCAGCGTGTGGCCCAGTTGATCGCGGGCTTCGCCACGTTCGCGCGGCAGCAAGTGGGTAGATGAACGAGGCGCTCGCGGTTGCCCTCGGTGGCGCCACCGGTGCCGTTGCACGCTGGCTCGTCAGCGCCCGCGTTGGCCAATGGCTCGGGCATGGTTTCCCCTGGGCCACATTGGCGGTCAACGTCGTCGGCTCGTTCGCCATCGGTATAGCCGCCGTCGTCTGCATCGAGCGTTTGGGGCTCGGATCAGTTGCCCGTGCCGGTATAGTGGTGGGCCTGCTGGGCGGTTTTACAACGTTCTCGACGTTTGCCCTGGAGACATTCCAACTGGGGGCGGGCGGTTTCGCGTGGCGTGCGGCGGCCAACGCCGTGGTGAGCGTGGTCGCATGCGTGGTGGCCGCTGCGGGTGGTATGCAGTTGGCCCGCGCGCTGGCCGCGTGAGCGGCTTCGCCGGGGCCACGGCGTGGCCAAGTGGGACGTGGCGCCGGGCGCTCGGCACATGGTGAGCGCGGGGCTCGGTATCCATGCAATAACTACGAGGAGTCGAACCAGTCATGCTCGATCCCAAACGCGTGCGCCAAGACCCGGAAGGCATCGCCAACGCGCTGGCCGCGCGCGGTTACCGCCTCGACACCGACCACTTCCGCTCGCTCGAGGAGCGCCGCAGAGCGCTGCAAAAGCGCACCCAGGACCTCCAGTCGCAGCGCAACGAGCGTTCCAAGGCGATCGGTCAGGCCAAGTCCCGGGGCGAGGATATCGAGCCGCTGCGTCAGGCCGTCAGCGAGCTTGCCGACGAGCTCAAAACGGCCGAGTCCGAGTTGGCGGATGTGCAGGGCGAGCTCGACGATCTGCTGATGGGCATGCCCAATCTGCCCGCCGAGAATGTCCCGCGGGGCGAGGACGACAACGACAACGAGGAGCTACGTCGCTGGGGGGAACCGCGCGAATTCGAGTTCACACCGCGCGATCACGTCGATCTCGGCGCTCCCAACGGATGGCTCGATTTCGATACGGCGTCGAAGATGTCGGGCGCGCGCTTCGTGGTCATGAGCGGCGCGATGGCGCGGCTGCACCGGGCGATCGCGCAGTTCATGCTCGACGTGCAGACGGGCGAGCACGCCTACCGTGAGATGTACGTCCCGTACATCGTGCATCCGGATGCCCCGCGCGGTACGGGGCAGTTACCGAAGTTCGACGAGGACTTGTTCATTACGCAGGACGAGCCGCCCTTCTACATGATCCCGACCGCCGAGGTGCCGCTGGCAAATCTGGTGCGCGAGAGCATCATCGAGGCCAACGAGCTGCCATTGCGCTATACCGCACATACCCCGTGTTTCCGCTCGGAAGCGGGCTCGCACGGCAAGGACACGCGCGGCATGATCCGCCAGCACCAGTTCGACA
>CAYUKN010000073.1:0-11275 GCA_964445325.1 uncultured Ectothiorhodospiraceae bacterium
TCCACAGGATAGCCTTGACTGCGGCCCTTCCTTGAGCCCCGCCCATAGGATCTACGTCGGTGACGGCGCACAATGGTTCGACCCGGATCGTCGTGCCCTGGCCGCGGGTAGGCCGGTTCTTGCGACCGGACGTGCCAATCGCGGGATACGGCGCCAGCGCGACCAACCGGCCACGCCGGCAGCCGAGACCCCACGCAATGACCGGGCTACGGGTACACGGGTAGGCCGGATCGCGTTCCGTCGAGGGCCTCTATGGCGCGTCGGCCACGTCGGTTCGATGGTTGTGTCGCCGTAGGGCACCCCAAACGCCATCCGGCGTTGATCGCGCACCATTTGTAAACACCCTCTTAGGCCGACACCGGCTCGACGTCCTCGGGCAGGTTGGCGGGGTCGTACTCGGCCACCGCATCGCGGCGCTGCAGGGCGGTCGTGTGGACCTTGGCGCCCTCGGGGATCTCGCGCTCGACGGCGTCGCGGACCTTCCAGAGCCCGCTGCGCGAGTCGTGCAGGGTGCCGGCAGGGTCGGGCTCGAACTCGGCGATGCGGTCGTGCTGGAAGTACACGCCGTGCTGCTGCGCCTTGGCGATCATCCAGCGCAGGGCGCCGTTGGCCAGCCCATCGTCTTGGTAGCCGCCGCCGACGTCGCTGTGCGCCCCGGGGAACCAGATCTCGACGTGATCGGCATCCGCCTCCTGGCCCCAGCGACAAGGCACGAAATCCTCGCGCTTCTCGTCGATCGCCAGCGCATGGTAGCCGTGGCGGCTGTTGGGGCGGTGCCCCCGGTAGAAGAAGTCGTCGGCGTGGTTGCCCTCGAGGCTCTTGACGGTGTCCCAGAGCCCGAGCATCTCGGGCGTGCACGCGCGCGCCATCGTGCGCTTGAACGCCTCGGCCGTGCCGGCGTTGCCTTTGTCGAGATAGATACGCAGCGCGTAGGGGATGAGGTTGTCGTTGTGGCGGTCGAGCAGGCCGCACTTGTTGAGCAGGCCGGCGACGGCCTCCGCCGTGAAAGCGCCGCGGCTGAACCCGATCAGGAACACAGCGTCGCCGTCCTCGTAGACCTGCATCAGGTAGCGGTAGGCATCCTCGATATTGCGCACGAGGCCGTAGCCGAAGCCCTGGCCCGCGATCTTCTTCGACACCGCTGCGGTGATCTCGTCGATCCAGCCGCCGCTGGGGCTGGTGTCGTTGGGATCGAAGGTTCCGACACCGGGATCGTAAAAGGCGATCTGGGCATCACCGTTGTCCAGACAGTAGTGGAAACGCAGCGGGTTGGACCGGTTCCCTTCGAATTGCTGGCCCGTGCCGTCACAGCAGACGATGACGTTCTTGCCCATACTTCCCTCGCTTTGCAGCACAGAGAGCCGCCGAGGCAGCCGCAGTCGCGCTTTTCCGTGTCGGCGTGTTGTCCGCATTGCCCATCAATGCGGGTCGCGTGGCCACTGTGGGTGCAAGGTCTCCAAGCATTGCCAAGTGACCCACAAGCGCCTCTCCTTACGCCGGAGTCGGGGCGCCTTGCTGCGCGAGTCAACACTAGCGCGCGCCCGATCAGCGGGCGAGTCTGCAACGCCCACGGCTGGTGTAGGCGCTCGATGGAAGTCCCCGTCGGACGTGTCCCACGCGCGATCCCGGTCCAATCGGTGGCCGCGGCCCACTGATCCGAGCCATGGCGGCCCGAGCGCGTCCTGGGAGCGTGATCCCCGTGCCCGTTGCCATTGCGCGTCGTCTCGCATAACGGGTGTTGCCCCCACCCGCATGGGCATTTCAGGCCGCGAAAGCCGGCGCACGCGCGGGATGAGGCTCGGGACGGCACGGCCGTAGCTTGCGGTTGCCGCGCCGGGATTCGTGCATGGCCCACGCCAGATGGGCGGGGCCGACAATGCCGTGGGCGTTTCGGTCTAGGGCCGGGCATCGCGGATTTGCTAGATTCGCGTTGCTGGCCCACGTAGCTGTGACCACCCGCCTTGTCCGAGACACCGCGATGACGCAATTCCAGCTCGAGATCCACAACGATGGCTCGGCCGTGGCCTCGACCAACTACTGGGATTCGCCCCATGCCGAGGCGGGCTACGTTTTCCTCTCACGCCAGGGTGGGGCAGTGCGCTTGCTGATCCCCGATCAATTGGCGAGCCTTCCGCGAGACGTCGGCTCGCCCCGGGAGGTGTTGATCAGCCGTGGGCCGTATCCCGAGGGCGGCTTCGATGACGCCCTGGAGATCCTGTTCGAGGATGACTCCGCGTCGCCGTACTTGATCATCATCCCGGTGCAGTGCGCCGACTACCCGCCATCGCAGGACGAGCATGGAAGCACCACGCAGTGCACGCTCTGGACCCGTGAGGGCTGCGTCGGCGAGTACCACGCCGTGCTGCAGACGGTGCCGCGGCTGCCGTACATGGGGTTGCTGATTTGAGGCCGCGCACCCGGCCAACGGGGATGGCGCAGGAAGGGGAGACCGGCGTTGCACAGTCCGCATTATCTCGCCAGCGGTGATTTCACGGCGTATACGGCGGCGGGTGAGTCCGCCGACGCGGAGCGCTTCACCGACGGACGCGCGGATGCCCGTGTGGCCATCATCGCGCCCGATCCCGTGGGCGATCTCCAGCGGTGCGCGGGGCCGGTGCTGTTGTGGACGCACCGCTTCTACGAACGCTTGCGCGCGCACACGCCCGATTATTTCGACTACCCCAGCCATTACGTAATCGGCGGCATGCCCTATGCCGAGCCGCGCTTGCTCGGCGCTGGCGAGCGTGTCCCCTGGAGCGATGCGTGGTGCCGACTCGATGTCTGGCCCGCCATCCGTCACGGCATCGCCGCACCCGAGCCGGCAACGATGCTGGCCGCGGCACTGAGCGTCGAGCCGACCCACCTGCTCTGGCCCGCGCGCTGGCGTTGGCCGCGTGATGTCGACATCGACCCCGGTCCGGGCGACCGCGCCGCCCGGGGCCTCCTGCGGGCACGCCTACACGCCGCGTCCGTCTACGGCGACGAGGCCGCGGTGCAGCCCGGCGCCTGGCGCTTGGCCTGGACTGGCGGTGCCGCGCGGCTCACCGAAGAGGCCCGGGCCCGGCTGCCCGACGCCCCGCCAAAGGCCGCTCACGAGGTGTGCCTGGCGTCGATTGCCGTCGACGAATTCCTGGGCGCCGCGTAAGCGGCCACCCCGACGCAGGCGCCGCGCGCAACTGCCGCCCGGCCAAGCCCGAACGCGGATGGATGGTTCCGCGCGGAGTGCATTCATGGACACAACCATCCTGGTCATCACGGCGGCGCAGATCGGCATGATCGGCACCGTCTCGGCGCTGGTCGCACCCATCGTGTTCCGCGCACTGGATCCCGGTGCCGCGGGTGCCTTCCTGCGCCGGTTGTTCCCTCGCTACTTCGTGACCGCAGCCGTCGTCGCCCTCGCCGCAGCCGTCCTGGCGGCGGCGAGCGGCTTGTGGGGCGAGGGGCTGCTCCTGGCCGGCGACGCCGCCGCCTTCGCGGTTGCGCGAGCCCTCGTGCCCCGGATCAACGCCGCCAAGGACCGGGGCGATGCGCGTTTCGCCCGGCTTCACCGGGCGTCGACCCTGTTGAACGGACTGGGCCTGATCCTGGCAATGCTCGCGTTGGGCAGCCTCGTCGTGGGCTGAACGAGGGCGGGTGCGGGTGGGCACAACCCATGTGCGCCTGCGCGGCCGTCGAATGGCCCCGGGGTATCGCAAGCCTTCACGTGCGACCGGCTCGGGGGCACCGGCTCGCCCGGCGTCGCGCCCTGTCAAGAACTTTGTCGCTCGGCGACTTTGGGTTATCTTGTCGGACTCCGAGCGAATCGTGACGCCCCGGGGACGGGCTCGGCGCACGGCTCGGGAGCCATGATGGCCGCCGCTTGCAGCGGCCTATGCGAACGCGGGGGCGGCCCCTTCGAGCCGCCGAGCAAAGCGACCAGGAGTCGAGCCACGATGAGTGAACAGGAGGAGATCCGCCGCCTAGAACAGAATTGGAACGAGGATCCGCGCTGGGCCGGTATCGAGCGCGGCTATTCGGCGGCGGATGTGGTACGGCTGCGCGGGACCAAGCGCATCGAGCACACAGTGGCGCGCGATGGCGCCGACAAGCTCTGGCGCCTGATGCACGACGAGCCCTACGTCAATGCGCTCGGGGCGCTGACGGGTAACCAGGCCATGCAACAGGTCAAGGCCGGGCTCAAGGCGATCTATCTTTCGGGCTGGCAGGTCGCCGGTGATGCCAACCTGGCCGGCGAGATGTATCCCGACCAGTCGCTGTATCCGGCGAATTCGGTGCCGGCGGTCGTCGAGCGCATCAACCGCACCCTGCGCCGCGCCGATGAGCTGCACCATGCCGAAGGGGACGACTCGATCGACTGGTATGCGCCCATCGTTGCCGATGCGGAGGCCGGCTTCGGCGGCGTGCTCAACGCGTTCGAGCTGATGAAGGGCATGATCGAGGCCGGCGCGGCCGGCGTGCACTTCGAGGACCAGCTCGCCTCGGCCAAGAAGTGCGGCCACATGGGTGGCAAGGTCCTGGTCCCGACGCGCGAGCACATGCAGAAGCTCACCGCGGCGCGCCTGGCCGCCGACGTGATGGGCACGCCCACGGTGCTGGTGGCGCGCACCGACGCCGAGGACGCGACGCTGATGACCACGGACATCGATCCCAACGATCAGGAATTCCTGACGGGCGAGCGCACGTTCGAGGGCTATCACCGCGTCAAGCCGGGGATCGAGCCCTGCATCAAGCGCGCCAAGGCCTATGCCCGGGTCGCCGACGTCATCTGGTGCGAGACCAAGACCCCCGATCTGGAATTCGCCAAGCGCTTCGCCGAGGGGGTCCACGAGGAGCACCCGGGCAAGATCCTGGCGTACAACTGCTCGCCGTCGTTCAACTGGGCGCGCAACCTCGACAGCCACACCATCAAGGTATTCCAGCGCGAGCTGGGCGCGATGGGCTACAAGTTCCAGTTCATCACACTCGCCGGGTTCCACGCGCTCAATCACAGCATGTTCCAGCTGGCCAAGGCGTACAAAGAGCGCGAGATGGAAGGCTACGTCGAGCTCCAGCAGGCCGAGTTCGCCGCCGAGGCCGAGGGTTACACGGCCACGCGGCACCAGCGCGAGGTCGGCGCGGGCTACTTCGACACCGTGACCAACGTCGTCACCGGTGGCATGAGCTCGCTGGGCGCCCTCGAGGGCTCCACCGAGGAAGCGCAGTTCGACGAGAATGAGGCCGCGGAGACCGCGGGCGCTGGGATGAAGGGGCCGGCATGACGCGAGTGGTGCGCACTTGAGCGAAAGGTTCACTCCAGGGCCGCCCGAGGGCGGCCTGTGGCGGTCCGGCTTCGAGCGCGACGCCTGCGGTTTCGGGCTCATGGCGCGCCTCGACGGCGAGCCGCGCCGCGATCTGGTCGACGACGCCCTGGTCGCCCTCGACCGCATGACCCACCGGGGCGCGATCGCCGCCGACGGCCATACCGGCGACGGCTGCGGCCTGCTCGTCGCCCGCCCGGCGGCCTTCCTGCGCGCGGTGGCCGCGGAGGCCGGTCTCACGCCCCGTGAGCCCTTTGCCGCGGGCACGGTCTTCCTCGATCGCGATCCCGATACGGCCGCCATCGAGCGCGAGGCACTGACGCGCGCATTGGCGGAGGCCGGCACACGGTTCGACGGCTGGCGTACGGTGCCCGTCGATCCGTCGGTGTGCGGCGACGAAGCCCGCCGCACGCGCCCGCATATCGAGCAGGCGTTCGTCTCGGCGGGTCCCGGCATGGATGTCGACGGCTTGCGCCGCGCGCTCTACATCGCCCGGCGTAAGGCCGAGCACGAGCTGGCCGCCCACGAGGCGTTCCACGTCGTCAGCCTGTCACCCGACGTGCTTGGCTATAAGGGCCTGATGATGCCGGAGGCGCTGCCGGCGTTCTATCCCGATCTGGCCGATCCGCGCTTCACCAGCGGCATCTGCGTGTTCCACCAGCGCTTCTCGACCAACACCTGGCCCAAGTGGAAGCTCGCGCAGCCATTCCGCTATCTGGCGCACAACGGCGAGATCAACACCATTGCGGGCAACCGCCGCTGGGCCCGCGCCCGGTTCAAGGGGCTGCGCGCGCCCAATGGGCTCGCCTTCGATCAGCTGCCGCCTGTCGTCGATCTCGACGAGTCGGACTCCGCCAGCGTCGATCGCATGCTCGAGGCCATGATCGCCGGCGGCATGGACGTCTTCCACGCCATGCGGCTGATGATGCCCCCGGCGTGGCAGAACGTCGACGCCGTCGATCCCGATATGCGCGCGTTCTACGAGTTCTGGTCGCTCAACATGGACCCGTGGGACGGCCCCGCGGGCGTGGTCCTCACCGACGGGCGCTACGCCGCCTGCACCCTGGACCGCAACGGCCTGCGCCCGGCGCGCTGGGTCCAGACCGACGACGGCGTGATCACGCTCGCCTCCGAGGCAGGCGTCGTCGATGTCGCCCCCGAGCGCGCGGTTGCGCGCGGGCGGCTGGGCCCGGGCGACATGCTGGCCGTCGACACGGCCGCCGGCGAGATTCTCACGCCCGATGTCATCGGCGAGCGGTTGAAGAAGGGGGCGGCCTACAAGGAGTGGTTGCGCAAGGGCGTCCAGCGCGTGGGCTACCGGCGCCGCCAGATGCCGGCCGCACCCGATCCCGAGGCGCTCGCGCAGCGCCAGAAGCTCTTCGGTGTATCGCTGGAGCAGCGCGAGCAGATCCTGCGCCCGCTGGCCGAGGAGGGTGCCGAGGCGACGAGCTCGATGGGCGATGACACGCCCATGTGGGTGCTGTCGCACCGGGTGCGCCCGCTCTACGATGCGTTCCGCCAGCAGTTCGCCCAGGTCACCAACCCGCCCATCGATCCCATTCGCGAGCGGGTGATGATGTCGCTGGAGAGCTGCCTTGGGCCCGAGGCCAATCCCTTCGACGTCGGCCCGGAAGATGCCCACCGGATCGTGCTCGACTCGCCCGTGCTGTCACCGCGGCGCTTCGAGGAGCTCAAGACCGATGCCTCGGACGACTGGCCGGTGCGCGAGATCCGCCTGGATCGCGCGCCCGACGAAGCCTTGTCCGATGCCATCGAGCGCATCTGCGGTGAGGCCGAGGACGCGGTGCGCGCGGGCGTGGTCATCCTGATCCTCACCGACGGTCACGCCACGGCGCAGCGCCCGCCGGTGCACGCCCTGCTGGCCGTCGGCGCCGTTCATCACCACCTCGGTGAGGCGGGGTTGCGCTCCAGTACGAACCTGGTCGTCGACACCGGCACCGTGCTCGACCCGCATCACCTGGCTTGCCTGATCGGCTTCGGTGCCACCGCGGTGCATCCGTGGATGGCGCTCGACGTGATCCACGAGATGCACGCCACGGGCCGGCTCGAGGGCGAGGGCGACGCCTCGACGTTCATGCGGTCCTGGCGCAAGGGCATGAACAAGGGGCTCTACAAGATCCTGTCGAAGCTGGGCATCTCGACCATCCGCAGCTACCGCGGGGCCGCGCTGTTCGAGATCGTCGGCTTGGCCGACGAGGTCGTCGATCGCTGTTTCCCCGGCGCGGTGAGCCGCATCGGCGGCGCCGGCTTCGCGGACCTGCAGGCCGACCAGGACGCGCTGGCGGCGAATGCCGCCGACATCGATCGGCCGCTGGATCCGGGGGGCGTCGTGCACTGGATCCACAACAGCGAGTACCACGACTGGAATCCGGACGCGGTGAACACGCTCCAGGAGGCCGTACGCGGCGACAGCGAGGCCTATCGCCGCTTCGCCCGCATCGTCGACGAGCGCCCCATTGCCATGCTGCGCGACCTGCTGCGCCCCATCGAGGCCGATACGCCGCTCGAGCTCGAGCGGGTGCAGCCGATCGAGGAGATTACGCCGCGCTTCGAGTGCGCCGGGATGTCGCTGGGCGCGCTGTCGCCCGAGGCCCACGAGGCCGTCGCCACCGCGATGAACCGCATCGGCGGGCGCTCGAACTCGGGTGAGGGTGGCGAGGACCCCAACCGCACCGGCACCGAGCGGGCCTCCAAGATCCGCCAGGTCGCCTCGGCGCGCTTCGGGGTGACCGCGGCGTACCTGGTTGCCGCCGAGGTCATCCAGATCAAGATCGCCCAGGGCGCCAAGCCGGGCGAGGGCGGCCAGCTCCCGGGGCACAAGGTCGATGGGCCGATCGCGGAGTTACGCTTCGCCGTGCCCGGCGTGGGCCTGATTTCGCCGCCGCCGCACCATGATATCTACTCGATTGAGGATCTGGCGCAGCTCATCTTCGACCTCAAGGAGGTCAATCCGAACGCGCTGGTGTCGGTCAAGCTGGTCGCCGCCCCGGGTGTGGGCACCATCGCGGCGGGCGTGGCCAAGGCCTATGCCGATCTGATCACGATCTCGGGCTACGACGGCGGCACGGGCGCGAGCCCCGTCTCGTCGATCCTCTACGCAGGCTCGCCCTGGGAGCTCGGCCTCGCCGAGACCCATCAGACGCTGCGGGCGAACGGGCTGCGTGGGCGCGTGCGCGTGCAGGCCGATGGTGGCCTCAAGACCGGCTACGACATCGTCAAGGCGGCGCTGTTGGGCGCGGAGAGCTTCGGTTTCGGCACGGCGCCGCTGATCGCACTGGGCTGCAAGTATCTGCGCATCTGCCACCTCAACAATTGCGCCACGGGCGTGGCCACGCAGAACGTCACGCTGCGGCGCCACTTCTTCCGCGGCGAGGCCGACATGGTCCGGTTCTACTTCGAGTCCGTGGCCGGCGACGTGCGCGAACACCTCGCGCGGCTCGGCTTCGAGCGCCTCGAGGACATCGTGGGCCGGGTCGATCTGCTCGAGCGCCTGGAAGGCGAGACCCCGCGCCAGCGCGCGCTCGATCTCTCCGCCATCGTCTCCGACGGCGGCGTCGATGCCGACCAGCCGCATCTGTGCCAGGTCGAGCACAACCGGCCGCACGACCGCGCAGAGCTCGCCAACCGCATCGCCGCGGACACGGAGGCGGCCATCACGGCGAGCCGCGGCGGCGTGTTCGAGTACGGCGTACGCAATCACGACCGCTCGGTCGGCGCCCGGCTTTCGGGCCGCATCGCCCAGGTTCACGGCGACCAGGGCATGGCCGAGACCCCGATCACGCTGCGCCTGCGCGGCACCGCGGGACAGAGCGTGGGCGCCTGGAACACGGGCGGGCTCAATATCGAGCTCATCGGCGAGGGCAACGACTACGTCGGCAAGGGCATGACCGGTGGCTCGATCGTCATCCGCCCCCACGAGGGCAGCAAATTGCGTACACCGGAGACGCCGTTGATGGGCAACACCTGCCTGTACGGCGCCACGGGCGGCGCGCTGTTCGCGGCCGGCACGGCCGGGCAACGCTTTGCCGTGCGCAACTCCGGTGCGGTGGCCGTGGTCGAGGGCTGCGGCCACCACGGCTGCGAGTACATGACGGGCGGGGCGGTGGTCGTCCTCGGCGCAACCGGGCTAAACTTCGGCGCGGGCATGACCGGCGGCTTCGCCTACGTCCTCGACATGGAGCGCGCGTTCGTCGACCGCCATAACCGCGAGCTCATCGAGATCCACCGCATGACGGCCGAGCGCTGGGAGGAGAACGTCCAGCATCTGACCGAGCTCATCAGCCGTCATGTCGAGGCCACGGGCAGCGAATACGCCGCGCGCATCCTCGAGGACTTGTCCGACTACCTGCCGCGCTTCTGGCTGGTGACGCCGAAGGCCGCGGATCTCACACGCATGCTCCGGGCCGCGCGTGCCGCGGCCTAGGGGAGGTCTGATTTATTGCGAATTCGGGTCTCCACATACTGTGGATCGGACTTGTGGTGCGAGCCGCCAGTGATTTGCGAAAAGTCCCTTGAGGTCGGTCAGAGCGATGAGCGGATTAGATCAGGCATTCCAGACGGTGTTTACAAAAAATGGAAGCGACGGGCATCACGATGCATGGAGAGCACCGCCGCGGATCGTTGAGGCCTCGACGCCGGTTGTTGCGTGGGGCTGTAGTGGCCGGCGTGGTTACTTGATCGCAGTGGCGCGGCATCCCGCGATTGGCGTTTCGGGTCGCAAAAGCCGGCCTACGTCTCGACAGGTAGGCCGGATTGCGTTCCATCGAGGGCCGCGACCGTGTGTAAACCGCGCCTCCTTGCCGAATGTGTGGCCGTTTTAGGCCCCAAACGCCATCCGGCGTCGATCGAGCACTATTTGTAAACACCCTATTAGAGAGGAAGCGCGAACCGAACACTTCACGATCGTTCGCTTCCAGTAGCGCTTCAGCAAGCGAGCCGGAGTCAATAGCAGCGGTGATTAGCTATGCCACGTAATCCGTTCCAGTTTCTCGAGGTCCAGGCAGCCGATCCGGACAAGCGACCGGTCGGGCTGCGCTTGCACGACTTCAACGAGATCTATGGTCAGTTCAACGCCGAAGAGGCCTCGCAGCAGGCCGGGCGGTGCCTGGACTGCGGTAACCCTTACTGCGAATGGAAGTGCCCGGTCCACAACTACATCCCGAACTGGCTGAAGTTGATCGAGGAGGGGCGCCTGCTGGAGGCGGCGGAGCTTTCCCACCGCACGAACACGCTGCCCGAGATTTGTGGGCGCATCTGTCCGCAGGACCGCCTCTGCGAAGGCGACTGCACGCTCAATGACGGCCTGGGGGCGGTGAGCATCGGCTCGATCGAGAAGTACATCACCGACGAGGCGCTCAAGCTCGGGTGGCGCCCGGATCTGTCCGACGTCGAGCCCACGGGCTGGCGTGTTGCGGTGGTCGGCGCCGGGCCGGCGGGCCTCGGCTGCGCCGACATCCTCGCGCGCAATGGCGTGACCCCGGTGGTATTCGACCGCTACCCCCGGATCGGCGGGCTGCTGACCTACGGCATCCCGCCGTTCAAGTTGGACAAGGACGTAGTCGAGACACGGCGCGCCCTCCTGGAGGGCATGGGCATCGAGTTCCGCCTGGGAGTCGAGGTAGGACAGGACGTGACCATGGACGAGCTGCTGGCCGAGTTCGACGCCGTCTTTCTGGGCATGGGCGCCTATCGCGCGGTCCAGGGCGATTTCGCTGGTCAGGACACCGAGGGTGTCGTGCCCGCGCTCGCCTATCTCATCGGCAACGTCAACAAGCTGATGGGCACCGACGCCGTGGGCGGGCGCGATATCGACGTCGCCGGGGAACGCGTGGTCGTGCTCGGCGGCGGTGACACGGCAATGGATTGCAATCGAACCGCCCTGCGCCAGGGGGCGCGCTCGGTAACCTGCGTCTACCGCCGCGATCAGGCGAACATGCCGGGCTCCGGGCGCGAGGTGA
>CAYUKN010000074.1:0-11053 GCA_964445325.1 uncultured Ectothiorhodospiraceae bacterium
ATGCACGACGAAGTAGGCATCGCGCAGCCAGCAGTAGCGATAGTCCCAGTTGCGCTCACTGCCCGCGATCTCGGGGATCGAGGTCGTGGTCGCGGCGAGTACCGCGCCGGTGTCGTCGAACGTCGAGAGCTTGAGTGTGATCGCGGCGCGGATCACGTCGGCTTGCCACTCGAACGGGATCGCCAGCATCCGCGTCCAGGCGCGCCAGTAGTTGCGTGTACGCGACAGGAAGCGTTGGCCCAGCTCGCTCGGGGCCTCCTGCAGGCCCTCATCGGGGCCTAGCACCAGGGTCGCGCCCGTCTCCAGCACGAACGGATGCTCCTCGAGCACATGGGTGATCGCTGCGTCGGTGGTCAGCCGGATGACGTGCTCGGCGCCCACGAAGCGCAAGTGATTGCTGCCCTGGGTGACCCGATAGCCCGCCTCACCGTAGTCGCAGTGGGGGCGCAAGCGGATACAGACCCGGGGCGAGCCCGCGATGACCTCGAGCTGGCGTATCAGTGTGACCGGGCGGAAGCGCCGCTCGTACTGCACGAAGCGCGGTGCGAAATCGGTTATGCGGAGCCGGTTGCCCGCGCTGTCGGTGAGCTCGGTGCAAAGAATCGCCGTATTGCGCTCGTAGTACTGCTGCGCCTCGACCCGATCGATGAGCTCGATGTCGAAGAAGCCGCGCTCGGGCGCGGGACCGTCGACCAGCGCCGAGAAGATCGGATCACCGTCGAAGCGCGGGAAGCAGCACCAGTCGATGCGCCCCGAGGGCTCGACCAGGGCGCTGATGCGGCAGTTGCCGATCAGGCCGAGCTCGAGCGATGGCCTAGCGGTGGTGGTATGCATGGGCGCTTCCCGTTGGCCTCGATGACGGCGACGCGGTGAGCCTAGCCCCACCCCAGGCCATGGGCCAAGCGCGAGGTCCTGGCCTAGTGCGCCTCGGAGTCGGACTGCCGGGGCGGTAGAGCCACCGGGATCGCCTCGAGCCATGCCAGTGCCTCGTCGACGCTGGCCAGGCAGTGTTGGGCCCGCGATTCGCCCACCGTGCCCACACGGATCGACCAGCCGCCGCGTCGGTTGGCCTCGGCGAAGGCGTCCTCGTCGGTCACGTCATCGCCGAGGACCACGGGGATGCGCCCGGCGAACGGCGGCTCCGCGAGGAATTCCGCGACCACGGCGCTCTTGTCGCGCCCGGCCGGCTTGAGTTCATAGACGGCCTTGCCCGACTGCACGTGGAAGTGCCTGCCCAGGCGGTCGCGCTGCCGGCACAGGAACCGCTCGACCTCCGCACCGAGTTCGGGGGCATCGAGGTAATGCACGGCCAGCGCGCAGCCCTTGTCCTCCCAATGCAGCCCCGGTTGGGCATCCACGAAGGCCGCAACCGCACCCCGCGCCGCCTCGAGCCCGTCACACGCCTCGCCGTTGTGGTGCAGCAAGCCGTGGGCATCGCGGCGCTCGAGGCCGTGGACGCCGGCGATGGGCAGGCGAAGCGGTGCCAACAGCGCTTCGAGATTGGCCACGCTGCGGCCGCTGACGATGGCTACGGCGCCATCCAGTGCCCGCGACAGATCGAACAACAGGGCGATCAGACGGTCTGAGGCGCGGACGTGCTCGGGTCGGCGCTCGAGCTCGACCAGGGTGCCGTCGAAGTCGAGGAACAGGCACCAATCGGGGCGGGGCCGGGGCAGTTCTCGCATTGTGGGACCTAGGCTACGCACCCCGGCGGCGATCGGCCAAACGGCGCCCTTGCGTCACCCTGGCCCGGCCCGCACATTGAGCGCGACGAGCCCAACGAGTGAGCGCGCGCTGGCCCCACGGCGAGGTGCGCGCAGGAAGGTGGAAGCCCAATGAACGGCATGCTGGACGATCCCGCGGTACGGGCCCAGTACGTACCGCGTACGCTGGAAGTCGAGCAGGACCAGACCGCGCTCTCCGAGCTCGAGCGCGAACGCCTCAAGGAGCGCATCCGAGGGCTGCTCGAGCGCGAGAATGCGGTGGTCGTGGCGCACTACTATACCGCGCCCGAGATCCAGACCCTCGCCGACGAGACCGGCGGTATCGTCTCCGATTCGCTCGAGATGGCGCGGTTTGGCAACGAGCATCCGGCGGACACCCTGGTCGTCGCCGGGGTGCGCTTCATGGGCGAGACCGCGAAGATCCTCAACCCGGAGAAGCGCGTGCTTATGCCGACGCTCGAGGCCAACTGCTCGCTCGATCTGGGGTGCCCCGCCGACGAGTTCGCGCGCTTCTGCGACGAGCATCCGGACCGGACGGTCGTCGTCTACGCCAATACCAGTGCGGCCGTGAAGGCGCGCGCCGACTGGGTGGTGACGTCGAGCATCGCGGTCGACGTGGTCGAGTACCTCGACGACGAGGGCGAGAAGATCCTGTGGGCGCCGGATCGCTACCTCGGCCGCTACATCGAGCGCGAGACCGGTGCCGACATGGTCCACTGGCAAGGCTCGTGCATCGTCCACGACGAGTTCCGGGCGCGCGAGCTGGCCAAGATGCGGTCAGTCTACCCCGGTGCGGGCGTGCTGGTGCATCCGGAGTCGCCCGGCGACGTCATCGACATGGCCGACCGCGTTGGCTCGACCACGCAGCTCATCCGCGGCGCACAGGAGCTTCCGCACGATACCTTCATCGTGGCCACCGACCGCGGTATCTTCCACAAGATGCAGCAGGCCGCGCCCCACAAGCGCTTCATCGAGGCACCGACCGGCGGCGCGGGGGCGACCTGCCGCTCGTGCGCGCACTGCCCTTGGATGGCGATGAACACCTTGCAGAATCTCGCCCAGACCCTCGAGTCGGGTGCCAACGCCATTACCGTGGACGAGCCCACCCGTCAGGCGGCGTTGCGGTCAGTGGAGCGCATGGTCGAGTTCGCACGGGCCAACCAGGTTCGTGTGTATGGCACGGGCAATGCCTAGTGCGGCGTGGCCGCTGCCATGGGAGTGACATGCGTGTGCGTGTTAGGATCGTGATTGATGATCGAGACCAGACACACATTTCCCCTGGGGCGCGACGAGGTAGCCGACCTGCTCGAGCGCCATGGCATCCTGGCGACGCAGCAGCGCGTCGACATCGCGCACCTGCTGTTCCAGCAGCCCCAACATCTGGCGGCTGAGCACGTGCTCGCCCAGGTGAATGCGACCTATGGTCACGTCTCCAAGGCGACCGTCTACAATACCCTCGGCCTGTTCGTCCGGCGCGGGCTCGTGCGCGAGGTTGTGATCGAGCCGGGCCGCACGTTCTACGACTCCAACACGCACGACCACCACCATATCTACAACGTCGACACCGGTGAGCTCTCCGACATCCCGGCGAGCAGTGTCGCCATCGAGGGTGGCCCCGCGCTGCCGGCGGGTACCGAGGTCGAGGGCATGGATCTGGTCATTCGTGTGCGTAACCAGGGCTGGCGCTCCTCGCGCTAACGGGTGCCTGGCTAGCGGAGGCCAGCTCTGCCTCGCTATGGGCCACGCGAAACCTCGACCAACGACGCGCCCTGCTGGCCACGTCCTTTTCCTCTGCCCCAAGCAATAGCCGGCGCGCCACAGGCGCCGTTCCAAACCGGCCCGATGCTGGCTGTCGTCTTCGACATTCGACCCGCTGTGCGTCGAGACGGCATGTGACCGTCGATGGGTAGGCGGTGCCATGGACGCAAGCCGGTCTAGACGTCTGGGTTGCCCTTGGGGCTCGGCGTGACGGCATCGGCGGTTTCGCGCTCGAACAGGACGAGGTGCTCGAGCGCGGGGCGAATCCCGACGCGCTCACCGATCGGATGATCGTCGTGGCTCGAGGTCAGACACAGCACGCGCTCGCCGTTGTCCAGCGCGAGGGTGTAGAGGAAATCGGGGCCGCGGAAGTCGCGCTGGACCACGGCGGCGCGGCACGCCGCCGACTCGTCGTGGACGATGTCCTCGGGCCGGGCCAGCACGTAGACGGCGTCGCCCGGTGCGAACGATGCAGGGACCGCACCGCGCACCGGACCCACCGCGGTTTCCAGGTGCTGGCGGTCGCGCACCCGCGCGGCGAGCAGCTTCCCGTGGCCGATGAAGTCGGCGACGAACAAGTCGGTGGGCTGGTGGTACAAGCCGTACGGCGTGGCCCACTGGTGTAGCCGGCCACCCGCCATCACGCCGATGCGGTCGGCGATGGCGAAGGCCTCGTGCTGGTCGTGGGTGACGAACAGCGCGGTGACGTGCTCGCGGCGCAGAATGTGGCGCACCTCCTGCGCGAGCTGCGCCCGGCGCTCGATGTCCTGCGAGGAGAAGGGCTCGTCCAGCAGCAGCAGGCGCGGGCGCGGGGCCATGGCACGCGCCAGCGCGGCGCGCTGTTGTTGCCCGCCGGATAGCTCGTGTGGGTAGCGGCGCTCGAGCCCCTCCAGCCCCACCAGGCGCAACAGCTCGGCCACACGCGTGCCGATCGCCGCGCGCGACCAGCCGCGCAGGCCGAAGCCAACATTGCCCGCTAGCGTGAGATGCGGGAACAGCGCCAGATCCTGGAACAACATACCGACCGCGCGCTTCTCTGGGGGCAACGCCCGGCCAGGCGTGCCCACCGTCTCGCCCGCGATCGCGATCGTGCCGTCGGCGATCGCCACGAAGCCGGCGATCGCCCGCAGAAGCGAGGTCTTGCCGCAACCGCTCGGGCCCACCAGGCAACCGATTTCGCCCGAGGGTAGCGACAGCGTCATGCTGTCGACGGCGACGGTGTCGCCGTAGGCTACGCTGACCCCGGTGAGATCAAGCTGCGCCATGGCAGCGATAACGTAGCGGGCCCTTGGCGATGGAGCGGCTGATCAGGATGACCGGGATCAAGCCGGTGATCACGATCGCGAGGGCGGCGCTGGAGGCGTCGGCCAGGCGCTCGTCCGAGGCGAGTTGGTAGGCCCGCACGGCGAGTGTGTTGAAGTCGAACGGGCGCATGATGAGTGTGGCGGGTAGCTCCTTGAGGACATCGACGAATACCAGCAGCACGGCCGTGAGCAGGCTCGAGCGCATGATCGGCAGATGGATGCGGCCGAGCACCGCCAGCCTGCGGTAGCCGAAAGTGCGCGCCGCCTCGTCCATCGATGGGCGCACCTTGCCCAGCCCCGATTCGACCGTGTGCACCGCCGCGGTCATGAAGCGCACCGCGTACGCGAAGATCAGAATGAACACCGTACCCGACAGCACGAGGCCGGTGGAGACCCCCAGATAGGCCTGCGCCCAGTCATTGATCGCGTTGTCGAGCCAGCCGAACGGGATCAGGATGCCGACCGCCAACACCGGGCCCGGTATGGCGTAGCCCATTGAGGCTAGGCGCACGCCGACACCGACTGCGCGGTTGGGGCGCAGGCGCTGGCCGTAGGCGAGGAAGGCAGCGACGGCGACGGTCGCGCCGGCGGCGGTCACCGCCAGGGCAAAGCTGTGGATGACCAGCCGGGCGAATCCGGGGCCGACCATCTCGGGGGCGGTCTCGATGGCCCAGACGGCGAGCTGGGCCACGGGGACAGCGAAGCCCAACAGCAGCGGCATCGCGCACACCGTGATCGCGGCGACCGCGCGCCATCGGCCCAGGTGCGCCCACTCGGGTGAATCGAGCCGCCCCGTCGCGTGATGATATCGCGCCCGCCGCCGAGAGGCCCGCTCCAGCACGACCAGCACGAGCACGAAGGCCAAAAGACAGGCAGCCAGCTGCGCCGCTGCCACCGGGTCGCCCATGCCGAACCAGGCCCGAAAGATGCCCGTGGTGAACGTCGAGACCCCGAAGAAGTGCACCGCCCCGTACTCGGCCAACGTCTCCATCAGCGCGAGCGAGACCCCGGCGGCGATTGCTGGGCGGGCCAGCGGCAACGCAACCGCGAAGAAGCTGCGCCACGCGCCACAGCCGAGCGTGCGTGCGGCCTCGAGGGCGGAGGCCGATTGCTCCAGAAAGGCCGAGCGCGCGAGCAGATACACGTAGGGATAGAGCACCAGCGTGAGCATGGCGATGGCGCCGCCGAGCGAGCGGATGGGTGGGAACCAGTAGTCGCCATAGCCCCAGCCCGTCGCGGCCCGAAGCGCCGACTGGAGCGGGCCGGCGTACTCGAGCAAGCCGGTGTAGGTATAGGCGATGATGTAGCTCGGCATCGCCAGCGGCAGCAGTAGCGCCCAGGCGAAAAAGCGCCGGCCCGGGAAAGCGCACATGCTCGTCAGCCAGGCGGTAGTGACCCCGATGACGAGGGTCCCCGCGCCCACGCCGAGCGCGAGCAACAGCGAGTGGGTGACGTAGCGTGGCAGCACGGTCGCGGCCAAGTGCTGCCATACGTCGCCAGCGGGCTGGACCACATAGGCGACGACGGTGATCAGGGGCAAGGCGCACGCCCCGGCGACCAACACCACACCCAGCGTCCACAAGTCCAGATGCACCAGGCGGCGCAACCGGCTGCTCCAGTGGGCGCCCGGCAGGGGTGGCGCGATCGAGCTCATCCTTCAGTGCGGATGCTGCGGCCGCGGACTGGCGGGTTCAACGCCAGCCGACGCGGTCGAACACACGCACGGCGGTCGGGTTGAGCTCACCGATGCGGCCCAGCGAGACCGTATCGGCGTTGAACGGATACGGTCCGATCGCCCGGACGGCCTCGCTGACCTCGGTGCCGGGGCGTACGGGGTATTCGTGATTGCTGCGGGCCAGCCAGCGCTGGGCCTCGGGCGTGACCATGAACTCGAGCAGCCGCCGGGCGTTGTCGGGATGATTGGCGTGCTGGAGGACGCCGCCGCCGGTGACGTTGACGTGGGTGCCCCGGCCCGACTGGTTGGGGAACAACAGCGCGACTTCCTCGGCGACGGTGCGCGCCTCGGGGTCGTCGGCGGTCGCCAGCCGGGCATAATAGTAGGTGTTGACGATGGCCACGTCGCACACACCCGCGGCGATGGCCCGAAACTGCTCGGTGTCGCCGCCCTGCGGCGGCCGCGCCATGTTGTCGACGATGGCCCCCGCCCATTCGCGCGCAAACGCCCGGTCGTGGGCGGCGATGAGCGAGGCGAGCAGTGACTGGTTGTAGACGTTGTCGGACGAGCGCACGCAGAGGCGGTCCCGCCACCGGTCGTCGGCCAGCCCCTCGTAGGTCGACAGTGCGTCGGTGTCGACCCGCTCGGGGCTATAGGCGATCACGCGGGCGCGTTTCGACAGGCCGAACCAGCGGCGTTCCGGGTCGCGCAGGTGCGCTGGCACGGCCTCGCGCAAGGCAGCCGAGTCGGTGCGCTGGAACAGGCCGTCGGCCTTGGCCCGGTGCAGCCGGGCCGCGTCGACGGTGATCAACAAGTCCGCCGGCGAAGCCTCGCCCTCGATCTGCAAGCGCTTGAGCATGGCATCGGCGTTGCCCGTGATGAGTCCCGTCTCGATGCCCGTTTCCTCGGTGAAGCGCTCGAGCAGCGGCTCGATCAAGGTATCGTGGCGTGCCGAATAGACATTGACACGCTCGGCGGCGCTCGCCGTCGCCGCGGCGGCGAGCGCGAGGGTCGCGACGAAAGCGGGCAGTCGGCTTGGCATGGGTTCGCAGGATCTCCAACACGCGCGCACGATGGCTCGATTGTACTCGCTCGGATTTTGGATGGAAATGAGAAAAATTGCCATTCGCGGCCGGCCGTTGGTCGGCGTGTGCCCGGCTGGGATAATGCCGCGACCATGAGCGCAGCCGATCCCGTATTGCCGCCGAGGGGGCCATTGGCGGCCCCGCTACCGCCGGCGACCGCGCAGGCGGCCGACGAAGCCCTGGCGCGGTTTGAGCAAGCCGCCGCCGCTGCGGGTGTCGACCTGCCCGGCGCGGCGGGCTGGCGCGAGACCGCACGCGCGGTCTTCGGCGCCAGTGCCTTCGTCGCCCACTTCGCCGCCACCCAGCCGCGCGAGATGGTGGGACTGGTCGAAGGCGGGCGCTTGGCGCGACCGGCGGGCGAGGACGAGCACGAGCGCTTGCTGCGTGCGTCCATCGCCGGCATCGAAGCGCGAGGCAGTGACGACGCCGCCTTGTTCCGGGCGTTGCGCCTGTTCCGTCGCCGCGAGAGCGTGCGCCTGGCGTGGCGTGATCTGGCTGGCTACGCCGGCATCGACGAGGTCCTCGCCGAGCAAACGGCAGTTGCCGAGGCGTGCGTGCGGGTCGCGCTGGAGCGTGTCGAGGCCACGCTGCAGGCGCGCCATGGCGTGCCCCGCGACAGCGACGGCGCAGCCCAGCACTTGCTCGTGCTCGGTATGGGTAAGCTGGGCGGCGGCGAGCTCAACTTCGCCTCGGATATCGATCTCATCTTCGTCTACGGGGCGCCCGGTCAGACCGATGGCCAGCGCCGCCTCGACAATAGCGATTTCTTTACACGAGTGGGCCAGCAGCTCATCCGCCTGCTGCACGAGCAGACCGAGGACGGGCTCGCCTACCGGGTCGACATGCGGCTGCGCCCGTTCGGCGATAGCGGTCCGCTGGTCGTCCACGTCGACCAGCTCGAGCAATATCTATTGACGCAAGCGCGCGAATGGGAACGCTTCGCTCTGGTCAAGGCGCGCCCCGTGGCCGGTGACCCGGCCACCAGTGAGGCCGTCACAGCGCTGCTTCGCCCGTTCGTGTTTCGCCGCTATCTCGATTTCGGCGCCTTCGAGGCGTTACGCGATCTCAAAATCCGCCTCGAGCGCCAGGTCGAGCGCAAGGGCTTGCACGGCAGTGTGAAGTACGCCCGCGGCGGGATTCGTGAGATCGAGTTCATCGGCCAAGCCTTCCAGCTCATCCGGGGCGGTCACGAGCCCGACCTGCGCCAGCGCTCGCTGCTGGCAGTGCTGACCGCGCTGGCCGCGCGGGGCGAGTTGACACCCGATACCGTCGACGTCCTCGCCAACGCTTATCGCTACCTGCGGCGCCTGGAGAATCGGTTGCAGGCATGGGCGGATGCGCGCACCCATGCGCTGCCCCGCGATCCGGCGGCCTGCGCGCGCCTGGCGTGGACGATGGGTTCGGCGGACTGGGACGCGCTCGAGCAGGATTTGGCGGCGCACACCGGGCATGTGCACGAGTGCTTCGCCCACGTGTTCAATCTATCCGCCGAGGGCGAGTCGGCGGCGGCTGACGACGAATCGCTGGCCCGTGTCTGGGAGGGCGAGCTCTCGCCCGACGGCGCGGACCAGTGCCTAGCTTGCGCCGGCTTCGGCGAGCCCGCTGAGGCGCGGCGGCAGCTGGAGGCATTGCGCGGCTCGCCCCGTTTCCGCTCGCTGACTGCGACCGCGCGGCAGCGCCTGGATCGATTGATGCCGCTGCTGCTCGCCGACATCGGCGCCGCCGAGGCCCCCGAGCGCAACCTGGCGCGCCTCCTGCGCCTGCTCGAGGCCGTCGCACGGCGCAGCGTCTATCTCTCTCTTCTCACCGAGCATGCCGCAGCGCGGCGACGCCTGGTCGAGCTGTGTGCCGCTAGCCCCTGGATCGCCGACTTCGTGACGCGTCATCCCATCCTGCTCGATGAGCTCATCGATCCCGGGTCGCTGTTCGAGCCGCCCGACCGGGCCTCGGTCGCCGCCGAGATCGATGACGCCCTGGCCGGTGTCGCCGCCGATGACCTCGAGGCGCAGATGGATCGCCTGCGCCACATCAAGCAGGTCAACGTGCTCCGGGTGGCGGCGGTCGACATCACCGGGCGGCTGCCGTTGATGCGCGTCTCGGATCGCCTGACCTGGATCGCGGAGGCGGTGCTCGAGGCCGCCCACGGATTGGTGTATCGCCAAACCGTGGCCCGCTTCGGTCGGCCGCGCGCGCGCTTCGACGACGGCGAGCGCGAGCCCGCCTTCGGCGTCGTCGGTTACGGCAAGCTCGGCGGCTTCGAGCTCGGCTACGGCTCCGATCTCGATTTGGTGTTCTTGCACGAGGGTGGCGCGGATCTCGGCACCGATGGCGAGCGCTCGGTCGACAATGCCACGTTCTTCGCGCGCCTGGCGCAGCGCCTCGTCCACTTCCTCAACACGCCCACACCGGCGGGTACCCTCTACGACATCGATACACGGCTCCGTCCCAATGGGTCGGCCGGGCTGCTGGTGAGTGCGCTCGCGGCCTACGACCAGTACCAGCGCAACGCCGCCTGGACCTGGGAGCATCAGGCACTGGTGCGTGCGCGCATGGTCGTCGGCTCGGACGCGCTCATGCAGGCGTTCGCCGACGTACGCAGCCGTGTTCTGCGACAACCGCGCGACCGCGCGCAGACGGCGCGCGCGGTGGCCCATATGCGCGAGCGCATGGTGACTGCGTTGGCCCAGGGCGACGACCAGAACTTCGATCTCAAGCAGGACCATGGCGGTGTCGCGGATATCGAATTTATGGTGCAATACGGCGTGCTGGCCGGAGCATGCGAAACGCCGCTGCTCGTCGAGTACACCGACAACATCCGGCTGCTCGAGGCGCTCGCCGAGGCGAGTGAGCTCGGGACCGAGGCGGCGGCGCTGCTCACCGATGCCTATCGGGCCTTCCGCACCCGGATCCACCGACTGGCGCTACTGGGCGAGCCCGCCGTCGTGGCCCGCGACGGGGAGCTCGAGCGCTATCGCGAGGCCGTCGCGCGTATCTGGGACCAGTGGCTCGCCGTCGACGAAGGTGGCGCCGTCGCGGATCCGGGATGACGTTGTCGCGGGCATAACGACGCAACGTACGACAGGGGGAGCGCTGCATGTCCTTTGACGATCAGGACGGCGTGATTTGGTTCGATGGTGAGCTCGTTCCGTGGCGCGAGGCGCGCACGCACGTGCTCACGCATACGCTGCACTACGGCATGGGCGTATTCGAGGGTGTGCGCGCCTACGAGACCGACCAGGGCAGCTCGATCTTTCGCCTGCACGCGCACACGCGGCGGCTGTTCGACTCCGCCCACATCATGCGCATGACGATCCCGTGGGACATGGAGACCCTCAACGAGGCCCAGCGCCAGGTCGTGCGCGACAATGGCCTGGAATCGGCCTACATCCGGCCGATGTGCTTCCTCGGCTCGGAGGGGATGGGCCTGCGCGCCGACAATCTGCGCGTGCACTGCATCATCGCGGCCTGGCACTGGGGCGCGTACCTCGGCGCCGAGAGCATCGAGCG
>CAYUKN010000075.1:0-11023 GCA_964445325.1 uncultured Ectothiorhodospiraceae bacterium
GGCCATCGCCGGCGAAGTCGACGGTCATGCGCTCGCCGGCGAGCAGCTCGACGCGGCCGGCGCGGGCGGTGATCGTGCCGCGATTGACCACTCGGCCACCGGCGAGCGTGACCTGTCCGCCGGTCGCCGCGGTGATCGTGCCGTCGTTGATCACGGGCCCCGCAGACCTGCCGTCGGGGCTGTCCAGCGAGAACCCGCCCGACATGAAGTCCTCGGGGGCAATATCGTGACCCGAGGCAACCAGTGAGCCCACGTCGACCCGAGCGTCGGCTCCGAAATACACGCCCGCGGGATTGGCGAGGAATACCCGGCCGTTGCTCTGGATCGTGCCCAGGATCTCGCTCGGGTCGCCGCCGACGATACGGTTGAGCGCAGCGGCTTCCCCCGAAGGTTGGAGGAAACGGACCAGCTCGTCCGAGCCGATATCGAACCGATCCCACTCGATCGCGAGGCGGTCACTGTCTTGATCGACGGTGGTGGTGTTCTCGCCTTGCTCGATATCGCCTTCGCCCCCGACGACCTCGCCGCCCTCGGGTCCCGCCTTGGCCATTGGCACGCTCGCGGCACCCACGAGGAGCACCGGCGCCAAAGCGGCCAGCAGCGGGTTCAGGCGGTATCCCGCGTACCACGGCAGCACGCCCACGCCCCGGAAGCGCGGCGCGCGCGCCGAGTGACACGCGACCATCGGGCCGCGGCGGATTCTTTGGCTTGCGACGAGACTCAACCGAACTTCCAACCGGGTGCCGCGCTTATGTGGCCGTACGTAAGCAAGCCGCGGTCCATGGCTCGCTCGGGCGCTTGCTCTTGCTCGTGGTCCCGGGTGCTTCCCCTTCGCGAATCATAACGCACTCCCCAGGGGTCAAAACCTGTACGTCAATGTCCCCCAGAACTGCGGCGAGTTCACCGCTTCCGGGTCCGCGATTTGCTCGTTCTCCTCGATCGGCCAGGCCACCTGTACCTGGCCCTCGAGCGTGCCGGGCCACGATACGCGCAGGCTCACCCCGGCGCCCGAGAACGTAACGCTGTCCTCCGGCTCACTGAACCTCGGCTCGTTGAGCTCACCGGTGACGTGATCATAGAACACGGTCGCACTGAAGAGCTGGTTCCAGCGGGTCGAGCCAAACGCCGTACCACTGAGAAACGGCGCGTCGACCACGTACTCGGCCGAGACCAGTCCCGCGCTATCGAGCAGCGCGTGCGACGAGGGAAACGCGCGTACGTTGTTGGCCCCGCCCACCGAGTACTGCTCCAAGGGCACCAGGAGATCGCTGGTGTACTGCAGCTCCGTGCGCAGCAACAGGGATTGGCCCTCCGTGATGTTCTGCAGGCGCGTGTAGTAACCGAACAATTTGGTGAATTGGCCCTCGGCGAATTCGCCGTCGTCGGTTCGCCGGC
Source organism: uncultured Ectothiorhodospiraceae bacterium (assembly GCA_964445325.1). GTDB lineage: Bacteria > Pseudomonadota > Gammaproteobacteria > XJ16 > Halofilaceae > Halofilum. The sequence goes on from CAYUKN010000075.1 coordinate 1,396, forward strand.
TGGGGCGCTCGCCGCGGGGCTCGTCCAGGGCACTGTCGGAATCGCCCATCGAGCCGAGCACGTCGTTCAAACCCTGGCTGAGCTCGAGGCCGCCGTAATTCAATCCGTCGAAACGCGTGTCCACCGAGTCGAACTCGGTCTCGACGCCGAGGACGGTCAAGGCATCCTCGTTGTCCTGGTTGCCGAGCACGAAAGTCCGCGACCGCTTGAGATCGAGGTTGAGGTCGGTGGAGAGGTTGCGTTGCCGGCTGCGGATCCACTGGCGGCCCACGCTGGTGCCGAGCTTGTACGTCTCGCCCTTGACCTCGAGGTCCTCGATGGCGCCACCGACGTCGAATTCGTTCGCGCTGACAAAGGCATCAACCGAGTAATGGCGCCCGAGCAGCCGCTTGTATTCGAGCCGCCCGAAGGCGTTGTTGGCCGGATCGAACGAGTGCAAGGCCGTCAGGCGCAGCCGGTCCGCATGACCGCTCACGTTGTTCCAGTCGAGCCTGGTTCGCACTCGCCCCATGCCCGTCTCTTCGCTACCGTGATTGTCCAGGCGCACGCTGCCCTCGAACTCGTCCTCATCCTGGACCTTGAGCACCAGGTCCGATTCGCCCGGCTCCTTGCCCGGCTCGAATACGCCGAACGCGGCCAGGCCGGGATAGTCGGTCAGCGTGAGCAGCGCCGACTCCGTGCGCTGCTTGCTCACGGGCTCCCCGACAAGGCCGTCGAACGCGCGCCGCAGGGTCGCGTAGTCGTAGAGCTCATTGCCTTGAGGGCGGACCCGCCCGAGCCTGCCCTCGATCACCCGGATCTCGACGACGCCATCGTCGACCGTTTGCTCCGGCACAACCGCTTTGGTCAGTATGAAGCCACGCTCGCGGTAATAGCGCGTCACGCGGTTCGCCACCTCTTGCAGCAGCCCGATGGTGAATCCGTCGTCCTGCTCCGAGCGCGCCTTGGCGAGAAGCGCCTCGATCTCGGCGACGCGGATATCCGCCGCCGGGCGATCCTGCGCGCCGGTGAGCTCGAATGCCTCGACCTCGACGCGAGCGCCTGCCTCCGGGTCGAGCGGGCGATCGATCATGGGGGGCACTTCGAGCACGGGGCCCTCCGGCTGTTCCGGCGTGCGGCGCCGCTGTTCCTTGTCGCGATCGCCCGCGCCCGGGCGTGCGCTCGGTGGCAGATCGCCGCCGTCCTGCGCGGCGACGTCGCCCCAAGCCAGCAACAACGCAAACACCACGAAACAGCAGCAAAGCGCCGACTGGCGCTCGGCTCCGCCTTTTCGTTCCATGCGCGTCACTGTGCTCTCCTATCCAGCGGTGCCCTTTCGCCAGCCGGAACGCGCGCGCCAGCGCCGCGTTAGCGCAGCGCCGGGCGTGCCCGCCGACGCGAACCCTATCGAAACGGGCGCCGGCGTTCACCAGGGTCACCGCGCTCATTCGCAATTTTTTGAACCATCGCACGTCATCGGGCGCCCGCGAGGGTCGGCAGACCCGACCAATGGCGTTATCCTATTCATCGTTGGTTGGTTGGTCGAACAAATAACGACTTATCAGTCGATAAGCAAAAAAGCGTGCCAGGGTGGGCCCTGCCGAACGCAACCCTGACAACAGCAACAACTGGCCGACGCTGCCGTAACACCTCGGCAAGTGCGCTCGGCCGTAGGGGGCACGCGCGGTTGGGCGGCGTGACCGTCCGCGTAGGGCGATCTCGCCGATTCGATTGCCGAAGGCGCCGGCAACGCCGCCGCCTATCAACCGGAGATGGCGTCGTAGGCGCCGAATCCGGTCGCTTGGGAAGGCGGGCAACCTCTTGATCCAGGGTGCAAGCGATTATGGGTGCCAAGACGAAAGAGTTCGCCATTCTATTCGCCGATATCAGCGGCAGCACACGGCTTTATGACCAGCTCGGTGACGTGCAAGCACGCGAGATCGTCGCCGCCATCCTCGACATCCTGCATCAAGTCGTTGAGCGCTATGGTGGCGAAGTCATCAAGACCATCGGCGACGAGATCATGTGCACCTTGCCCGACGCCGAGGGCGCCGCCCGGGCCGCGATCGACATGCACGAGGCCGTCGACGCGGACAATGAGGCCAATGCGCGCCAGTCCTGGATCTCGATTCGCATCGGCTTCCACTACGGTCCCACGCTAGTCGAAAACGGCGATGTCTACGGCGACGCTGTCAACGTAGCCGCCCGGATGGCGGCTCAGGCGAAGGCGCGCCAGATCATGACCACGCGCTCGACGGCGGACGCACTGTCGCCCGATCTGCAGGACTCCGCCCGCTTTGTCGACTACGCACCGATCAAGGGCAAAGGCGAGGTCGAGATCGACGAGATCCTCTGGCAGCAGGATGAATTCACCGAGATGGCGCCCAAGGTCCAAAGTGGCGCGGTCCCGGACGAGATCCCCACGCTCGCATTGCGCTACAACGACGAAGAGGTCGTGCTCGACCCCGACCGCACGTCCGTGGTGCTCGGGCGCAGTCCCATCTGCGACATCAAGGTCAACGAGAGCCTCGCCTCGCGCCAACACGTGCGCATTGAGCTTCGCCGCGACAAATTCTTCATCGTGGACCAGAGCACCAACGGCAGCTATATCCGCGATCGCGAGGGCTCGGAGTCGTTCCTGCGGCGCGAGCAGATGCCGTTCACGCAGGACATCGAGCTCAGCCTGGGCCGCGCCTTCTCCGAGGAGCCCGATCAGATCGTTTTCTGCGAATATCGGACGTCAAAGGGCTCGGAGAGGAGCTGAGGCGAAACGGGTCAAAGAGATGCGAATGGAAGCGAGCCAGCCGAATAGCCTCGCCGCGGGCCGCCGGCGATACGCGCTGATTTGTCCCCACGATCGCTGAGGCCTTGACCGATGGCGAGCCAAGTGGAACAACGCTGCGGCGGCAACGAGGAACTGACCTGGGTCTCGGCCGGGATCACCCACGCCGGAGCGGTGCGCCGGATCAACGAGGATGCGTTCATCGAGCGCCCCGATATCGGTTTATGGGGTGTCGCCGATGGCATGGGGGGCCACCGCGCGGGAGATACCGCCAGCCAGGCGATCATCGACGCCCTCGCACGCTTCGATGATCAGCGCCCGCTCGCCGGCCGCCTGGATCAGGTCGATGACGCCATGGAGGCGGTGAACAGCCATCTGCTGGCACTGCGCGATGCCGGCGCTGACCGCAGCATCGTGGGCAGCACGGTCGCGATCCTCGTGCTGGGTGAGCACAACCTCGCGGTCGCCCTGTGGGCAGGCGACAGCCGGATCTATCGTTATCGGGACGGGGCCCTGGAACAGCTCTCCACCGATCACTCGCGCGTCGCCGAGTATGTCGAGCAAGGCTTGATCGCGCCCGAGGAGGCCCAGTCCCATGCCGAGAGCAATGTCGTGACCCGGGCCCTGGGCAGCAGCGAGGACGAGGTCCTAGAGGCCGGGCTTTACGACTTCCAGGCCGGCGACCGGTTCCTGTTGTGCACCGACGGTCTCAACCGCCACATCGAGGACGAGCAACTGCGAGGGCTACTGGCCGAAGGTGCACCACGACAAGTCTGCGACCGCCTACTCGACGACACACTCGAACGGGGTGGCGTCGACAATACGACGATCGTGGTCGTCGACGTGGCGACGGCGCAGGAGCGCTAGCGCTATGGCGCGAACGCAGCGGTGTCGCCATCGCCTCGCGGATTCGTCGCTCACCCTGCGAGCACCGAGGCGGTGACCGCGCCAAGCGACGCTGACGCAACCGAGACGAGGAACTGAAGCGTTGTTCGAATCCATTCTCAAACGCTACGCGGACGGCAAGCTCTCGCTGGCCGAAGCGGCCGCTCAGGTTCGCGCCCACCTCGATGAGACAGCCGACGCGGTCGATGATGCCCTCGCCGAGCTGGCGGCCGCACAGGACGACGGCCTCCTCGACGGCCCCTCCTATCGCTATCTGTGCAAGCGCGTCGAGCAGGCGCGAACCAGCGGACCCGCCGGTGACGAGCAAGCGCACGAGGACACGACCAACGGCGACACCACCGTGCTCACCGGCATGGGGCCGGAGCGCCAACGAGACGACGGCCAATCCGGAGGGGACAGCCCCGATCTCGATTTGAGCGAGGACGATGAGGGCACGGTCTGGTCGAGCGCATCGGAGTCCCCCGATCTCGACCTGGGCGCTCAGAGAAGCAGCCCGGACTTCGATTTCAGCGAGGGCGACGCCGGTGGGGCTGACGAAAGCGCCCCCACGGTCGTCGCCACCGACCAGCCCGGGGCCGAGGTCCCGCCCAGCGAGGACGACACCGACACGGTCGCCGCAACGGTGCCCAGCAGGGCGGGCGACGACGACGACACCGAGCCCTCCGGGGAGTCCTCCGATAGCGGTTCCGCGACACCCACCTCGGGCTCGAGCGCATCCGACGGCTCCACGCCTCCCTCCTGGACGCCACCGGGGGCCGAGGGTAGCCCCGAGCTGCAAGGACTCGGTCCGGGCTCGGTGATCAAAGACCGCTTCGTGCTCGAGAAGGTGCTCGGCTCGGGCGGTATGGGCAAGGTCTATCAGGCGCGCGACCAGCTCAAGGTCGAGGCGCGCGACCGCAACCCGTACGTCGCGATGAAAGTCCTCACCGAGGACTTCAAGGAGCACCCCGAGGCGTTTATCGCGCTGCAACGCGAGGCGAGCCGGCAACAGCGCCTGGCCCACCCCAACATCGCGACCGTCTACGACTTCGACCGCATCGGCAAGAGCGGGACCCAGGTCTTCATCACGATGGAGCTGATGGAGGGCTACCCGCTCAACACCTACATCAAGAAGAAGGTCAAGCCGCGCGGCGGCCTGCCACCCGAGGAGGCGCTGCCGATCATCCGCCAGCTCGGCGCCGCACTGAGCTACGCCCACCGCCGCGACATCGTCCACTCCGATTTCAAGCCGGGCAACTGCTTCCTGTGTAACGATGGCACCGTCAAGGTGCTCGACTTCGGTATCGCCCGAGCGGTCAAGCATCAGGGCAGCGGTGAAGGCGGTGGCGAGGCCGGCGCCGAGAAGACCTATTTCGACCCGGGGCAATTGGGTGCACTGACGCCGGCGTATGCCTCGCTCGAGATGCTCGAGGGCGAGGCCCCGGACACGCGCGACGATATCTACGCGCTCGCCTGCGTCGCCTACGAGCTACTGACCGGTCACCATCCCTACGGCCGCAAGTCGGCAGCGCAGGCGCGTGCGGCCGGTCTCACACCAGCACCGGTCAAAACACTCAAGCGCCGCCAGTGGCGTGGTCTGCTGCGGGGATTGTCGTTCCACCGCGACAAGCGCTCGCACAATGTCGACGCCTTCATCGAGGAGGTTACGGGACGCCTCAACTGGCACAAGAACCCGTATGTCATCGGAGGCGCCCTCGCGGCGGCCGTCGCGATCGCCAGTGTCAATCCGATCCTCGACTACATGGAGGAGCGGCGCATCCAGCAACTGGTCTCGAAGGTCCAAACCGGCCACCCCGAGGTCATCGCGCAAACCCTGGAGCGCCTGCCCGAGCTCGAGCCACGCGCGCGCCAGGCCATCACCGAGCAGGCACGCGACACCATCCAGGGATACTTCGAGCAACGCATCGACGCAGCCGTAGCCCCCGAGCAGGGACGCTACGACTTCGACCAGGCCGAGCAGGTGTTGAGCCGCGCTCGCGAGCTCTACCCCGATTCGCAGGCGCTCGCCGACCTCGAACAATTCCTCGCGAGCGCACGCGACAAGCGCCTCAACGAGCTCAACCAGGCGTTCATGCGCGCGCTCGACGACGACCGCCTGCTCGAGCGCCAGGGCGAATCGGGTGAGCCCGCCGTGCCGACGGTGCTCGAGCGTGTCCGGGCCATCGCCCCCGACCACGACTTGCTGTCGGACCCGCGCATTCCCCACGCCTACGCCAGCGCGGCCCAGGGCGCGATCAACACGGGCAAGCTCGAGCGCGCCGCCGACTACATCGAAACGGGCGAACGCCTGACACCGTCGGAGGGAGCACTGCGCAACACGCGCGATCGGTTGACGCTCGCCCGTCAGCAACGCCAGCGCGACCAGCGCGTCGAGACGCTGCGGCAGCGCTTCGACGGGCGCCTGGACGAGATCGACGAGCTCGCGGATCTACGCCGTGCCCAGAGCGCGATCACGGACCTCGCACGCCTCGCCCCGGATGATCCAACACTGGAAGCGCTGCGCAGCACGGCCGCCCCCATCGCGAGGCAGCAGGCGGCGAGCTTCGATCCGGAAACGCGCTCACTGGCCCAGGACTTCGTCAGCGAAAACCGCGATCTGCTGGCCGCACTCGGGCTGCATGAGCCCATCGCCAGGGCCGAGCTACAGACCCTGCCGACACGACAGCGCGAGAACGCACGCCAGCGGCTGCTCCAGGAGACCATCGATCGCCTCGACGATGACCTGAGCGAGCCGGCCTTCGATCCCGCCTGGCGCGCACGCATCCGCCAGGCATTGGGCCGCATCGAGGCGCTGGCGAGCGCCGGCGAGTCGGCCCTGGTCGCCCGCAGCCGCGAGGCCGTGGGCCGGGCGTTCGCCGAGCACGCGCGCGGGCTGCAGGAGCAAGAGCGCTACAGCCTGGCGCTGGCCGTGCTGGATCGGGCGCGCGGCCTCGGCCTCGAGCAACCGCGACTCGCCGACGCCCGTTCAGCAATCGAGTCGGCTCGCACCGATTTCCTGCGCGAGCGCCAGCGCCAGGCACAGCGCGCACGGCTCGACGGGCTCAAACAAACGGTCGTCATCGAGGCCCGGGCGGGCGAGGTCGAGGCCGCCCGGCGAACCCTGGAGAACATCCGGCCCAAGCTCGACGACGACGATCCGTTCCTGTCGGTCACCGTCCCGGACGTGCTCGGCCAGGCCTATGCCACGGCGGCGCAGTCCGCCCTTCAGGACAACACCTACGAGGGCGCGCTCGAGTTGGCGAAGGCGGGGCTGGAGGTCGCGCCCAATGACCGCGATCTCCAAAACGCGCGCCAAGCGGCGAAAGTCGAGCTCAATATCGCCGCGCTCGAAGACATCTTCCGCCAGGAGCGCGGTTTCGACACCGCGCGGGTATCGCGGATGATCAACGAGGTGCGTGCGTGGGCACCCAACCGCTACCAGCGCCTCAAGCCCGAGTTCATCGAGGTGCTGGCGGGACGGATCGAGGGCCTGGGCAAATCCGATCGTCGCGCCGCCGAGCAGCTCGCCACGCGCGCGGCCAACGTCTTCCCCGCCAGCACGCGCCTGGCGCGCCTACGCGAGGACATGGCCCCGGATCCCTGGCCCGAGGGTGCCGCTGCGCGCGCCGCACTCTCGGCCGGGCGGCTGAGCGAGGCGCAAAAGATCGTGGACGAGGCGCTCGCGGAGATGCCCCAGCATCCCGAGGTCAACAATTTCCGGGAGGATCTGCAGGCGCGCAAGAGCGAGGCGAAGGCCTCGTTCGCGGCGTTCCAGTCGGACCTGGAGGCGGACAATCTGGACCAGGCCCGAGACCACCTCGCCGAGGCCCGCTCGGCCTGGGTCGACAATGACCGCTACCGCGAGGCGCAGTCCCAGCTCAGTGCGCAAATGGCCGAGCAACGCCGCCAGCAGAGCCGGGTGCTGGCACGCGGCGCCGGTGTTGAGAGCCTCGACACCTCGGGCGGCGAGATCGTCGACGAGGAATGGCAGCCCATCCGCAGCACCCGCCCGTGTACCACCGAGCTGGCCGGTCACGGGCCGCGCGCCCGTGCCGTATGCTTCGACCTCATCCACGACCGCGTGCGCGGGCCGCTGATGGTCGTCGTCCCCGGTACCGGCGAGCGCCAACCCTTCGGCATCAGCAAATACGAGATCTCGAACGAGGACTACAACAAGTACTGCTTCCTGTCGGGCAACTGTGCCGTCGATGCGGACGCGCCCGAGGATCTGCCGAAGACGGGACTGTCGCGCGAGGCCATCGAGGCCTACGTCGAATGGCTGTCGCAGCGCACGGGCAAGAGCTACGCCCTGCCCACGCGCAAGCAATGGGTGTATGCGGCCCGAGCCGGCGGGGATCAGCCGCCCCGCGATTTCAATTGCCGCGTCACCCTCGGCGACAGTGTGCTCAAGGGGACGGGACTCATCGATGTCACCGCGGGCCACCAAAACGGCTGGGGCCTGAAGAACTACGTCGGCAACGCCCAGGAGCTCGTTCGCGCCAATGGCAGCTGGGCGGTCCGTGGCGGCGCCTACCGTGACCCGCACGCCGAGTGCTCGTACGAGCTCGAACGCGCCTACAACGGCGACGGCAACGGCACGACCGGCTTCCGCGTGGTTCTAGAGGACATCCGCGAGCCCGAGTGAGGGCGAGCTATGGCAAAGGCGAGTCTGCGCCAACTCTCGCGCCAATTCGCGCGCAAGGTGATCGACAAGAGCGAGTATCGGCGCCGCCGCGCCGAGCTCATCGACGAGGTCATCGCCGCACGCGATCCCGAGCAATCGACGGGCCCCACGACGGGCAAGCCGGGCGACGACGAGGACACCCAGACCAACCGCAACGACGGCACCAACTCGCGTGCGTGATCGGCCACCGGCATCATGCGAGGGCATGGCATCATGCACGGGCACCCCAACCTTGGCCTGGACGCCCGATGAAGGACATCAAGCTCATCAGCGCCGTCGTGCTCGTTGTGATCGTGACGATCTTCGTGCTGCAGAACGCCGACCCGGTCCGTGTCGCGTTCCTCGGCTGGAGCTGGTCGGCCTCGCGCGCTTTCGTCCTGCTGCTCGTTTTCCTCATCGGCGCCGTGGCTGGCTGGCTGGTGCGCGCCGGCGTGCAGCGCCGCCGCCGATGACGAGGGAGCCTGTCGACGCAGCATCGCCCGCTAGAGCCCGGGCGGCGAGAGCAAGCGCTCGAAGAAGGCCGGCAACAGGCGCGGCTCCAGGGCGAGCATGAAGAGCACGCCCCAGGCGGCACCTGCCAGATGGGCGCCGTGGTTGACGTCGTCGCGGCCGCGCTGCTCGGCCCAAACCGAGTAGCCCACATAGAGCAGCGCGAACACGATCGCGGGCATCGGTACCACGAGCACCAGCAGCATCGACCACGGCTGGATCAGGATATAGGCGAACAAGACCCCGGCCACCGCACCCGAGGCCCCCAGACTGCGGAACATGCGGTCACGACGCCGGCGGACGTGGGTCGGCGCGATCGACACGGGGATGCCCGCGAGATAGAACGCCAGGAAGCCGAGCTCACCGATCCGGGGCGCCAGAGTGGGCTCCATCACCCGCCCGAAGAAGAACAAAACGAGCATGTTGACCGCCAGATGGGCGCCGTCGGCGTGGATGAAACCGTGGGTGACCAGCCGCCACCACTCGCCCCGGTTCACCGCGGGCGGCGAGTAGATCAGCGCGTCGAGCACGCGCGGCTGCTGCCAGGCGGCGAGCGAGATCGCCACGGTCACGGCGATCAAGGCAAGGGTGATGACCATGGTGTCGTCCTTCGGGTTCAGCGCGAGCTTTGGGCTTGATGCGCGCGGCGTGGCGATGATCCCCGGGCCAAGGCCTTATGGAAACCGACGGCCTCGCGGCTTACCCTGTTAGCCGTGGCGCCATACTAGGGCGCGCAGGGTAAGCGGAGCAGCAGCGATGGCCAAAGGCTTCGGCGACGAGGACGACGTCCACGACCAGATCGCCAGCAC
>CAYUKN010000076.1:0-4249 GCA_964445325.1 uncultured Ectothiorhodospiraceae bacterium
CGTCGCCGTAGCGCCGCGAGGCGAGCTCGCCCTCGAGCGCGAGCAGCAGGTCGTCGATCTCCTCCTCGTCGACGAACAGGTCGCTGTTGCGGGTCACGCGGAACTGGTAGCACCCGCGCACCTGCATCCCGGGGAAGAGCTGCTCGACGAAGGTGTGGATCACCGAGGTCAGGAACACGAAGTCGCAGGCACCGTTGCCCTCCTCGGTCGGCGGCAGCTGGATCACCCGCGGCAGCGCCCGCGGGGCCTGGACGATGGCGGTTCCCCCGCTGCGCCCGAAGGCATCCTTGCCCTTGAGCGAGACGATGAAGTTCAGTGACTTGTTGAGGATGCGCGGGAATGGATGCGCCGGATCCAGACCCATGGGCGAGATCACCGGCAGCAGCTCGTTCTCGAAGTACGCCTTGAGCCACGCCTCCTGCCGGGGCGTCCACTGGCTGCGGCGCACGAAGCGGATCCCCTCGCGTGCGAGCTCCGGGATCAAGACCTCGTTGAGCACCCGGTACTGGTCGTCGACGAGCGCGTGCGCGCGCTTGCTGATGGCGCGCAGCACGTCGACCGGCGCCATCTGGTCCGAGCCCTTCTGGACCGAGCCCACCTCGGCCTTCTGCATCAAGCCGGCGACGCGGATCTCGAAGAACTCGTCGAGGTTGGTGCTGGAGATACAGAGGAACTTGAGGCGCTCGAGCAGGGGGTTGTTGGGATCCTTGGCCTGCTCGAGCACGCGCTGGTTGAACTCCAGCAGCGACAGCTCGCGGTTGATGTAGAGCTTCGGATCCTGGAGGTTCACCGGGGCCGAAGGGGCCGGCTGCTCCGCGGCGGTCGCCTGCGCCATGGACATCTCCGCTGGTACGGGTCGCCCCAGTATACGCCCCTGCCCCGCCCATGGTGTGACAGCGCGGCTGCGCCCCCGGGTTGGCGCGGCTGCAGTACGCGCGGCGGGGATCACCACCGGGCCCCGCGACAAGGGGGCGAGTTGCGCGATCGTGCGGCGACCCCTTATGGTTCGCGCCGGCGTGGCGCCTCACCCATTGCCGCGCATCCCTGAATACCCGCGGTACGAATAATCAAGTGAGAAGAGTCATCCCGTGGGCGGCATCCAACCGCCCGTTTGTGAAAATTGAAGGAGGCCACCCCAAATGACGAAGCAACTCAATCTCATGGCCGTACTGGCCGTAGCAGCACTGGCGTTCGGCTACAGCGGGTCGGCAGCAGCCAAGACGTGTGAGCTGTCGATCAGCGGCAATGATCAAATGCAGTACAACAAGTCCGAGCTGACGGTCGGCGCCGACTGCGACAAGGTCAAGCTCACGCTCAAGCACTCCGGCCAGATGGCGAAGAAGTCGATGGGCCACAACTGGGTCGTCACCCAGACCGGCGACTACAAAGAGGTGGCGCAGAAGGGCAGCTCAGCGGGCCTCGAGAACGACTACGTCCCGGACGACGATCGCATCATAGCCCATACCGAGGTCATCGGTGGCGGCGAGAAGACCAGCGTGACGTTCGACGTCTCCGGACTCGAGTCCGGCGGTGACTACACCTTCTTCTGCTCGTTCCCGGGCCACTACAGCCTGATGAAGGGCAAGTTCGTGGTGAAGTAACCCGCGATCCGGCTCGCACCGGGGCCGCCCCGCAGGCGGCCCCGCATTCAAGCGCCGCTGGCGCGATCCGCCCCGGTTCCAACGGCCAGAGCACGCGCAGCGGGGCACTCGCCGATCCAGCCGACAACCGCCCGCCCCGAACCCATGGACAATCGGGCCGTGCGTACCTTTATCCTAGCGACTAGCGGGACGCGGCCCGTATGGGCGCGTCGCATCCGTGCCAATCTTTCCTGCGGAGGTGGGATGAGCCAACCCGTGCCCACCAAGATGCGGCTGCAGCGCCAATCGCGCCAGCTCGAGATCGTCTTCGACGACGGCTTCAGCAAAGAGCTGCCGTGCGAGTACCTGCGCGTGTTCTCACCATCGGCCGAGATCGCCGGGTCGGGCGTGGGCCAAGAGGTGCTCATCCTCGGCAAGGAGGAGGTCAACATCGAGAGCATCGAGCCCGTGAGCGACCACGGCGTTCGCATCGTTTTCGACGACGGCCACGATACGGCCGTCTATACGTGGGAGCACCTCTACAAACTCGCCACCGAGTACGAGGAGAAGTGGCGCAAGTTCCTCGAGCAGCTGGAAGAGGCGGGCGTGCGCCGGGATGCCTGACCCGGGCCGCTGGGGGTTCCCGCTTGGCCCGGGGCGACCCCGCGTGACGGCATCGGCGAGCGAGATGACCAAAGGGCGTTGACGGTCGCACCGCGGCGCGGCCCCGGGCCGAGCGACATCAGGCGCCGGGGTTGAGGCGCACGATCTCGGCGTTGAGCGCGGCGGCGAAGGTCACCCATAGCAGGTAGGGCACCAAGAGCGCGCTCGCGAGCCGCGAACACGAGCGCAAGCCCACGATCAACGCCACGATCGACAGCCACAGCACAACCACCTCGGCCAGCGCCCAGGCGGGCTGCTGCAGGGTGAAGAACAGCACGCTCCACAGCAGATTGAGCCCGGCGTTGACGCCGAAGAGGCCGACGACGCGCACGCGGGCGCCTCGGTCGGTCGCACCCCACCAGGCATAGACGGCGGCGATGGCCGCCAGCGCGTAGATCAGTGTCCAGGCCGGACCGAACAGCCAGCCCGGCGGCTGCCAGACGGGCTTGCTCAGCTCGGCGTACCAGCGCGTGTCGACCGGGCTGGCCAGCGCGCCCAGCAATGCGACCAACAGCGCCACAAGCGCGGCGACCGCGATGGGCCCGGCGTAGCGCCGGGTGGGATTGGCCTTCGCCACTACGCCCGCACCAGCCCCAGTAAATGCGCCATGTCCTTGCAGAAGATGCGCAGGTGGGCCATCGGCCTTGCCTTGACGAGGCGCTTGTACATGTAGGCCTCCCAGGTCAGGCGCTGCACGTCGGGATCGCGACAGATCGCCACAAAACGCTCGCGGCGCTTGTCGTTGGCATACCAGAAGCGCTGCATGATCCCGAGGATCCAGAATACCCGGCCGTGGGCCTTCTTGAACCGCTTGCGCGCCTGCTTGAGCGCCGCAGGGTCGCCGCTCTCGCGGAACGCCGCCACCGCCTCGCCCGCCATGCGCCCGCTGGCCATGGCGTAGTAGATGCCCTCGCCCGAGGCCGGCGCGACACCGCCGGCGGCATCACCGGCGAGGACGACGTCGCGGCCGTTGTCCCAGCGCGGCAGCATCTTCAGGGGGATGGGCGCGCCCTCGCAGCGCACCGTCTCCGTCTCGCCCATGCCGGTCTTGTCACGCAAAGTCTTGACCACCGAGCGCATCGAAATGCCCTTCTCGGCCGTGCCCACGCCGACGCTGGTCTTGTCGCCGTGCGGGAAGACCCAGGCGTAGAAATCGGGCGAGAGCTCGCCCTGGTAGTAGACATCGCAACGCGCGCCGTCGAAGTCCTTGTGCCCTTGCGGCGGCGACTCGACGATCTCGTGGTAGGCCGCGACGAAGGGGATGTTCTCGGCGTCGCTGATCGTCTGGCGGGCGACCTCGGAGCGCGCGCCATCGGCGCCGATCACCGCGGCCGCGCGCACGCGCGCGGCGCCGCGGCCACCCTCGCCCTTGTAGCTGTAGTGCACCACGGCCGTGCCATCGTCGTCGCGCTCGATGCGCTGGAAACGCCCCGTCACGCGCTCGGCCCCGTGGCGCTCGGCACGCTCGCGCAGCCACTCGTCGAAGTCCTTGCGGTCGACCATGCCGACGAAACCGTCGATCGGCATATCGACCTCGTGCGCCGCGGGCGAGACCATTCGCGCGCAATGCGCGCTCGACACGAGCAGAGACTCGGGCAGGTCGAACTCCTCCAGCGCCTTGGGCGGAATCGCGCCGCCACAGGGCTTGATCCGGTGGCCGCGCTCGATGAGCAACACGCTTCGCCCCTGTTGCGCCAGATCGGTGGCCGCCGTTGCCCCGGCCGGACCGCCGCCGACCACGACGACATCGTAGCTCGCGCTTTCATCCCCTTCGCTCATACCTGATCCAGCCCCGCTGCGTAGGACTCAGTAACCCTCGAGCTGCGGCGCCACGTGCCCTCGATGCCGCCGACACCGAATATCAGGCGCACCGCATAAAGGAACAACAGCGCCTCGACCGCGAAGACCAGTATGTAAGCGAGCACCGGGGTGCCCACGAGATAGCGCGTGGCGTCGACACCGGCGGTGCCCAACAGCGTGCCGAGGCCGAAGGCAAACGCCTGGGA
>CAYUKN010000076.1:4349-11000 GCA_964445325.1 uncultured Ectothiorhodospiraceae bacterium
GCCGAGCACCACCATCCCGCCGAGGATCCAGGGCGTGCGCCGGCCGCTGGTGTCGGAGCCGTAGCCGAAGCGCGGGCGCAGGAACTGGAGCGCATAGTAGAAGGCGATCAGGGAGCCGGGGAGCAATGCCGGCAGCCCCCACTCGACGACCATCACACGGTTGAGCGTCGCCGTGGTGAGCACGACGTTGGCGCCGATCGCCATCTGGACGAGGCCGATCCGGACGATACCGATCCAGCCGAGGCTGGTCGCGCTCATACCGACGGGGCTCCGATGTAGCGCAGGGCGAAGGCCGTCACGAGCATGCCGATGACGTAAAGCGTGGTGCCGGTGGCGTTATACAGCGGGGTGCGCTCGCGCGGGCGCTGGAGCATGTAGGCCATCAGGCCCAATTGCCCCACCAGCAGCGCGGCCACCGCGATCGCGTGGGCGGGCTGCCCCCAATACACCAGCAGCCCGATCACCGCCAGCTGGGGCACCGCCATCACCACGCAGGCGAGGCGGGCCGCGCGATCGACCCCGAGCTGCGCCGGCAGCGAGGCCACCCCCATTTGGCGATCGCCCTCGACCGCCTTGAAATCGTTGAGCGTCATGATGCCATGAGCGCCCGCGCTGTATAACGCAGCGACGGCGACGATGCGCCAGTCCGGGAAGGCGGTGAGCATGACGGCGGCCCCCGTGAACCAGGCGAGGCCTTCGTAGCTGATCGCCACCGCCAGCGGCCCCAACCAGCCGTTGCGCTTGAGCCGCAGCGGGGGCGCGCTGTAGGCCCAGGCCAGGGCGACGCCGAGCACCGCGGCGACGAAGACCCAGGGCCCCAGGGCCGCGGCCAGCGCCAGCGACAGCGCGGTCCAGGCGAGCGCGATGTAGAGGCCCCACCGGCCGGGAATACGACCGGAAGGGATCGGTCGATCGGGTTCGTTGATGGCGTCGACATCGCGGTCGAACCAGTCATTGGCCGCCTGGCTGGTGGCACAGAGCAGGGGCCCGGCGAGCACGATACCGGCGATCGCGAGCGCCCACTGATCGAGCAGGCCGGTGCCCGCGGACACGACACCGCAGCCGAATGCCCACATGGGCGCGAACCAGGTCACCGGCTTGAGCAGCTCGAGTACGGCGGCGGGGGCGGGAAGTGACATAGCGGCAATGTAGAGAGCCCCTCGCGGGCCGTCAACGTGGCCGGCTCATTCGGGGTCTTTCTTGACACCTAGCGAAGGGGCTGGCTAATCTCAAAACCGAGGACGAACTTTGTCCTCAAGCGGCCGTCACAAGCTATTGCGGGGCACTTGCGAGGCTCCGCGTCCAGGCGACGCTGCCGTTGGGTCTACGAATGAATTCATAACGGTCCCAGGCCACCCATCCGGCGCCGAAGCTATGCATGACCGAGCCCGTTCAGTACGGCCGGGTGTAGCGGAGTCGCTCTACACCCCCGAGCAGAAAAGACGCCGCGATGCGTCGCGCTGGACGCTCGTACAGGGCATCCTGGCGCCGCTGCAATTCTTCGTCTTCCTCATCAGCCTCGCGCTGGTCCTCTACTACCTCTCGACCGGCTACGCCGAGACCGCGGCGACCGTCTCGATCGTGATCAAAACGGCCGTTCTCTACGCAATCATGATCACCGGGTCGCTGTGGGAGCGCGACATCTACGGCCAGTATCTCTTCGCGCCCGCCTTCTTCTGGGAGGACGTGGTCAGCTTCGTGGTGCTGGCGCTGCACACGCTCTATCTGGTCGTGCTCTTCGGCGGGCTGCTCGAGCCGCGCGGGCAGATGGTTGTTGCCCTGCTCGCCTATGCCGCCTACGTCATCAATGCCGCCCAGTTCCTGCTCAAGCTGCGCTCGGCGCGGCGGAACGCGGCGGCCTCATCGGAGCCCGCGCCGCCGCGGGCAAGGGCCGTATCTTGACTGGTGCAACTGAACCGAAGGGCAAAATCAAAGTTGAAGGTTGCGACGGCGACGGTGTACTGCGTGAACGGGGTCAGCGCGAGGTCTTCTGTGGCCTCACCGGCATCGTCTGGCTGCATCGCAAGATGCAGGACGCCTTCTTCCTGGTAGTGGGCTCGCGCACCTGCGCCCATCTCATCCAGTCGGCCGCGGGTGTCATGATCTTCGCCGAGCCACGCTTCGCTACCGCGATCCTCGAGGAACGCGATCTGGCCGGTCTCGCCGACGCCAACGAGGAGCTCGACCGCGTCGTCGCCCAGATCCTCGAGCGCCGCCCCGACATCTCGACGCTGTTCCTGGTGGGCTCGTGCCCGTCCGAGGTCATCAAGCTCGACCTCGAGAAGGCCGCCGAGCGGCTGTCGGCGGCGCACGCCGGCCGCGTCCGGGTGCTCAGCTACTCGGGCAGCGGCATCGAGACGACGTTCACGCAAGGCGAGGACAATTGCGTGACCGCCATGGTCCCCGAGCTGCCGAAGCTCGAAGAGGACCAGTCCTCGCTGCTGGTGGTCGGCACGCTCGCCGACGTGGTCGAGGACCAGTTCCAGCGCATTTTCGACGACCTGGGGGTCGGCCCCGTTCATTTCCTTCCCTCGCGCCGCGCCGGCGAGCTGCCGCCGATCGGTCCAGGCACGCGCGTACTGCTGGCGCAGCCGTTCCTCGGCGAGACCGCGCGCGTGCTGACCTCGGATCGCGGTGCCAAGCTCCTCAACACCCCGTTCCCGCTGGGCTATCAGGGTACCCACGATTGGCTCTGGACGGCGGCGGCCGAATGGGGGGTCTCGCGCGAGCACTTCGACGCGGTCACCGAGGCCCCACTCAAGCGCGCCCAGCAGGCGATGCAGCCCTATCGCGAGCGCCTCGAGGGCAAGCGCATCATGTTCATGCCCGACTCCCAGCTCGAGCTCCCGCTCGCACGCTTCCTCCAGGAGGAGTGCGGCATGGAGCTCATCGAGGTGGGTACGCCCTATCTCAACCGCAAGCTCATGGCCTCCGAGCTCGAGCGTCTGCCCGACGACGTCTTGCTGTCCGAGGGCCAGCACGTCGACAGCCAGCTCGAGCGCGTGCATGCCAGCCAGCCCGACCTCACGGTCTGCGGCCTCGGCCTGGCGAACCCGCTCGAGGCGCAGGGCCTGCGGACCAAGTGGTCGATCGAACTGGTATTCACTCCCGTGCAAGGCTTCGAGCAGGCCGCCGACTTGGCCGAGCTGTTCTGGCGGCCGCTCGAGCGCACGGAGCGACTCGCGGTGTAGCACGATGGAATTGACGCTCTGGACCTACGAGGGGCCGCCGCACGTCGGCGCCATGCGGATCGCCAACTCGATGCGTGGGCTGCACTACGTCCTGCACTCGCCGCAGGGCGACACCTACGCCGATCTGCTTTTCACGATGATCGAGCGCGACGATCATCGGCCCCCGGTCAGCTACACGACTTTCCAGTCCACCGACCTCGGCGCCGACACGGCCGATCTGGTGCGTCGGGCGGTCTACGACGCCTACGAGCGCTTCCAGCCCCAGGCGATGCTCGTCGGCGAGTCGTGCACGGCCGAGCTGATCCAGGATCAGCCGGGCTCGCTGGCGCAAGGCATGGACATACCCGTACCGGTGGTCCCGCTGGAGCTGCCGGCCTACTCGCGCAAGGAGAACTGGGGCACCTCCGAGACCTTCTACCAACTGGTACGGGCGGTGCTGAGCCAATTCGCGCCGCCACCCGGCTCGGAAGCGCCGACGATACCGACCGACCGCCGCCCGCGCGCCAATCTCCTCGGCCCCTCCTCGCTCGGCTTCCGCTGTCGCGACGACGTCACCGAGGTCACCAAGCTGCTCGAGTCGGTCGGTGTCGACGTCAACGTCGTCGCGCCGCTGGGGGCTGCCCCGGAGGATCTGGGACGCATCCCGGAGGGCGATTTCAACTGCTGCCTCTACCCCGAGGTCGCCCAATCCACCTGCAAGTGGATCGAGCGCACCTTCCGCATGCCCACGGTCTGGACGGTGCCGCTCGGGATCAACAACACCCGCGATTTCCTCGGCGAGATCGCCGGGCGCACCGGCATCGACGTCTCCGCCGTGCGCGACGGTGACCAATCGCGGCTGCCGTGGTATTCGCGCTCGATCGACTCGCACTATCTCACGGGCAAGCGCGTGTTCATTTTCGCCGACGCGACCCACGCGGTCGCCGCCGCCCGGATCGCCAGCGAGGAACTCGGCTACACCGTGGTCGGGCTGGGCACCTATTCGCGCGAGCTCGCTCGCAACGTGCGCTCGGCGGCGGAGCACTACGGCGTCGAGCCGCTGATCACCGACGACTACCTCGAGGTCGAGGCCAAGATGGCCGAGGCCGAGCCCGAGCTCATCCTGGGTACGCAGATGGAGCGCCACATCGCCAAGAAGCTCGGGGTGGCCTGTGCAGTGATCTCGACACCGGCGCACGTCCAGGACTTCCCGGCGCGCTACTCGCCCCAAATGGGCTTCGAGGGCGCCAACGTAATCTTCGACGACTGGGTGCATCCACTGATGATGGGCCTGGAGGAGCATCTGCTGGGGATGTTCCGCGAGGATTTCGAATTCCACGACGAGGCCAAGCCCTCGCACCTGGCGACCACGGGCGAGGCCGCCGAGGCCGAGGAAACCGGCGCGGCCGTCGCGGAGGGCGCCGAGCCCGCCGAGGCGAGCGAGGGAGCGGCTTGGGACGAGGCCGCGCTGACCGAGCTCAACAAGATCCCCTTCTTCGTGAGAGGCAAGGCCCGCCGCAATACCGAACGCTACGCCCGGGACCAGGGCATCACCCAGATAACCGTGGAGACGCTTTACGATGCCAAAGCGCACTACGGCCGCGGATAATACCCCCATCCACGTCGTCATCGTCACGCTCGACGCCCACGTCGGGCGGGCGATGGACCGCGCACGCGAGGCCCTGACCGAGGAGATTCCCGGGCTGACCCTGTCGCTGCATGCGGCCAGCGACTGGGAGCACGACCCCGACTCCCTCGAGCGGTGCAAACAGGACATCGCCAACGGCGACATCGTCGTCGCCAACATGCTCTTCATGGAGCATCACTCCGAGCCGATCATGCCCGCGCTGCGCGCGCGCCGCGAGGACTGCGACGCCATGGTCAACTTCATGTCGTCGGGCGACGTGGTGCGCCTGACGCGCATCGGGCGCTTCGACATGAGCGCGAGCCAGGGCGGTCCGCTGGCGTTGATCAAGCGCCTCAAGGGCAAGGGCAAGGGCGGCAGCGAGAAGAGTTCGGGCTCGAAGCAGATGGCCATGCTGCGGCGCCTGCCCCGCATCCTCAAGTTCATCCCCGGCACGGCTCAGGACGTGCGGGCGTACTTCCTGGTCATGCAGTACTGGCTCGGCAGCTCCGAGCAGACCATGGCCGACCTCGTGCGCTTCCTGGTCAATCGCTACGCCGACGGCCCGCGCGCGGGGCTGCGGGGTCAGCTCGACCCGGGTGCGCCGGTCGACTACCCGGACACCGGCGTCTATCACCCGCACCTGAACGGGCGCATCACCGAGGACGCGACGAAATTGCCTGCGCCGGCCGGCGCACGTCGCGGCACCATCGGCGTGCTCGTGATGCGCTCATACGTGCTGTCGGGCGACACGGGCCACTACGACGGCGTCATCGACGCGCTCGAGCAGCGCGGCTACCGCGTGATCCCGACGTTCGCCAGCGGCCTGGACGCGCGCGAGGCGATCGAGCGCTACTTCATCGACCAAGAAGGCACCACCGCGATCGACGCCCTGGTCTCGCTGACCGGCTTCTCGCTGGTGGGCGGGCCCGCCTACAACGACGCGGGCGCGGCCGAGGAGATGCTGGCGCGCCTCGACGTGCCGTACGTCGCGGCCCAGGCCGTCGAGTTCCAGAGCCTGGAGCGCTGGCTGGACTCGGACCGGGGCCTCACACCGATCGAGGCGACGATGATGGTCGCCATCCCCGAGATCGATGGCGCGACCGGCCCGCAGGTCTACGGCGGCCGGCGCTCCGTCGAGCGCGACATGCAGCCCCAGCCCGAGCGCGTGGCCACGCTGGCCGACCGCGTGGACCGGCTGGTGCAGCTGCGCTATCGCCCGCGGGCCGAGCGCCATATCGCCATCGGCTTGTTCAGCTTCCCGCCCAATGCCGGCAATGTCGGTACGGCCGCGCAACTGGGCGTGTTCGAGTCGCTCTACCATACGCTCGAGGCGCTCAAGCAGGCCGGCTACACGGTCGAGCTGCCCGAGTCGGTGCAATCCCTGCGCCAGCAGATCGTTGCCGGCAACGCCGAGCAATTCGGCACCTGCGCCAACGTCCACGCGCGCATCCCCGCCGATGACCACGTCCGCCGCGAGCCCCATCTGGGCGAGATCGAGGCGCAGTGGGGCGCCGCCCCGGGCAAGCACTTGAGCGACGGCCGCAACCTCCTCGTCCTGGGCGCCCAGTTCGGCAACGTCTTCGTCGGCGTGCAGCCGGGCATGGGCTACGAGGGCGACCCCATGAAGCTCCTGTTCGATCAAGGCTTCACGCCCAATCACGCGTTCTCGGCGTTCTACCGCTATCTGCGCGAGGACTTCGGCGCCGACGCGATCCTGCACTTCGGCACGCACGGGGCGCTGGAGTTCATGCCGGGCAAGCAGGCCGGGCTCACCGGCGCCTGCTGGCCCGAGCGCCTGATCGGCAGCGTGCCCAACATGTATCTCTACGCGGGCAACAACCCCTCCGAGGGCAC
>CAYUKN010000077.1:0-10840 GCA_964445325.1 uncultured Ectothiorhodospiraceae bacterium
CTAGCCGCCCGTCCCGCTCAAGCGATCGTACAGCTCCAGGGCATTGCGCAGCCCCGCGTCGGTCGCCGTATTGTTGAAGATGCACCAGGTCTCGGTCTCGTGAGCCCACGCCGACAGGCGCTCGGCCAGCCCTTCCAGATAGGCCGGCGAATAGGCCGAGTAGAACCGTTCGGGCTGACCGTGCAGGCGCACGTAGATCCGGCCCATCCAGCCCACGGGCTCGTCGGCACCGTCGACCGGCGGCGGGTCCGCGACCACGCGGCTGATTCGGAGGCGCTCCAACAAGGCCTCGGGCTCGGCGTCGAACCAGCTCGCGTGGCGCGGCTCGATCACGACCGCGCCGTCGAAGCGCTCGCGCAGCCCGGAGAGGAAGTCACCGGCATGGTCGGCCTCGAAGCGCAGCGACGGCGGCAGTTGGATCAGGATCGGTCCCAGCTTGTCGCCCAGGCCCGCGATCTCGGCGAGGAAGTCGTCCAGACCCTCGTCGCTGCGCAAGCGCTGCTGGTGGGTGAGCCAGCGCGGCATCTTTACGGCGAACCGGAATGCGGCCGGTACCTCCGAGGCCCACTTGGCGTACTGGCTATGGCGGTGGCGCTGGTAGAAGCTGCTGTTGACCTCAACGGCCGCCAAGCGCGAGCCATATCGGGCCAAGTGCGTCCCCTCGCCGGCGAACGCCTCGCGCAGTGCCTTGGGTAGTCGCCAACTCGCGCAGCCTACATGGATCGTCACGGTCGCGCCTCCGAATCGACGCCTTCAGCGCTACCACACCAGCCAATACGACACGCACGACTCGAGACGCGGTCAACAGGCCCCCGGCGTGCCACGAGCGCGCACGGCGGACCGCGGCCGCTGCCCCTCACCCCGATGCGGTCGCGTCGCACGGGCGAACGGGGCCGGCGAAGCAGTAGTCGGCGACGATGGTGCCACCGAGCAGATGCTCCTGGATGATGCGCTCGAGGACCTCGGGGTCGCAGCGGCGGTACCAGACACCCTCGGGGTAGACCACGGCGATGGGCCCGTCGCGGCATACCTGCAGGCAGTTGGCCTTGGTACGACATACGCCGAAGTGCGCGTGGGCGTCCAATGCCTCGAGGCGCTTTTTGAGATAATCCCACGCCGCCACCCCATCGCCGTGGCGGCAGCACTTGGGCTTGGTTTGATCCGCGCACAGGAAGATGTGGCGCCGGATGCGGTCGAGCCCGAGCGATTGGGCGGTTTGCTCGATCGATTCGGCCATGGCGACGGCGTGCTCCGGCAGTGGCGGGCGCGGCATTGTACATCGGCTTGCCACCGCCGGCGCACGCGCGTTGGGTGAGGCGAGACGATCACGCCGGCTGAGGTCCCCGGCGTAAACCGAGCCCAGGATTCGACCCGGACAGCGACCCCGTCATGACCCAGCCGGGCCAAATGGATCTCCTCGACGACGGCAAGCCGGCCGCGGCCGACACACCCGCGTGGGCGGCAATCGCGCGCCGCATGCCGGCGAACGTCTTGCTGGGCACGTCGTCGTGGAGCTTTCCGGGCTGGGCCGGCCTGGTCTTCGATCGCTGCAGCGATCGCTCGACGCTGGCGCGCGAGGGCCTCGCCGCCTATGCCCGCCAGCCCTTGCTGCAGACAGTCTGTGTCGATCGCTCCTACTACGGCGAGCTCTCGGCGGGCACCTGGCGCCGCTATGCCGAGCAAGTACCGGCCGGCTTTCGCTTTCTCGTCAAAGCACCCTGGACCGCGACCCAGCCGTTCGTGCGCGCGACGGGGCGAAGCAATCCCCAGTTCCTCGACCCCGACCCCCTCGGCGACGCGATCGCCTCGATGCAGGCGGGTCTGGGCGACAAGCTCGCCGCCGTGATCTGCCAGTTTCCTCCGAGCGGGGCGCTGGCGGCGACGGCTTTCGCCGAGCGCCTACACCGCTGCCTCACCCGGCTGCCGCGAGGGCCGACGATCGCCGTCGAGATCCGCACGCCGGCCTGGCTGGGCCCCACCTATGCAACGGTGCTCGCCGATGTCGGCGCCGTGCATTGCTACACCGTGCATCCGCGCATGCCCGGGATCTCGGCGCAGGCGGCGCGGCTCACGCCGCGACCGCCGGGGCCGCTCGTCGCGCGCTGGAACCTGGGCCACGGCCAGGCCTACGACAGCGCGCGCGAGCGCTATGCGCCGTTCGACCGCATCGTCGATCCCGACCCGGTCAACCGCGCCGCCCTCGCCACCTTCGTTACCGAGGCCGCCGATACCGGTCGCGCGGCCTTCGTAGCGATCAACAACAAGGCGGAGGGATCGGCGCCGTTGTCGGTCGAGGCACTCGCGCGCGCGATCATCGAGCGCGGCGGCGGCTGACGCCCACCCCGCGACCGCGCTCAGGTGACGAGCAGCTTGTACATGATGTAGGCGTCGACGAGACCGTGGCGGGGGTGGCGGAAGGCCTGCGGCAATGTGCCGGCGACGTGGAATCCGTGGCGCTGCCACACGTTGAGGGCGCCGGTATTGGTCGCGACGACCAGGTTGTATTGCATCGCCCGATAGCCGCGCGCTACGGCCTCGTCCTGGGAGTGCTCGCACATCGCCGAGGCGAAGCCGCGGCCGCGCGCTTGCTCCGCCACGATATAAGCGCAGTTGCAGACGTGCGCACCGAGGCACGGCTGATTCGCCTTGATGAAGTAGGTGGCGACCAACGTGCCCGCGTCATCGAAGGCGACGAATGTGGCCTCCGGGGCATCGATCCAGACGGAATGGGCCTGTTGCTCGGTGATCTCGGGCGAGAACGCGTAGGTCTCGCCCGCGCGAAACACCGGCTCGATCACGCTCCACAGCGCGGGCCAGTCGTCACGAGCGAACAACCGGATGTCGAGCATAGAGGCCACTCCACCAGCGAACCGCGCGACCCGGCGCGCTCGCTCAGCCCAAGTCGACGTAGGCCTCGGCCTCGATCTCCACCAACAGCTCCGGCGAGATCAGGCGCTGCACCTCGACCATCGTCGCCGCTGGGCGAATGTCACCGAAGAACTCGCCGTGGGCCCGGCCCACCGATTCCCACTGATCGATATCGGTGACGTACAGCCGGGTGCGCGTGACCGCCGACAAGTCGGTGCCCGCCTCAACCAACGCGGCCTCGATGCTGCGCAGGGCTTGCCTGGTCTGGGCATAGGGATCGCCCGCGCCGACCACCCCGTCGGGTGCCATGGCCGTCGTACCCGCCACGTGGACGAGGGGCCCTACGCGCACAGCGCGGGAATAGCCGACGACCGACTCCCACGGGGCACCGGAGGCGATGTTGTGACGTGCCATGGACATTATTCTGCCTTCGCATTGTCTTTTTCGCTCGGCCCGGCCCCGGACAACAGGGCGACGCAGCGGGCAAGGTATCGCCCATCGGCATCCCCATCCACCCCGGCGGTGCGCTCGATGCGTTGCCCGCGCCCATTGCATGACCGCCGTATCCGCGTTGTCGACCGCACAGACCCCCGCCCTGGGAACATGCTGGGATGACGCAGTTGGTCGACTACCGGCCCGGCCTGATCGGCTAGCACGCAAGCTCAGGAGGCACCTTTATGGGAACCAAGCAACTACTCGGCATCGTCCTCTTGGTGGCCGGCGCCGTGATGCTGTATTTCGGCTATACAGCGTCGCAGGGAATCGGTGAGCAGATCCACGAAACGTTCACGGGTCGTTTCACGGATTCGACCACGTGGTACTTCATCGGCGGTGCGGTCGCGTGCGCCGCGGGGGTCGTCCTCCTCGCACTGAAAGGCCGTACGTGATAGCGACGGGCCATCGCTTCCTCACGCGTCTTGGCGAAGCTGTTGGCCGAGATAACTCGAAAAGTCGGGGGCACGCGCGAGCACGTGCTCGCCCCACGCTTGACCTTCGAAACAGATGACGCGCAGATCCCATGCACACGCGGCGAGCCCCGAGGGCGTCTTATGGAACAAGCTCGCGGGCTCGTCCTTCGGTGAAACATACACGGGATGATGCAGTTCGTTCTCGTCGGCCCACCAGTCGAGGCAGACGCAATTGCCATTGTTGCCCTCATGGATACCCACGAAGCCGAGACCGTAGTGGTTGGTTCGCTCGGCGGTGCTGACGAGCCGGTCGTCGACGATATCGCCCGCGGCGTCCACCAAGCCTTGCCGCGGGGCCGCGCGCCCATAGGCGATACCGTACGTTTCCAGGCGCCAGTGGCGGAGCGACCACAGCAGACCCATGGGGCGGATGGGATGCCGCCTGTACGCCTCGACCGTGTTTTATCTTTGCGGGCCAGAGCGAAAGCCCGATCCCGATTTTCGACGAACGCCTTACGGCGGCCCCAGGGGCGGCATCACTACACGCGTGGCCTCACCGCCAACCGGCAAGCCACGAACGAACCGCCGCTTGCGGCAAAGCGAGCCGTCCACCGGGCCCCGATGGCGCCGCCGCGCCACCTCGCGGATCCGCCCACCATGTGGATCGGGGCTCGGCGGGATCGCCCCACGGCGCCCTCGCTAGCGTGGGTCCCGCGACGCCGTACGACCTGCCCGGTCCGGATCTTACGAGCCGTCCGACGGTGCCGGGATCCCGCGCCGCTACGATGGGGGAATGTTACCGTGGAACAGCAGATCTCGTAGAGCGCGCCTCGCCGCGCTAGAGGTCCCTACAGCGGCCCGCACGGCCGCCGGAGTCACTGCCCATGTCTCAGAGCCCGCTTTCACTCGGACACGTGCTGCCACTGATCATCATGGCCTTCGTCGCCGGGGGCCTGGTCGCCAGTGCAGGGTTCGCGATGTGCATCTTGCTGCCGGCCAAGCTCCTCGGCTACAGCCTCACGCTGTCGAGCCAGGTCACCACAGCGATCTTCATAGCCGGCGGTGTCGTCGGCATGATGCAGATCGCGCGCGACCGTCCCAATGACCCGGAAGATTGAGCGCCCGCCACGCGGCCGGTGAAACCCTTGACCGAGAGACGGCGAACACAAGGGACCTTGTCTTTGCGAGTTCGAGTCATGCTTGCGCGCCCTGCCCATGGTCTCGTCGTTGCCGCCATCTTGGCCTTCAGTGGCTGTAGCGTAATGCCGGCGGAGCAATTCCCGCGCGCAGAGCGAGTCGACATGGAGCGCTTCGTCGGCACCTGGTATGTGATTGCCCACATCCCCCCGTTCGTCACCGATGAGGCCTACAACGCCGTCGAGCGCTATGAGCGAACCGAATCCGGTCGGGTGAACGTGGTCTTCACCTACCGCGACGGTGGCTTCGACGGCGAGCGCGAGCGCATGACCATGGAAGGCGAGGTCCTCGAGGGCACGAACAACGCGGTCTGGGCCATGCGCCCCTTCTGGCCACTCAAGTTCGAGAATACGATCAGCTACGTGGCGCCGGATTATGAAACCACCATCGTGGCGCGCTCGGCGCGCGACTATGTCTGGATCATGGCGCGTGAACCGCGTATTCCGGACGAGACCTATGCCGAGCTCGTCGACCGCGTCGAGTCGTTGGGTTACGATCCCGACGAGCTACGTCGTGTCCCCCAGCAGACGCTCGACGCCCGCGACGACGCGCCCTGACGCGCCCGCGAGCGCGGCAACGCCGCCGCGCGAGCCACGCCGCGCCGGCGCAGAGCGTCGCGGTTTGAACCGATCGAGCCGGCACGCATCGACGCAACCGATCGCGATCGCCCTCGGGCGGAAATCGACCATCATCGCCACCTCGGCCGTGAGGCCGGCACCGCGAGCCTTCGAGGGCGCCGTGCCAGCGCGCACGCCAGCTCGGCTTGTTCGAACGCAAACGGCGGCTGTAGCGTGAGCCGCCCCATTCAACGGCGCGCCGCTCGGGTCGGCGGCCTATACCCGGAGCAACGCTGATGAGCAACAACGACACCGGCTACACCCCGCCGCGCGTGTGGACATGGGAACAGCAGAGCGGTGGCGCGTTCGCCGGCATCAACCGCCCTGTCGCAGGGGCACGCTACGAGGAGGCGCTCCCGGTTGGCGATCACCTCTTCCAGCTGTATTCGCTGGCCACCCCCAACGGCGTCAAGGTCACCGTCTTGTTCGAGGAGCTGCTCGAGCTCGGCTACCAGGACGCGGAATACGACGCCTGGCCGATCCGGCTCTTCGATGCCGAGCAGTTCTCCAGCGGCTTCGTCGGGGTCAACCCGAACGCCAAGATCCCGGCGATGGTCGATTACAGCAACGGCGAGGCGGTGCGGGTGTTCGAATCCGGATCGATCCTGCTGCACCTGGCCGAGCAATTCGGTGCTTTCCTGGCCTCGAGTGGGCCCGAGCGGACCGAGACGCTCAACTGGCTGTTCTGGAACATGGGCAGTGCCCCATTCCTCGGCGGCGGCTTCGGCCACTTCTACAAGTACGCACCCGAGCCGATGCAATACCCCATCGATCGCTATGCCATGGAGGCCAAGCGGCTGCTCGACGTGCTCGACCGGCGCCTCGCCGAAACGCGCTACCTCGCGGGCGACGAATACACCATCGCCGATATCGCGAATTGGCCATGGTACGGCGCCCTCGCGAAGGGCCGGCTCTACGACGCCGCCGAGTTCCTCCAGGTCCACGAATACAAGCACGTGCAGCGCTGGGCGGACGAGATCGACACCCGTCCCGCAGTCCAGCGCGGGCGCATGGTCAACCGACTATGGGGCGATCCCGCGGAGCAGCTACCCGAGCGCCACAACGCCAGCGATTTCGCGCACCGCACCGCGGACAAGCTCGAGGGGACGGAGTAACGCTCGGGGATCCGTCCGGACCCGCCCTGGCCGCGCGCGCGAGGCATTGGCGCTGCCCCACCCGGGCTGAGCGAGGATGACGCGCGCCGACGAAAGCACACCCGGCGAGCCGGCGAGCCTGGACCAGCTGCTGGATCAGCTGGCGCGGGTTGCACGGCAAGAGACGACGGTTTCGCTGCGAGCAATCGTCTTGCGCCTAGGCGACCGCTCGTTCGGACCACTCCTGCTGCTCGCGGGCCTGGTCACGCTGGCGCCGTTGATTGGCGATATCCCGGGTGTGCCGACGTTGATGGCGGCCGTGGTGCTGGTCGTCGCCGCGCAGCTCACCATCGGTCGCGAGCACATCTGGCTGCCGCGCTGGCTGCTGGCGCGCTCAGCCCCCGCGGACAAGGTCGAGCGTGCCGTCGCCTGGCTGCGCCGGCCGGCGCGCTCGGTCGATCGCTTGTTGAGGCCGCGCCTCACGCCGTTGACCGGGCGCGCCGGGCGCCGCGCGATCGCCATCGCCTGCATCGCCATCGCGGCGCTGATGCCACCGATGGAGTTCATCCCGTTCTCGGCGAACGGCGCCGGGATCGCGCTGTGCGCTTTCGGCCTCGCCATCATCGCCCACGACGGCGTCGTCGCGGCCGTCGCCTTCACCGCGACACTGGCGACGTTCGCAGCTGTCGTCTACGCCCTCGCTTGAACCGGAGGCCGCCTAGATGTCCTCTTCGCGCAGGATCTGGCGGATGCGGTGGACGATCCAATAGGCACCTCCGATGACCACCGGGGCCGCCAGGCCCGCGGTGATACGCGGATTGACCGCCACCCCCGCGGCCTCGAAGGCCTCGGCCAAATAGACCACGACGCCGATGCCGTAGTAGCTCATCGCGGCGATCGTCAGCCACTCCAGTGTCTGCTGCAGGCGAAGCTGTAGCCCGGCGCGGCGATCCATCGAGTGGAGCAGGCTCTGGTTCTGCTCCTGGGTATGCACATCCAGTCGCGTACGGATCAGCGAGGCCGTGTGGTTGATGTGACCGGACAGGGTCTCGAGACGGCGGCTCACGGCGTCGATGGTTTGCTTGGCGGGCCCAAGGCGCCGCCGCAGGAAATGCGACAGCCGCTGATGACCCTCGATTCGCTCCTCCCCGAGCTCATTGAGACGATCCTCGACGATGTGGAAATAGGCGCGCGAGGCATCGAATCGGTAGGCGTTATCGGCAGACAGGCGCTCGATGTCGGCGGCGAGCTCGAGGAGCTCGTGCAACGTGGATTCGTCGTCGGATCCCGCCTCTTGCGCCCGTTCCGCGGCGACGCGAGCGACCAGCTCACGCAGATTGGCCTCTAGCGAGTGGAGCTCCGCCATCACGGTGCGCGCCGGTGGAAACCCCAGCATCGCCATCATGCGGTAGGTTTCGACCTCGAGCAGACGCTGGACATCGCGCGCGCGCCGATCGGCGGGCATACCGCAATCCGCGACGACGCCGCGGGTACAGCCATCGTCGTGGATCGAGCAGTCCATCCATATTCGGGCTTGGCCTTCGGAAACGAGGCCCGAGGTCGTACCCGGCCGCAGGGCCCTGGTCGCTTGATCGATGATCGATGTGTCCGACTGATTGCCGATACACACCTTCACGGCAGCGATCTGCTCGCCCTCGAGCTCGGCCATCCATGCGCTCGGCAGGGCGTTGTCCACATCGGGCGCAAAGGGATCACTGTCGGCGTGGCCGGCCACCAGCGTGTACGAGGTGAACTCGTTGTGGCGCTCCCACTTGAGCAGGTTGTCGCCGAACTCGATGAGCTCGTAGTTGCGATCGTCGGTGGGGCGCTCGAGCTTGGCCGAGGTCAACAGCTCCCGCAGGCGCGCGACCGACCGTGCCGCCTGATCGGCATCCTGGCGAAACGCCGTGTGCACCACCAGCGCACGGGTCGGCATGGGCACGGGCGGGCGCCGGAACAGCTCGTCGTTGAGTGCCTGGCGGTCCCAGCTGGGGGCGTCTTGGCCCACACGATCGGTCATCGCGCACATCCTTCCGGCTGCTACGCTCGCCGGGCGAGCATGAGTAAGGTAGGCTACCCGCTCGCCCAGGCCGGTGAGAACCGTGTCCCGGGGCCCCTCCAGACAGCGGCCAGGCAAGAGCGCGCCATGGCGGATCTATTCGCGAGCGGTCGCATCATCGACCTCATCCTGATCGCTCTCGCGCTCGAAGTCGGAGCCATTGGTGCCTACCGCGGCTACCGCGGCCGGGGCATCCGGGCGAGCGAGCTTGTCGCGACCGCCGCCGCCGGCGCTTGCCTGCTGCTGGCGCTGCGCGGAGCACTCGCTGGCGCCGCTTGGGCCTGGATCGCTGGCTGGTTGCTGCTCGGCCTGGGCGCCCACGTCGCGGATGTGTCGCTGCGCTGGGCGCACGACCGCCGCTGACGCATCGCGGCACCGCCCGGCCAACGCGGACCATCAAGCGCCGCGCGCTGGCCACCGGGTGTTGGCCGCCATGGCACACTACCTCGCCCATTCACACGCGGAAGCATTCGACGACCCCATGACCGAGACCAATGCCCCTTGGAACCGGCCCATGCCGGACGAGCAGTTCCAGCTCATGCGCGAGATCCTCGCCGCACCCAGCCCCGTCGGGATCGAGGGCGCCATGACCTACGGCGTGCTCAAGCCCCGGCTCGAGGCCATTGCGCCATCGACCTGGCAGGTCCACCAGTTCCGGGGCCATGCCGGCATCGTCATGGACACCCACCCGGGGCGCGACGACCTGTTGAAGGTCATGCTCATCGGCCACGCCGACAAGATCCGCATGCAGGTCCGCTCGATCGGCGACGACGGCAAGATCTGGATCAACAGCGACTCGTTCCTGCCGACCACGCTCATCGGCCACGAGGTCAAGCTCTTCAGCGAGGACCCGAGCAACCCCGGAACATACCGCGTCATAGAGGGCGGGACCGTCGAGGCCCTCGGCGCCATCCATTTCGCCGACAGCGCGGTTCGAACGGGCGACAAGGGGGTCAAGAAGGAGCAGCTCTACCTCGAGCTGCAGATCCACGGCGACAACAAGAAGCAGCAGGTCGAGAACCTGGGCGTGCGCCCGGGCGACAGCATCATCCTCGATCGCCCGATCCGACCCGGCTTCAGCCCGGACACCTTCTACGGCGCCTACCTCGACAACGGCCTGGGCTGCTTCACCGTGGCCGAGGTCGCTCGCCTCGTCGCCGACAACGGCGGCACCGACCAGGTGCGCGTTCTGTTCGCCATGGCGAGCTACGAGGAGATCGGCCGCATGGGCAGCCGCGTGCTCGCCGGCGAGCTCGAGCCCGACGTACTCATCGGCGTCGACGTCAACCACGACTACACCGCCGCCCCCGGCGTCGGCGACCGCCGTCTGCCGCCGCTGCAGATGGGCAAGGGCTTCACCATGACGGTGGGCTCGATCGCCAGCGAGCAGCTCAACCAGGTCATCGAGTCCACCGCGCGCGAGCAGGACATCCCGATGCAGCGCGATGTCGCGGGCGTCGACACGGGCAACGACGGCATGGCGGGCGTGCTCGCCAGCGTCGATTGCGCCGCGACCTCGATCGGTTTCCCGATCCGCAACATGCACACCATCTCCGAGACCGGCAACACCCGCGACGTGCTGGCCGCCGTCCACGTGCTGGCGGGCACGATCCAGGCGTTGGACGCGCTGCCCGATCCGCAACGGGCGTTCCTCGACGATCATCCGCGCCTGGATCAGGCGCAGCCGCTGGGACACCAGGGCGCGGCCGAGCCGGAGAGCAGTAAGGCCGACTAATCGTATACCGGGCCCGGAGACCGACGGAGTCACCGACGCGGGCTCCGTCGGCCACTGCGCCCGCGGCTCGAAGCATGCTCCGTCGCGATCGCTGGCGCTTGCCCAGGCGGACGCGTCCTATCCGAGCACCCGGTGGAGCACGCATGAACGAGCTCATTGTCGGCATCGCGCTGTTCTTTGGGAGTCACTCGCTGGCGATCGTAGCGCCGGGCTGGCGCGAGGCGATGGTGCAGCGCCTCGGCGCCGTTCCATGGAAGGCCTTGTACGCCGTGGTCGCGCTCATCGGCATCGTGCTGCTCGTGAAGGGCTACGGCGAGCTCCGGTGGACGTCGACCGTGCTCTACGCGCCGCCGGAGTGGCTC
>CAYUKN010000078.1:0-10738 GCA_964445325.1 uncultured Ectothiorhodospiraceae bacterium
TCGTTAGGGCGCACTGCAGCGAGGCGAGGTCGCGACGTGCGCGATCCATGCGTAGCCGCGGGCGACGCGCTCGAAGCGGCTGGTGTGGCGAGCGGTGGCCGCTTGGTTGCGGAGGTAGCTCGCGACCTCGGGCCGCGGCGTAACGTGGAAGCGCGCGAGCCACCACCTCAGTGCGCCCTGCACAGTGCGGGGTAGTCCGGCCATGTCGCCGAAGTCGGCGACGTGGAGGCTGCCGCCGGGCGCCAGTGCGTCCAGGCCGCGGTCGATGGCGGCCGGCCAGCTCGGGATCATCGACAGGGCGTACGAGATGACGACGCGCTCGAAGCGCGCCGGGCCGTCGGGGAAGAGCGTCGCGGGGTCGAGCGTCGTGGCATCGGCCCGGGTCAGCGCCATGCGCTCTCGCAGCCCGGCGCGGTCGCGGTTGGCCCGGGCGGACTTGAGCATCTCCGCGGAGACGTCGGCCCCGTAGAGCCATGTCGACGGATAGCGCTCGCCGATGCGCACGAGGTTGCGCCCCGTCCCGCAGGCGATCTCGAGTATGTGGCCGCCGGAGGGCGGTTCAAGGGCCTCGATCAAGCGGTCGCGGCCCAGCAGGTACCAGCGCCGCGTCGGGTCGTAGACGAAGCGCTGGAGCCGGTAGATCCGGTCCATGCGGTCGCGTGACGTGTCTCCGGCGCTCATGGGGCGGTGAGGGCGTAGACATGGAAGCCGCCGTAGACACCCGCGCGGTCGTGCTCCACGCGCTCGCGGCTCGCGACCGGATCGTAGTGCCAGCGGGCGCGCTCCGCGGCGCCCAGCACGGCCTCGACCGGGCTTTCCTGGGCGCCCGTGCGGAACCCGACGCGCGCCCCGGGGCGGGCGGTGCGCCCGATCTGGTCCCATAGCGCGCGCAGCTGGCGCGGGTTCATCCAGTCCTGGGCGTCGAGCAGGACGTAGCGGTCGACGCTCCGGGCCGGCTGCGCGGCCAGGTAATCGGTCACCGGGACCTGGTGCACCGTGAGGCGATCGGCGTCGTGTTGCAGCGCCGGCCATGCCGTCGGCTTCAGATACGGCGGCACCGCCCGGCGGTTCGCGAGGTCGTAGCAGCGCCCGAACGCTTGCCAGGCAAAGTAGTTGTCGGCCACCGGGAAACGGCAGGCGAGGCGCTCGAGGCGCTGATGCAGCAGGCGCGGCAGATCGCCGCCGGCGCATGCGGCGAGCGCGCGGAACTGCGCGGGCGGGATGCCCAGGCCGTACAGGGCGAACGGCGCCTGGCAGGCCCCGCGCACGAGCCGGCCGTTGACCACGGGCGCGATCTCTTCGTCGAAGACCTGGCGCTGCTCGGCCAGGCTCCGCGCCGACAGCAGGCGCTCGGGGCGCCGCCCGTGTAGGCGCAGCACCGCGTGCAGCAGCGTCAGGAAGCGCCCGAGCAAGCCCTCGCGATGGATCCCGGTTTGGAACGCGCGAATACGGCGGCGACCGCCCGGCCCGCGCTGCGACCAGTAGCGCCGGGTAACGGTGTCCAAGCGCTCGTAGAGGTGCTCGTAGAAGTCGGCCACGTTGCGCGCGTCCGCGCCGCTGCCGAAGAAGCGGAAGTAGTGCTCGTAGCTCGGCAGATAGCGCGCGGCGTCGCGCTTGAGCCGGGTCAACGCGACGTGGCCCGGATTGAGGTCGACGGCGGCCACCGATTCGGGCTCGGCCAGGAGATAGGCCATGGCATTGCATCCGCCCGAGGCGATCGTGACAACCCGGTCACCCGTTCCGATGCCGAGCGCCTGCCGGTCCAGGGCCGGATCCTCCCAGATCTGCGCGTAAACCAGTCCCCGGAAAAGGAAAGCGAACGCATCATCGCAACGATCCGCGATGTAGCCCTTCGAACGGCCGTCGCGAACGGCGTCCTGTAGCAAGTGCCGAGTGGCCATTACACCGTTGCCCGTCGTCGTGGAAGCACTGCGTGCAAGCTACAGCGTGCGCATTGCAGTAGCGCTACAGCGCGCCGCATGCCGATGGCGTCTGTCGCTGGCCACAGGGGCGTTCGGGGCGATTCTTCATCGCGCTGTGACTGCGCGTTCAGCGCTGCGCAATCTCGGGCCGGATCATTCGTGAGCGCATCCAGCATCACGTGGGTACGGCCATGACCAATGAAGCGGACGACACGCAGGATCGGATGGCGTTGTCGCAGGCGCTTTGGGACTTGCGCTGCGCCATCGCGCGCCACGGCGACGCCGACGCCAATCGGGTGAGCTTCGGGCGGATGCTGACCGATCCCGCCTATCGGGCCCGCGTGATCGGCGGCGCACGCCAGAGCGCCAACACGGAGGTGCGCGGTCTCGCCGACGAGGCTGCTCGCCACAATACGGGCCGCCTGGCGGAGACCCCGGTCTCCTGGGAATCCGCCGGCCGGACCGAGCTCGACATCGACGCTCTGAACCTCGACGGAGCGCGGCGGCCGCGCCACGGCAAGCATGTCTCGATGATGGGGGCTGCCTCGGCCCTGTTGTTGTCCGCCCTCGCCGGCCTGCTGTTGAGCTACGTCGGCAACGCGCCGTTGGCCCAGCTGTTGGCCGGCCGCGAGCACGTCGGTGGCGAGATCGTCGCGGACACGACGTGGCGCGGTGAGCGCACCTACGTCCTCGAGGACAAGGTCTTCGTCACCGACGGGGCGACGCTGACGATCGAGCCCGGCGCCCGTGTCGTCGGTGAGCCCGGAACGGCGCTCGTGGTGACCCGCGACGCCGAGCTCCGGGCCGAGGGCGATCGCGATAACCCGATCGTGTTCACCTCGGCCCGGCCCGAAGGCCAGCGCGCCCGCGGCGACTGGGGCGGTGTCGTGCTGTTGGGTGACGCCCCGGTCAACACGGACGAGCCCCACATCGAGGGAATCGCCGCCGATGACCCACGCGGTGGTTTCGGCGGTCGGGACGCGAGCGGCAGCTGCGGTGTGCTCGCGTATGCCCGCATCGAGTTCGCCGGCCACGAGCTGGCACGCAACGTCGAGCTCAATGGCTTGACCCTGGGCGGTTGCGGCGCGGCGACGGTGGTCCGCCATGTCCAGGTCCACATGGGGCTGGACGACGGCATCGAGCTCTTCGGTGGTCGCGCCAACCTCGAGCGCGTGGCGATCACGCGCCCGGGCGACGACGGCCTCGACTGGGATCTGGGCTGGCAGGGCAACGCCCAGCACGTGCTCGTCCAGATGGGACCCGACGCCGGCGACAACGCCATCGAGGCCGACAACAATCGCGCTGACCACGGGGCCCGGCCCCGGTCGTCGCCCACACTGGCGAACGTCACCTTGCTGGGCTCGCGTGAGCGCGGCACCGGCCAGCGCGGCTTAACGCTTCGGCGTGGCACCGCCGCCGATCTGCGCAATCTGGTCGTCGCGGGTTTCCCGCTCGAGCTCATCGATATCCGCGATCGCGCCACGGCTGACCTCGTGGCGGCGGGTCGCTTGCGATTGTCGGGGTTGATCGGCCACGAGATCGGGCCGGACGGTGAGCGCTGGGCCGAGTCCGAGGAGGGCGAGGCCGACGACGACGGCGGCTTCGACGAGGGGCGGTTCCTGCGGCGGTCGAGTCATCGGCTGGGCAGCGATCCCGGCTTGGCGCGCGCGGCGTTCGATCTCGACGACCCCAACTTCCACCCGGCGGCGGGCTCGCCCGTGGCGCAGGCGGCCGCCGATGTGCCCCAGGGCGAGTTCTGGCGCGAGGGCGCGCGCTATCTCGGGGCGTTCCGCCCGGGGGCGGTGTCGAGCTGGCTCAACGGCTGGGCCGCCTTCCCCGCGCGCTGAAAGCCAGCGAGCCTGTGTGCAGCATCATTGTGTGCGTCTCCGGGGGCCGCCGGTTTCGCCCGATGCAGCGGCCTCGACGAGGCCGCCGGCCGCGGCGTCATTGAGCGCAACCATGCGTCGGCGGATTAGTAGCGCGCGGCCATCTCCTCGAACTGCTCCGCCGGCACCGCCGGGCTGTAGAGGAAGCCTTGATAGGCCATGCAGCCGTCGGCGGCCAAAAGCGATCGCACGGCGTCGGTCTCGACGCCCTCGGCGATGACCTGCATCTCCATGGTGTGGGCGAGGACGATGATGGTGCGCACGATGGCGGCGTCGTTGGCGTCGGTGAGGGCATCGCGCACGAAGCTCTGGTCGATCTTGAGCTGATCCAGGGGCAGGCGCTTGAGATAGGCCAGTGACGAATACCCGGTCCCGAAGTCGTCGAGGGTGAAGCGCACGCCGTCGGCGCGCAGCGCCGTCATCTTGCGGATCGTGTCCTCGATGTCGGCGAGTAGCAGGCTCTCGGTGAGCTCCAGCCGGAGGCGTTCGGCGGGCGCGCCCGTGCGCGCGACGATGGCGCGCACGCGTTCGACGAACTCCGGGTGGTGGAACTGCAGGGCACTGACGTTGACCGAGACATCGATGGTCTCGAGGGCCGGATTCGCTGCCCATGACGCGATGCGCCGGCATGCGCCCTCGAGCATGGCGTCGCCCAGGGCCACGATCAGTCCGGTGTCCTCGGCGACCGGGATGAATTCGGTCGGCGCTACCGGGTCGCCCTGGCGGGGCAGCCAGCGCGCCAGCGCCTCCGCCCCGATGACGCGGCCCGCGCTATCGAATTGCGGCTGGAACCACGGCGCGATCTCGCCCGCATCCAGGGCCTGGCGCAGGTTGTTCTCCAGCGCCACACGGGATTGCACCGCCGTGCGCATCGACGGCTCGAACGCGCGCACCATGCCGCGGCCGGCCTCCTTGGCCTGGTACATGGCGAGGTCGGCGCGCCTCATGACGTCGTCGACCGTCGCGTCGCTGTCGTCGTCGAACAGCGTAATGCCGACGCTGACGGTGGTGTGTCGCTCGTGCTCGCCCAGATCGTAGGGCTTCGCCAGTGTGGCGCGGATATTCTCGGCGACCGTCTCCGCCCGCTCGGCCGCCTGGTGGCGCTCCGTGGCGAGGTGCTCGAGGATGACGGAGAATTCGTCGCCACCGAAGCGTGCGACGGTGTCGCTGCGGCGCACGCACTCGCGCACCCGGTGTGCGGCCTGGTTGAGCATGCGGTCGCCGATGTCGTGGCCGAGCGTGTCGTTGAGTGTCTTGAAGTGGTCGAGGTCCAGGAACAGGAGCGCGCCGTGCTCGCCCGTGCGTTCGGTGGCGCCCAACGCGTGCTCCAGCCGGTCCAGCAGCAGGCGCCGGTTGGGCAGCTGCGTCAGCGGGTCATACAGCGCCAGGTACTCGATTTCCTCCTGGGCGCGCTTGCGCTCGGTGATGTCACGGAAGTACACGCCCAGCTTGTCGGCCGAAGGATAGGTTCGAATCTCGAGCCAGGCGCCCAATGCGGGATAGAAGAACTCGAACTCGCGGCCGTCGCCCTCGTTCATCGCTCGGCGGTACTCGTGCTCGACCGTCGTGCCCACCAGGTCGGGATAGGCACTCCACAGATTCCGGCCGAGCACCTCCTCGCGATCCATGCCCATCAAGCGCTCGGCTTGCTGGTTTCCGTACGTGATCCGCCAATCGCGATCGACGGTGAAGAACGCGTCCGTGATGCTCTCGAGCGTGTCGGTGAGTTGCTCGGCCAAACGGTTCGCCTGCTCGCGCGCCTCCTTTTCCTCGGTGACGTCCTGTATCGCCCCGCGTACCTGCACGATGCGTCCATCGTTGTCGCGTACCGCCTCGCCGATCATGCGGACCCAGACTCGGCGCCCGGTTGTCGTCTCGATCTCCGCTTCCTCGTCGTACGGCGTGCCCTCCTGGGCACATCGGGTCAAGATCCGGCGAACGTGGTCGCTCCACGGCGGCGGATAGAACGCGAGTGCCCGCTCGAGTGTCACGGGCGTGTCCGGGTCGAGCTCGTGGATCGCGTAGACCTCACGCGACCACCGGATCTGGCCGGACAACAGATCCATGACCCAGCCGCCCACCCGGGCGGTGCGCCCGGCGATCTCCTGGAGCGCCCTGCTTTCCTGCAGCTGCGCCTCGGTCTCGACCCGGTCGGTCTCGTCGATCGTGATCCCGTGCCACGTGATCAAGCCGTCGTCGCTTTTGCGCGGCTGTCCCAACAGGCGCGCCCACCGCAGCCTGCCGTCGCGCGTGATGACGCGGTGGCTGAAATCGAGCGGCGACAATTGCGCTGCCGAGCGCGCCCACGCCTCGGCGTAGGCCCTGCGGTCATCCGGGTGGATGTGCTCCATCACCGTGTGCGGATGGGCCATGATTTCGGCGGGCGTTATGCCGCACAGGGTTTCGAGGGTCGAGCTGAGGTAGGTCAGCTCGACCCGGCCGTCCGGGTGCATGGTGCGCTCGTAGACCACGCCGGGCAGGTGCTCGGCGAGCGCGCGGAACCGGGCCTCGCTCTCGCGGCGCGCGCGGTCGGCGCGGTCGCGTTGGATCGTGACCCCGATCGTGTCGGCGAGACCGCGCAGCAGGCGGATCTCATCGTCGGACCACTCGATCTCGCGATGGACCGAATCGAAACCCGCATACCCGTATACGGTGTCGTCGGCGATGATGGGCACGATCAGCGTGGACTTGAGCGACTGCGCCTCGTGGACCTGGCTGTCGGTGGCCCACTCCGGGCCCAGCTCGGCGACGCGCGGAACATGTAGCACCTGTTGGGCCAGCATGCGCTCGACCAACCTGGGCACGGCCGTGGGCGGGCGCCGCACGAGCCGCCCCAGCAGCGACTCGATGCCCGCGGTGTGCCACTCATGGGTCATGGTCATGGCGCAGTGCTCGTCGTCGAAGCGCACCACGTAGCTGCGGTCGAGCGGGCAATGCTCGCCGATGCGGCGCAGGGTCTCGTTCACCGCTGTATCGATTTCATCGGCATCCGCCGCCACCAGCTGTTCCGCGGCATCGACGAGGATGCGTTGGAGGCCCGAGACGTAGGCGAGCTGGTGCTCGGTCTGCTTGGTCTGCGTGATATCGATCTGCACGCCCACGAGTTTCAGCGGTTGCGCGCCGTCGGCGATGACGTTGACGACGTCGCGCAGCCACAGGATCGTCCCGTCAGCGGCGATCATCCGGTAGTCGAAGGTGTGCTGGCGCAGCTCGGCGGTCGCCCGGGCGCAGAACTGCGGCGCCCACTCGCGGTCCTCGGGGTGCATGTGATCGACCCAGAATCCGGGTTCCTGGATCCATTGCTCGGCCGGGTAGCCGAGCAGCGTCTCGGCTTCCGGGCTGACATAAGTGAAATCGAACGTTTGGGGATCCGCTTCCCAGAGGATCGCGGAGGTCGACTCGACCAGCGTGCGCAATTGCTCGCGCTCCTGGCGGCGCGCGTCGTCGGCCTCGCGGCGCTCGGTGATGTCGCGGCCTATGCCAATCCATTCGAGGATCTCGCCGGTGTCGTCGCGTACGGGAACCGCCCGGTCGACGAACCAGCGGGTGCGCCCGTCGCTGCAGGTGAGGCGGTACTCGTGCTCGAAGGGGGCACCGTCGGCGAGCGCCCGGCGCCAGGCGGCCAGGTAAACACCATGATCATCGGGATGGATCGCCGCGAGCCAACCGTCGCCGACCGCGTCATCCCAGTCGAATCCCACCAGCTCCAGCCAGGCGTGGCTGATCTCGGCGAGGGAGCCGTCCGGTGTCATGCGCCAAACGAAGTCGGACAGGGCCGCGACGAGGCAGCGATAACGCCGTTCCTCGGTGCTCGCCGCCACGCTGGCGAACGCGATGACCGCCCCGCTGATGCGCCCGTCGGCGTCGTAGAGCGCGCTGGTCGTGCCCATCACCGCGGTGAGGCTGCCGTCGCCGTGGCGCAGGAAATTGTGGTTGAGTCGGTGGCAGGCACCGCTGGCGAGTGTCGCGTAGGCGGGATACTCAGCCTCGGGATAGGGCTCACCGCTGGGCTTGGCCAGGGGGAGGAGTTGCCGGCATGGTCGCCCTATGGCCGATGCCGCCGCGCACCCGATCAGTCGTTCGGCCACCGCGTTGAGATTGGTCACGCGGCCCTCGCGGTCGAGCACGCAGATGGCCTCGGCCGAGGGATCCACCGGGGAACCCGGCTGTGGCCCGGGCGTCGCGTGGCTGCCCGGCGTGATGATGCCGTGGTCTTTCTGCTCCATACCCCGCGCTGCCGACTCGTGCGTCCCACGGCATTACAGCACGAAATACAGCGACGAGGCGTGCCCCGCGGGCATGGCACGGGATGTATGCCGGCCGCTCTAGGCGGTGGGGTGTCTGCTGCGTAATCCGGTCCGGGGCGGGGTTGCGCCCACTGGCGCGCGCCGCTGCTTCGTTGCGCGGTGCCCGAGCCGCAGTGCCCTGCGCCTGTGCGCGCGCGAGCCCGGTCACCCGCCTCGGGGTTCAGTGCGGCGTCGGTTCGGCTCGCGCGGGTCTTGCCCCGCTGATGGCACCCGCGCCCAGGTGAAGGGTCGCTATAGCACCGCCCGCAGCTGCTCGACCAACCAGTCGATCTCGTCGGCCTCGATGACGAGCGGCGGCGCCAGGCGCAGGACCTGCTCGCGCGTCTCCTTGCACAGCACGCCGCGGCGCATCAGCGCCTCGCAGAACGGGCGGGCGGGGCCGGCCGCCTCGGCGATCTCGATGCCCGCGAGCAGGCCGCGCCCGCGCACCTCGACGATGCGGTCGCTGTCGATCGAGCGCAGGCCGGCGAACAGGCGCTCGCCCAGCTCGTGGGCACGCCCGGCGAGATCCTCGTCGACGACCACGTCGAGCGCGGCCGTGGCCACGGCGGCCGCCAGCGGATTGCCGCCGAAGGTGCTGCCGTGGTCGCCCGGGCGGAAAACGCCCATGACCTCGCGCGAGGCCAGACAGGCCGAGACGGGATAGACCCCCCCGCCCAGTGCCTTGCCGACGACCATGACGTCCGGCTCGGCACCGGGCTCGTGCTGGTGGCAGAACAGGGTGCCGGTGCGGCCGAGGCCGGTCTGGATCTCGTCGGCGATCATGAGTATGCCGTATCGGTCGCATAGCTCGCGCACCGCCCGCAGGTAGCCGGCCGGTGGCACAACGATCCCGCCCTCGCCCTGGATGGGCTCGACGAGGACGGCCGCGGTGTGCTCATTGATCGCGGCCTCGAGTGCGTCGACGTCGCCGAAGGCGACGTGGCGAAAGCCCGGCGTGACGGGCCCGAAGTCGTCGTGGTAATGCGCATCGGACGACAGGCTCACGCCCATGAGGGTGCGCCCGTGGAAATTGTGGTCGCAGCAGATCACCTCGGCACGGCCGCGCTCGATGCCGCCGTGCTCGTAGCCCCACTTGCGCGCGAGCTTGACTGCGGTCTCGACGGCTTCGACGCCCGTGTTGACCGGCAGCGCCATCTCCATGCCGACGACGCCGCAAAGGCGCTCGAGGAAGGGGCCGAGGCTGTCGTTGTAGAACGCCCGCGAGGTCAGCGTCAGCCGCTCGCACTGGTCCGTCAGGGCCTTGAGGATGCGCGGATGGCGATGACCCTGATTGACCGCGGAATAGGCGGCGAGGCAGTCGAGGTAGCGCTTACCGTCGACGTCCTCGAGCCAACAGCCCTCCCCCGTGGCGAGCACCACGGGCAGCGGGGCGTAGTTGTGCGCACCGAAGGTCTCGGTCTGCTCGATGATCGCCGACGGGCGATCCGTGATGGCGCGGTCTCCGATGACGGCGTTCATGCTCATACCACCTTTGCGAGGACGTCCTCGCCGAAGAGGTGCCCGACGAGTTCGACGCCCATGCGCGCGGTGCGCCCGGATTCGTCG
Organism: uncultured Ectothiorhodospiraceae bacterium; assembly: GCA_964445325.1. Lineage (GTDB taxonomy): Bacteria > Pseudomonadota > Gammaproteobacteria > XJ16 > Halofilaceae > Halofilum. The sequence continues at coordinate 9,664 of CAYUKN010000078.1, forward strand.
AGCACGGGATTGAGCTCGACCACATCCAGCGAGCCCAGCCGGCCGCTGGCGTGGATCCTGTCCATGACGGCCCGGGCGTCGGCGACGTGCGGTCCGTCCGGCTCGGGTGTGCCGATGCCCGGGGCGTCGGCGGGATCGACGAAGTCGAGATCGAGGCTGACGTGCAGGTGGGCGTCGAGGCGCTCGACCGCGGCGAGGATCTCGGCGATGACGGCGTCCATGCCGCGCTGGCGAATGTCTTCCATCGAGTAGACGGTGATGCCGCTGGCGTCGATCAGGCGCTGCTCGGCCGCATCGACCGAGCGGATGCCCACCTGGAAGACGTGCTCGGGCGGGACCATCGGCCGGGCGTGGCCGAGATCCAGCAGCGGCGCCGCCCCGTGACCGCAGGCGACGGCCATGGGCATGCCGTGGACATTGCTCGACGGCGAGGTCGCGCCCGTGTTCATGTCGGCGTGGGCGTCGAGCCAGACAACGCAAACGGGTTGGCGTTGGCCGGCGCAGTGCGCCGCCACCGCGGCGACCGAGCCGATCGCCACCGAGTGGTCTCCGCCCATCACCAGCGGCACATCGCCGTCGGCGAGGGCGTCGCCCACTGCCGCGCGCACGCCGCCCGACCAGGCGGCGACCTCGTCGAGATGGCGGTAGCCGTCGACCGGTGGGCGCCCGGACGGGGCCGGACCGGTCACATCACCGCGGTCGTCGACCGCAAAGCCGCTGCGCCCGAGCGCGCCTGCAAGCCCCGCGCAGCGCATCGCTTGCGGGCCCTGGTCCGTGCCGGGCACGCGCCCGCCGGCGTCGCACGGCGCGCCGATGAGGGCGACGCGGGGGGGCCGCGAGCGGGCTGCTTTGCCTCGGGGTATCGCCGTGCGCATGGTCGTCTCCTATGCGAGCCGCCGGATCGTGGCGGTTCGAGCATAGGATCGCACCGGAAGCCGCGAATGGGCTGTGAGATTGCGCCCCCGCGGCCGCAGACCCTTCGCTACGGACGCGCGCTGGCCGCAGGATCTGCGTCGGCGGTGGCTGGGCAAGCGCTAGCCGGTCCAAGGGAAGGCCGGATGGATTCCGGATGCGG
>CAYUKN010000079.1:0-10526 GCA_964445325.1 uncultured Ectothiorhodospiraceae bacterium
CGGCGATGCGCGCCAGATCCTTGAGGACGTGGACGAGCCCGTCGTCGAAGTCGCGCGCTTGGTGGTCCAGTACACAGAGCGAGCCGAGGGGATGACCGGTCCGGCCGTGCACGGGCACCCCGCAGTAGGCGCCAATACGGGGCGCCCCCGTGACGAGCGGATTGTCGTGGAAGCGCGGATCCGCTTTGGCATCGGGGATGGTCAGGACCTCGTCGGCCGCGATGGTGTGGGCGCAAAACGAGTCGCAGCGATCCACGCCGGCCGTATTGAATGGGCCCATGCGCGCCATGTGCCACTGGCGCTCATCGTCGACGAAATTCAGCAGCGCCATCGGTGTCTCAGCGAACTGGGCAGCCAGACGCGCCACCCGGTCGAAATCGGGACTGCCCGGGGCGGCGACCACACCGGCCCCTTCCAACGCCTTGAGGCGCTCGGCCTCATCGGGACGAAACGGGGCTTCCTGCAAGAGCCCTCCTCCGGGAGCGGTCGCGCCGAGCGACGTTTAGCGCCCCAGATTTGATCACGAATAATGGGCAGGCCCTGGCGCTGCCAAGGAGATAGTATCCCCGCGACGAACTAGTCCGATCAACTACGCCATGTCTCTGCGTCCAATCGTCGCGCTCGATGGGCGCTGCACGTCGAGCGCTGCTGGCAAGCATGCAATGGCTGGTCCGGGGCCTGATGAGACATGAGCGGCGGGATCGCTCGTGGTGACGCCGGCGGCGATAGCGCGTTCGACCGCTATACGTACCGGACACTCGATCCGGACTGATTGCCGCCGTCACCCGCGTCGACACGGGCCCGCACCGCCACCACCGCGCGCTCGCGCTGCAAGTTCTCGAAGCCGGCGGCCGCTTCCTCACCATCGGCGCGGGCGCGGCCTTGCAGCAGCTACAGACCGAGACGGTTGGAGCCGACCCCCTCAAGGCCGGCCTGGCACACCGCGTGCACGCCGGCGCGCGCGGCGCAGCGGGCGACGCGCTCGATGCAGCCGTTCGCCGGCACTAGCGCCGACGGGTCACCCGACCCGCAACGGATGATCATCACCGTAGCCGGAATGTCGCCCAACGCCACGAGCCTTTTCGGCCAGGCCTACCACGATCACCTTTGGCCAGACATGCCGCCGACACCGCCGGGCTGATCACGAGCTCATGGGCGATCGCCTTGACGTGACTTACGCAGGGCCTTCTCGCCGAAGACCGCCTCAAGGCGAAACAGGACCGCGCGCTCCTGCTCGAAGTCGTTGCTACGGGGCCATTGAAGCCGAGGTGAGATCTCCAGGAAAAGCCAGCTCCGGTATATCCGGCTTCTCAATCGGATGCGCGCGACGTAGTTCTGAATGGTCCAATCCGGGACATCGCTGGCGAAGGCGCCGACCTCGTAAGCCACCTTGTTCCGGTCATTCAGGCCTTGGTACAGCGTGAAGGTATGGCCTGCACCCTGGAATTCGGCCTCACGGGACCAGCCATAGGTGGTGCGCGCGCGGAACGTCAGATCACGCGTCAATCGACGATCGAAGTCTTGCGACGCGTCCAGGGTCAGCCCCTTGCGATACGATTGCGCCAGGGTGGCACTGGAGCGGCTTGTCCACTTGCCCAGGGGTTGCCGTCGAACTGCCCGTACACGGGCAAATACATCGGGCTCTAGCCGTAATTTAACGCCCGCCGCAGGACGGATCTTCCAGCGCACTTTCTTGCGCTTGCCCGCCACCCCGCCCTCGATCGCCAGGGACACGGCGTCGTCTTGCTCGTCCGACGCGCCGTCGTCGTCCGGGACGCGATCCATATCATCGCTATCCGACTCAACCATGCTCCGCGGCCCCGATTCGACCAACAACTGGAGGCGATCCTCGGTGCCCGGAAGATCGAGGCGGGCATCCAGCTCGAGCTCGGGCTCGACGCCCCGCGCTTCGCGCCACTCGGCGTCGTAGCGCAGCTTGACGAACGACTGGGTCGCCTCCTCCAGGGCCTCCTCGGTCGCGAAGAATGAGTCCAGCCCCTTGGCAGTGCCCTCGATACCTCGCGAGAGCGTGGCATGGGTAAAGTCCATCAAGCGCCAATGCCAGCGCTTTTTTTGGGGCGCGCCGCGCCTGTCATTAGAGCGCGAGGCATCCGAAGATTTCGGGGCCGAGGTTTCCGCAACCGTATCGTCGGGCGCCGCTGGCGATGGGCGGTCGTCGAACGATTCTGCGCGCACACCGGCCTTGCCCATGGCGACCCCGGGGCAAGGCAACAGCATGCCGACCGCCACCAGAGCGAGCACGGCCGGATCCGCCCCTCGTGACACGCTTACCGCGCTCCAGCGCGAGATGAGCACGCTCCAATCCCGTCGTGAGCGGCTGACGAATGCGCGATGTCGCCAGGACGGCCGACCACCATAGGGGCTCAGCGAATGCCGCGAACACTGGCCAGTATTGTGGCCCGAGCTGATCGAACCGTCACACCACCGCGCTGACGGTCCATCGCTCGTCAGCTGTGCCTGCCTCTGCCGCGGGGTCACACCACCGACAACGGGCCCCTCGCGCTCGGCGGCGGCAACAGGCCATCGAGCTCTGCGAGGGCCTCCCAGTCGAGTGCGATTGCGAAGGCGGCGCGCTGCTCGCCCTGGCGGTGGCGATCGCTGTCCGGGGTATGGCGACGACGCCGTCGCCGGACCGGCGCTGCGCGAGCGCGGCCCGAGCGGGTGTGATACCGCGGCAATGCGCCAATGCCTGCAAGCCGCGTCGCTTGAGCAAGCGCCCTGCGCCGAGCAGGGCGCGCTCGCGTTGGGGTAGCGCGCCCACACGGGCCCTTGAGGGGGTCGCCCGAACCACGCGCGGGCGCACGATTGCACAAAGCCGTACGTACCCGCTATTGCTCGCCCTGGCTTCGGGCCTCACGGAAGGCGATCGCGCCAACCGGGCTCGATTGATGCGCGCGTATCCGATGCAACGTCCGCGGCGTGCGACATCACCGGCAAGCGCTCATCAAGCATGGGACCGGTCGGTCCTGCTCGGGCCACGGCTCGCATCGGGTACACCGAAGTGCGGCCCGAGAATTGCGTTACACTTGGGCATGGCCGTTGGCCCAAGGCACATTCGCTCCACCGATCATCGGCCGCATCGGCGACCGGCCGGGATCACCTTCCGGGCACGCCGTTTACGGGCTGCCAACCCAGGTGGAACCATGGATTGGACGCTCACCGTGTTCTATGTGTTGGAACGACGCCGCAGGGAGACGGCGGATGACGGCGACGCTCGCTTCGAGACGCCCCCCGATCCAGGTACCCGACGGCGTATCCGGGGCTTCCCCGCCCGCCCATCCGCCGCCGTGGTGCGCAACCCGCTTGGCTAGCGCGGTGGAGGAGGCGCCTTGCGCTTGGTGAGACTGGCCACGGTCAGCATCGCGGGCTGCGGCATGGGCCTGGCAGCGCTGGCCGGCTTCGGCCTATTGCTCGCCCACCAGATTCAGCGCCATCAGACGGCACTCGCTGAACTGGCTACGCTGGAGTCCGCCACTGACGAGATATCGGCGACCAGCGACGCCCTGCTGACGCAAGGAGGCGATGCGCAACAATGGCGCGCCTTCCGTCGCCGCGCCCACTCGATCCAGGACCGGCTCGAGCCGCTCGCCGAACGATACGGCGAGGCGCGGCGCGCGATCGGGCAGATCGAGACCCTGGTCAGCCGAGTCGGCCCCGGCGCGGAGGCCGCCCCCGAGTCCGGGGCGAGCACCGGTGGCGCAGACGGTATCGCGGCCGTCGAGATGTCGCGCGCCGCGCGGGACCGCCTCACACGCGTCGCCGAGGCCGGTGTCTCGCTCGACACCGCGATGCGCGCGCTGGTCGAGCAACGCCGCCAGGCATTGGCTCGGGATCAGTTCTGGCTGGGCGCGATATTCGCCGCCGCCGCGGGCCTCTTCGGGCTGCTGTGTGTGGCCGCGTTCACCCTCCTTCGCCGCCGCGTCAACCAGCCCACGCGCGCTCTCCTCGCTGCCATCGAGCGCCTCGAGGCGGGCGAGCACGGCGCCCGCGCGCACGTATCGGGTAACGATGAGCTCGCCCACGTCGCTCGCGCCTTCAACCGCCTCATCGACGCCCATGAAACGGCACATCGGGAGGCCGAGCAGTATCGCGCTCTGGTGGAGGGCTCCAGCGATGGCTGCGCCATTGTGGATCGTGATGGGCGCTACCGACTCGTCAATCGCGCCTACGCCGAGCGCTTCGCCACCACCCCCGAAGGCATCGAGGGCCGGAACGTGAGCGAGGTCATCGGCGCGGATGCATTCGCCCAAATCGCCGAGGCGCTCACTGCGTGCATGGCCGGTGAGCAGCGCACCTTCGAGTTCGTCATGGACTTCCCGGCGCTCGGCGCGCGCAACCTGGTAGTGAACTACCATCCGATCGACGTGGGTCCCGAGCACGAGCGCCTGGTCGGTGTGATCACCACCGACGTGACCGCACTCGAGCGCGCCCAGGCCGATTACGAAGCGCTGTTCGAGGCCATCCCGGACGGCGTGCTGCTCCTGCGCGATGGGCGCTACATCGTGGACGCGAACACCCAGACGGCCGAGACCTTCGGCTGGCCGCGCGATTGGCTCCTCGGGCGCGAGATCACCGACGTCTCGCCCGCAAGACAGCCCGACGGGCGCCCATCCGCCGACAAGGCCGCCGAGGTCATCGATGCCGCCATCCACACGGGTACGCAGCGTGTCGAATGGGAGGCCATCCGGGGCGATGGCCACCATGCGCTGGTCGAGGCCGTGCTCGGTCCTCTTCACGGCTCGGGCCAGGCCGATGCCTTCGCGATCGGTCGCGATATTACGGCGGAGCGCGAGCTGCGCGCCGATCGCGAGCAAAAGCAGCGCCTGATCGAGGCCAGCGAGGACCGGATCTGCATCGTCGATAGCGACTACCGCTATACCTTCGCGACCGAGCGCTACGCGGATCTGTACGGCCTGAACCCAACCGCGCTCGAGGGCGCGGACATCCGCGAAGTGGTCAGTCGCGAGTTCTTCGAGCGCGAGGTCAAGCCCCCGATCGACCGGGCGCTCGCCGGGGAGTACCCGGCATTCGAGGCACAGCGCCACTATGACCGCCTCGGCTGGCGCCAGTTCCTGGTGCGCTACTATCCGCTGCCCTCGGCCGACGGGTCGGTGACGCAAGTCGGCAACGTCATGACCGATATTACCGCGCTCAAAGAGGCCGAGATCCGCCTGCGAAAACAGCAGCACCTCGTCGAGCTCGCCGGCCGGTCGGCGCGCCTGGGGGGCTGGAGCCTGGACCTGGAAACGGGCGCGCTCGAGTGGTCCGATATCGTCGCCGAGATCCACGGCGTACCCACGACGTACACACCGGATCTCGAAGAAGCCATCGACTTCTATCCGCCAGAGTGGCACGAGCGCATCCGGTGGCTCGTCACCCAGTGCGCCGAGCACGGCGAGCCCTACGACGAGGAGCTCCAGATCATCGCCGCCGATGGCCGGCGCAAGTGGGTCCGTACGACGGGCGTCCCCGTCCGTGACGACAGTGGGCGTATTGTGCGCTTAGAGGGGGCGTTCCAGGATATTTCGGAGCGCCACGAGCGCGAGTGGAAGCTGCGCCAGATGGTCCACATCGTTGAGCAGAGCCCCGCTGCGATCACGGTGACCGACACCGACGGACGCATCGAGTACGCGAACGCGAGCACCGAGGCGATATCCGGTTACACCAGTGACGAACTGCTCGGCACGACCCAGGCGATATTCCGGTCCGGTACGACGCCGCGCGAAACCTATCGCGATCTCTGGTCGAGCATCCGGGCGGGCAAGGTATGGCAGGGCGAGATCCAGAATCGGCGCAAAAACGGTGAGCTCTACTGGGAGTACGAGTACATCTCCCCGCTCAAGGACGACGCCGGCCGAATCGTCAACTACGTCGCGATCAAGGAGGAGATAACCGAGTTCAAGCGCATCGAGGCGGAGCTGCGCGCTTCTCGCGATGAGCTACGCACCACGCTCTCGGCGCGGCAAGCGCTGATCAACGCGCTGCCGGCGCACATCGCCCTGCTCGACGGCGAAGGCAACGTGGTCGACGTCAACGAGCGTTGGCGCGCATTCGGTCACGATAACGCGATTGCGGACCCGGACTTCGGCGTTGGCGTGAATTACCTCGCGGTCTGCGAGCAGGCTACCGGCGAGTGCGCCCAAGAGGCCGCGACAGTCGCCGCCGAGCTGCGCACGCTGCTGTCGGGCGAGCAGGGATCGTTCGCCCTCGAGTACCCTTGTCATGGGCCGAACGAGTTCCGCTGGTACCGCGTCGAGGCGCGACGCCTCGTACCCGATGACATGAGCGGCCGGTACCACGGCGCCGTCGTGATGCACATCGACATCAGCGAGCGCAAGCGTGCCGAGCAAGAGCTCACGCGCCTCGCCTACGAGGACGCGCTCACACGCCTGCCCTCGCGCAATGGCTTCATCCATCACGTAACCGAACAGTTGACGAGCACTGGGTGGCAACCGGATGCGGCGGTGGTACTGCTCGATCTCAATCGCCAGCGCGATATCAACGATGCCTACGGCTACGGCGCCGGTGACGCGTTGCTGGTCCAGGTGAGCCACCGCCTCGCCACCCGGGCCGGCGACGACGCCGTGGTCGCGCGCATCGGCGGCGACGAGTTCGCGGTTTTCTTGCCCGCCCAGTCCGAGACCGAGGCCGCACAAAAGCGTGAAGCCCTGACCCGGGTCTTCGAGCAGACTTTCCAGATCGAGGACGTCGCAATCGATGTGGGCGCGCGTTTTGGCTACAGCGTGCTCGGCGAGCGAGGTCGCAGCATCGAGGAGTTCATACGCGAGGCCGAGTTGGCGCTGTTCGTCAACAGCGATGGCCATACCCGCGGGCTCTGGCAGCGCTACACGCCCGAGCTCGACGCGGACACACAGCGCCGCATTACGCTCACGCGCGAGCTGCGCCGCGCGCTCGAGACAGACGAGTTCGAGCTGCATTTCCAGCCCAAGGTCGAGCTGGAACATGGCCGCCTGATCAGTGCCGAGGCACTGATTCGGTGGAATCACCCGGATCGCGGGTTGCAACGGCCGGACGTATTCATACCCATCGCCGAGCAGAGTCAGCTCATCGGACGCATCGGTGACTGGGCGCTACACGAGGCCTGTCGGCGGGCTGCGGCGTGGCGCCGCGAGGGCCTCGCCCTCGTACCGGTGGCGGTCAACGTATCGCTGGCGCAATTCACTGGTGGTGATTTCGCCGAGACTGTGCGCCAGGCGCTCGAGACGTTCGACATCCCGCCCTGGGCGTTGTCGCTGGAGATCACCGAGAGCGTTTTCGAGCAAGCGTCGGACCACCTCAAGAACCAGCTCAAAACCTTGCACGCAATGGGGGTGCGGCTGTCGCTGGACGACTTCGGCACCGGGTATTCGTCACTACTGTATCTTCAGCAGTATCCGTTCGACGAGATCAAGATCGACAAGGGATTCGTGCAGTCCATGCTCGACGACGACTACAGCCGCAAGATCGTGCGCACGGTGATGACGCTGGCCCAGGCGGTCGGTGCCGCGGTAGTAGCCGAGGGTGTTGAGAATACCCAGGTACGCGACGCGCTGCTAGCCGAGGGGGCTCGCCTCGGACAAGGCTTCTACTATTCGCTTCCCCTGGTCTCGGAGGACTTTTTCTGGCTGTTACAGCAGGGCTCGACGCTGCCGCTCGGCGGGGTGCGCCCGCAACACAGTGTCGGCAGTTAAACACAACCCCGCCCACGAGCGAATCCGTACCAGCACGTCGCTGGAGGCGCACGGGCAAAACAATCAAAGCGGGTCACGATTGTTGCCCGCCTTTGCTACTGCCGCCCGCCTCCCGGTCATGTGGCGTTGCTTCGCCTCGAGCGGCTCCGCCGTGGACTGATACGGCTCCGGCGTGCCGTTGCGCCGGACGAACGGGTGCGCGCCATCGACATGCCCATACCGCTCGATTGCCCCATGCTCCGGCCGCCGCGCTCGCGACCACCGCCGCCCATCGATTGGCCGCCGCGCTCACTGCCCTGATCGTGACGACTCGATGATTCGGCGTGGAGCGCGTTCGCCGTCACCATCAAGGCAACGGCAGCGCTACGGATGCCCATGCGTTTCACTCGACGGTGTCAACGCGGCGACGGGATCGCCCTTGAGGATCGACGGCCGGCGGAGAGCGCGTGCGTTGCCACGAGGGTCAACGGGACCCGGACTCAATGGGCGCTCACCCATTGCCCCGTCTCGCGGCATACCCGGCCCCTGCCGAACGCGGCGACGCGCCGCTTGACCCGCAACGGCCTGCATGCGTCCATCGTCCGGGCACGACCGCACAAGCGGCATGGCCAGGGCACGAGCCGCCCCGATAGGGCAAGGGGGACATGTGATGACGCCGTACGACGCCATCCATCAGCGCTCACTGGACGATCCCGAGGGCTTCTGGGGCGAGCTTGGCGAGCAGATCGCCTGGGACCGCCGCTGGGACCGCGTCCTGGACGACAGCGATGCCCCGTTCTACCGCTGGTTCGCCGGCGGGCGCCTCAACACCTGCTACAACGCCCTCGACCGCCACGTCGAGGCCGGCCACGGCGACCAGACCGCCCTCATCTGGGACAGCCCGGTGACGGGCCAGAGCGCGCGTCATGACTACGCCGGCCTGCGCGACGCCGTGGCAAGGCTCGCCGGCGCGCTGCGCGACCTCGGCGTCGAGACGGGCGACCGTGTGGTCATCTACATGCCGATGGTGCCCGAGGCCGTCATGGCCATGCTGGCCTGCGCGCGGATCGGCGCCATCCACTCGGTCGTCTTCGGTGGCTTCGGCGGCCCCGAGCTCGCCAAGCGCATCGACGATGCCCTGCCCAAGCTGGTGCTTTCGGCCTCGTGCGGGGTCGAGCCCGGCGGCATCGTCGACTACCACGAGCTGCTCGAGCGGGCGCTGGATGGCGCGACGCATACGGTCGAGCGCTGCCTGATCCTGCAGCGCCCGACCCGGCCCTGCGAGCTGCGCCCCGGACGCGACCTCGATTGGGCGGAGACGGTCGCCGCCGCGGCACCCGCGGCGTGCGTGCCGGTCGATGCCAACCACCCGCTCTATATCCTCTATACCTCCGGCACGTCAGGCCGCCCCAAGGGTGTGGTGCGCGACAACGGGGGCCACGCGGTGGCGCTGCAGTGGACCATGCGCAACGTCTACGGCGTGGCCCCCGGCGAGGTCTACTGGAGCGCCTCCGACATCGGCTGGGTCGTGGGCCATTCCTACATCGTCTACGGGCCGCTGCTGAACCGCAATACGACCGTGGTGTTCGAGGGCAAGCCCGTGGGCACGCCCGACGCCGGGGCTTTCTGGCGCGTGGTCGACGACTACGGGGTACGCACCCTGTTCACTGCGCCCACCGCGCTGCGGGCGATCAAGAAGGAGGACCCGGACGGGTCGATCGCCGCCGGCTATCACCTGTCTTCCCTGCAGGCCTTCTTCGTCGCCGGCGAGCGCTCCGATCCCGACAGCGTGCACTGGGGCGAGCGGGTGCTTGGCGTTCCCGTGCTCGATCACTGGTGGCAAACCGAGACGGGGTGGCCGATCACCGGCTATCCGTTCGGCATCGAGCGCCTCCCCGTGCGCGTCGGCTCGGCCGGGGTGCCCATGCCCGGCCACGACGTCCACGTCCTCGACGAGGCCGGTCACGACCGCCCGCGGGGCGAGCTGGGTAACGTCGCCGTGCGCCTGCCACTACCGCCGGGGACTTTCGTCACGCTGTGGAACAACCGCGAGGGCCACCGCGAGCATTATCTGTCGCGCTATCCCGGCTATTACCTCTCGGGCGACTCCGGCCTCATCGACGCCGACGGCTATGTCCACGTCATGAGCCGCATCGACGACGTCATCAACGTCGCCGGCCATCGGCTGTCGACCGGGGGTATCGAGGAGGTTCTGGCCGGCCATCCCGATGTCGCCGAGGCCGCGGTCTTCGGAGTCGACGATCCCGACAAGGGCCAGCTCCCCGTCGGCCTCGTCATCGCCAGCAAGGGCGTCGAGCGCCGCGAGAGCGAGCTCGTCGACGAACTCGTCGCACGCGTACGCGACGAGATCGGCCCCGTGGCCGCCTTCCGTCACTGCGTGATGGTCAAGCGCCTGCCCAAAACGCGCTCGGGCAAGACCCTGCGCAGCACCATGCGCAGCATCGCCAATGGCAACGACTACACCGTCCCGGCAACGATCGACGATCCGACCATACTCGACGAGATCGCCGTCGATCTCGAGCGCCTGGGGTATCCGTTGACCCGGTAACGGGCTCGGACCGGATCCAGCCTTTCCCGCTGGGCCCGCGCGCGGCGCCGTTGTACGGACCGTATGTGCCCGGGGCCTGGATCGTAGGCGCTGGCGCAGCCTCTTCGGCGCGCCCGCATCGGCGCCGCTCGATGGACGCGGCCCCAACCGTGCTCGGTCCCCAATTGCCCACGCCGCGCCCGCTTCGCCGCGGAGCTCGGTCGCGTGGATCGCCACGGGCGGTCGAGTGCGTCCATCTACTGCGAGCGCGCCGGACGCCGGCTAGG
>CAYUKN010000080.1:0-4819 GCA_964445325.1 uncultured Ectothiorhodospiraceae bacterium
GGCCGTGCAGGGCTCGAACCTGCGACTCCCGGATTAAAAGTCCGGAGCTCTGCCAACTGAGCTAACGGCCCGGAGCGGACCGGATTATACAGAGGCGCTCAGGGGTTTCCCAGTCGCTCGCGCTGGGGCCTCTGCCGGGGCCGCGCTCGGCGGTTGCCTGGTTGTAGCGGGCTCGCGGGCCCGGGATGATGCGGCCGAGTTGCCACCGTGGGCGCGATCTTGCGGGGCGGCCGCCAACCGGATGCGCATGCGGGGACGGCGCGAGCCGCCGTGTGGCGCTGGTTCGGTGACCGTGCCGTCCGGGACCGGCTCGACGCGATCCCGGGCGCAGGTCTGCTCGATGGTGATGGGGTCGTCGTCGGGTGGGTGTGGTCGCAATCGCGGCCGCACGCGCGCGGGTCTATGCAATGCAGGCCTTTGCGCCTCCGGGCGGCGAGCACTTGTGGACGCCCCTCGCCAGAGTGGCGAGCTCGTTACCGCAAGAACGCGGGGTGGCGGCGCGGACCGCACTATCCGCCCGACGATGCCGGTCTTGGCTGCAAGCTGCGCCTTGATGGCGCCGTGCTCGCGGCGTCGTGTTCCCGCGCGGGCCCGCGCGGCGATGGGCGTGTTGGCCACTGCCTCGGTATCGAGCGCCCCGGGGTCACCCGTGGCGTAGCGGTCGGCTCTCTGATCGCGGTTCGTCCGGAAACGCCGGCCGGGGCCTTGCAGCAGCCGTCGTCAGCAGGTCGGGCGCGAAAGGAGCCGTGCTGCACGGGCTCACGAGCCACTCGCGTCCGCACCGAGGCGCTGCAGCGGGGCCGCCAGCGCCTCGGGCTCGCCGCCGGTCGCAGTCGATCGCGCCTCGATCGACTCGATGCGCTCGTCCGGCGCAGGGTGTGTGCGCAGGAAGTCGGCCCATGCACCCCCGTCGGCGCGTGCCTGGATCCGGCGAAAGAATTCAGCGGCGCCGGCGGTATGGCCGAAGTAGCGCTCGAGCGTGGCCAGCGCAGCCCGGTCGGCCTCGCGCTCCATCTCCCGGTTGAACCGAAGCAGCGTCAGCAGCCCCGCCTTGCCCAGTACCCGTTGGACGGCCGCCTGGCCCGTGGCGCCGGCCAGCGCCGACCAGACGACTTGCAGCACCGCGCCCCGACCCAAGGCCTGTATGGGGTGGCGCTCGGCGATGTGCGCGATCTCGTGGGCGATCACCATCGCCAGCGCATTTTCCGACGAGACTGCCTCGACCAGGCCCCGGGTGACGACAATGTGGCCGCCCAGCGTGGCGAAGGCGTTGGGCGTCGCATGGTCGCTCAAATGCACCCGCACCGAGATCGATGGCGGGAGATCGGCCGCGGCGACGAGCCCATCGGTGAGCTCGCGCAGCGCCGCCTGCGCCTCGGCGTCGGGCGTTGTCTCGACCGGTGTGACTTCGCCGGCGACCGCTTCCTCCCAGGCAAACGGTATGTAGGGCGCGAGCCAGCCGATGGCGGCGACCAGGGCGGCCGTGGCCAGCGCGGCGGCCAGACCCAGGCCCAGCAGCAGCTTGGCGAACTCGCCCAGGCCCGAGGAGGCCTTGCTATTGATGCCCTCGGCGGGTTGCGGATTAGCCTCGGGTGGTTTCATGAGAGGGCGGAATCAAGGCGGTGCCGTAGGCGAGTACCTCGATCGAGCCGATGCTGTCGCCGGCGTTGCCCGAGACACGGCTCGTCTCGAATTTCATGTTGAAAACGGCATCGGCCCCGTGCCCACGTGCCTCCTCCTGCATCCGCAGGATCGCCTCGCGGCGCGCGCGATCGAGCAGGGATTCGAAAGCGCTGACGTCGCCGCCGACCAGGTTGCGCAGACTCGCGAGCAGGCCTTTGAAGTAATCGATCGAGATCACGACATTGCCGCGCACGAGGCGGCTCTCGTGATGGGCGAAGTCATTGGGCAGTACCCGCCCCGGCACGATGACGAGTTGGCGATACGCGCGCTCGCGCTGCTGGATCGAGCGGTAATGGCGTCGCTCGGCCATGCGGCCGAACACGAAGCCGAGGACGATCAACGTCGCCAGGACGATCAGCTCGATCATGGATCTGCTCTACATGTCCTCGAGCACGACCGCCGTGCCGTAGGCGAGGATCTCCGAGGCACCGGCGGTGATCGCCGAGGTGGAGAAACGCACGTTGACCACGGCGTTGCCGCCGGCGGCCTCGGCCTGCTGCGTCAAGCGCTCGATGGCGTTGTCACGGGCGTCTTGCAGCAGCTCGGTGTAGCCACGGAGCTCGCCGCCGAACACGTTCTTGAAGCCCGCCATCAAGTCCCGCCCCGCGTGCTTGGCGCGCACGGTGCTGCCCTGGACGAGGCCGAGGTGCTTTTTGACCCGCTTGCCGGGCACGATCTCCATGTTGGTCACCAGCATGAGGATCTCCTGTGATTCGGGCTGGACACGCGTGCCGGCAAGCCGCCGGACGGAGCGAGCCTAGCGGGGCGAGGATGGTCGAGTAAAGATGGATCGGTGGTGGTTCTCAGCCGAACGCGGCCTCGGTGGCGACCGGCCGGCCGAGACCATAACCCTGGCCGTAATCGACGCCCAGGCGGGCGAGCCAGGCGCGCGTGGCCTCGTCCTCGACGAACTCGGCGATGGTGAGCAGGCCGGCCGTCGCGGCGACCGAGTGGATGGCCTCCACCATGGCCTGGTCGGTCGGCGAGGTCATGGCCGCGCGCACGAAGCTCCCGTCGATCTTGACGAAATCGAAGGGCAGATTGCGTAGATACTCGAAGCTGGCCAGTCCGGTACCGAAATCGTCCAAAGCCACGCGATAGCCGCGCTCGCGCAGCCGCGTGACGATACGCCACGCGGGCTCGAATCCCTGGATCGATTCGGTCTCGGTGATCTCGAAGCAGATCGCGCCGGGATCGGCGCCATGTGTCGCGCGTTGCTGCTCGATCCAGTCGACGAGGCCGTCGTCGGCCAGACTCGCCCCCGATAGATTGATCGAGATACGGCAGCCATAGGTGGCGGAGAGCTCGAGACCGCGGTTGATGACCCACCGGTCGATCTCGGGCATCAGACCGTGGCGCGCCGCCAGCGCGAGGAACTCGGCCGGGCTCGTCATGCCGCCGTCGGCGCGCGGCATCCGCAACAGCAGCTCATGGAAGGGCGGCGTCGGGGCCTCCGGCTGGAGCGGCACGATGGGCTGGGCCAACAAGGTAAAGCCCGCATCGCTACGCAAGGCGCCCCGTAGGTGCTCGGCTCGATCCTGGTCCTCGCGGGGCCACTGCAAGAGCGCGGGGTCGGCGCGCTCCCAGGCCAGGCGCCTTCCGGGCGACTGGCTCGCGCGCTGCAGCGCTTGGCTGGCCATGGCGAGCAAGTCGTCGGCGGTGCTGGTGGCCTGGTCGATCGACAGGGCGCCGATGGCGGGCCGCAGGGTCAACGGGACCTCGCCCTCCTGGAAGCGGATGCCATCGAGGGCCCCGTAGCAATCCTGGATGGCTCGTTCGGCCGAGCCCGACGCTTCGCGTGGCCACAGTACGCCGTACAAGCCGCGCCCGACGCGCACGACCGCATGGGCACGCCCGCAGTGCCGGGCCACCGTGCCGGCGATGTGGCGCTCGAGGTCGTCCGCGCGGGCGAGCCCGAGCAGGTCCACCGCGCGACGGATCGCCGAGACGTCGAGCAGCGCCAGCACGCCCCCCTGGGGCGAGCGCGACGACAACCCCTGGGCCAAGGCGCGCTCGTTGCCCAGGCCGGTGAGGAAGTCACGCCGGGCGGCCTCGCGCTCGGCCGCCAGGTGGCGCCGAAGCAATTCCGCCATCGCGCTCAGCAATTGGGTCATGATGGTCACGGCCGTGACCAGCAGGATCGTGTCGACGAGCTCGAAGTTCGACTCGGGGGGCGCCAGCTGACCGCCGCCGAGCAACGTCAGCGTGACGATCCCGGTGCCGACCAGTGCGATCATCGCGTCGGTGAACAGGGCGCTGCCCAGCCCGGCGCACACCGCCAGCAAGGGGAAGTAGAAGTAGCTCAGCGCCTCGGCGAATGCAGGCGCGCCGTAACGCGCCAATGCCGATTGGGCTGCCGCCAGGGCGGCGAGCGCGATCAGCCACAGCGCATGGGCCGCGAGCCAGCGTTGCCCGGGCAATGCCTGGGGGTGGCGCGCGGCCGCCGTGACGCGCAGCGTCAAAGGCGCGAAGATGAGGGTACCGAATGCCTCGGAAATCCAGTAAGCGGCCCACAAAGAGGCAAAGCCGAGATCGGCGAACAAGCCGTGAACGGCCATGTTGGCCGCGCCGATGAGCGAAGATATCCCCACGCCGACGACCAGGCCGGCGCCCCAGAAGGCCAACAGCTCGCCGATCGGGCCGCGTTGCTGTGCCGCTCGATGGACGCGGTCGAGCACGAGTATCGCCGCCATAGGGCCCAGCATCAGCGCGAGCGCGGGCAGGAGCCACACGTCGAACGGCAGACCACGGATCACGACGGCCCAAAGGAACAAGCCGGCCGCCATGGCGGGCAGGATCCGCATGCCGTAGGCGATCGCCAAGCCGAGCGCGAGCCCGGCCGGTGGCCAGATCAGGGCGGCCTCCGTCGAGCCCACCCAGAACGTGCGGCCGAGCTCGGCCGCGAGCATGACGACAGCGAAACCCGCTGCATGCACGCCGACACCGGGGGTGCGTCGCTCGGGCAGCAGAAACGGCATCTGAGCGGGGCTTGCGGTCGGGTTCACGTGCGCGCTCACTGGGGCCATGGATACGCACCCGGGCCGCGCCGGCGATCCATCACGGCGGAGACGCGACGGGCCGGACGGGGGCGGGCCGCGGCGTCATCGGCGGCGGTGTAGCGCCAGCCGCCCGCGCG
>CAYUKN010000080.1:4919-10455 GCA_964445325.1 uncultured Ectothiorhodospiraceae bacterium
CGACGTGGGCCCCGGTGCGCTCGCGCCGCGGCGCGCCATGGTCGTCCGCCGGTCGGGCCGGCGAAGCGCGACTGGGCGCGCTGCGGCTGCCAGCGGGGTCAACCGTCGCCTTGGTGATGCAGCGTCAGATCGACGTGGACGTCGACGCGCCGCCCGACCGTGTCGCCCTCGGACCACTCGCCGGTGCCGACCTGCCAGCGCGTTCGATCCATGGTCAGCCCGCCCTGCATCACGGCCTTTACAGTGCCCTCCATGGTCGCGACCTCGCCGTCCTGCTTCCAGGTGAACGGCAGCTCGACCTCGTGGGTGTTGTCCTTGATCGTGAGGTCGGCGATGGCAACGTACTCATCGCCGCCCCGTCGCCGGATGCGCGTGGTCTCGAAGTGTGCGGTCGGATATTGGTCGAACCAGAACCAGGTCTTGTCGGCAAGGGTCGTGTCGCGCTGGCGTGAGCCGGTATCGACACTCGTGACGTCGACCTCGACGTCGAATGCACTGTCCTCGGGACGCTGTCGATGAAAGGTCATGTCGGCAGTAAAGTCGAATGTCCCCTCGAACTCACTGCCCGTCTGCACCGCGGTAAAACCCAGGCGGCTGTCGTCGTGGATGACCTTCCAGTTGCCGCCCAAGGCGCTCGGCGTGAGCAACACACAAGTGAGCCCGAGCAGTGCGCCATGCGCAAGCGCTCGCATCGATGTCATTGCCCCCGAATCGGATCGGTTGCGCGCGTAAACGGCAGCATCCGCAGCAACACCTTGTCGCCATTGAGGAAGTGGTGCTTGAGCGCGCCGAGGGCGTGGATCGCGACGAGCACGCAAATCGCGATGAACATCCAGTAGTGCGCCGTCTTCGCCCATTGCTCGGCCCACGCCTCGTCGATACCCGCCGGCACGATATCGGGGACAGCGAGTACCCCGTAGAGATCGAGCGGGAAATTGGCAGTCGAGTGGATCACCCAGCCCGACAGAGGCATCGCCACCATCAACAGGTACAACAACAGATGCGATGCGTGGGCCAGGGCACGCTCCCACCCCGCCATTTCGGGTGGCATCCGGGGGGTCGGATTCGTGAAACGCCACAGAAGGCGTAGCCCGGCGAGCCAGAGCACGGTCAGACCGATCGTCTTGTGCCAGTAGAACGCCTCCACCTTCGTGGGCGAGATATCCAGGCTATCCGCCCAGTAGCCCAGCCCCAGATTCGTCAGGATCAAGAGCGCGATCAACCAGTGGAATAGCTTGGCGATTGCTCCCCAGTTACGCCTAGTGTTGATCAGCGGCATACGCAGCCTCTCCGAAGCGGACCGAACACGGGCCCGGTCCGCCGCCCGGCTTTATGCTCAGAGATCCGCCTCGCGTTGCATCTCGGACGAGATCTCGATGGTCACCTCGTCACCGACATTGGGGGCGTACTTGCCGAGATTGAAATTGCTGCGCTTGACGGTGGTCTCTGCGTCGAAACCGATGGTCTTGGCCTCGCTGATCGGGTGCATGCCGATCTTGTTGATTTTGGCGTCGAGCGTCACCTCGCGCGTGACGCCCTTGAGCGTGAGGTCGCCGGTGACCGCGTAGCGTTGATCGCCCTTGCGCGCGATTTCGGAGCTCTCGAACGTCGCTTCGGGGTACTCGGCGACGTTGAACCACTCCTCCTTCTCGCGAAGGTGGTCGTTGAACGTCTCGAAGCCACTATCCACCGACGCCATGTCGATCGTTACCGAGACCTCGCTGTTGGTGGGATCTTCCTCGTCGAACATGAGATTGCCCGAGAAGGATTCGAACTCCGCGCTTGTCGTGGAGAAGCCGAAGTGGTTCCAGTAGAACTCGATATCGGTGTGGCCTTTATCGAACACGTAGTCCTCGAGATGCCCGTCGGCTGCGGCCGGTTGGCTAAGCAGCGTCAGGGCACCGGCACAAGCGAGCAAAGACGGCGTGCGTTTCATATTGCGGCTCCTATAGCTTGCGTACGCCCCGGGACCGGCGTGGTGCGCGCTCGCCAGGACCGTCGGTAATCGGTGGCACGCCGGGCGACGGCGTGCGGACGCCGCTGATGATAGCCCGCCCCGGCGCTCGCTGAAAGCATGGGGCCCGTGTCACGGTATGCGCGCCATCTGTCGCTGCTGCAGCGCCCGGACTTGGTCGAGGCGCGCCTGGATGCGCTTGGCGTCGCTGGAATCCTCCGCCGCGCCATCGAGCGCCAGCTCGAGTTGGCGCGCGGACTCGTCCAGCCGGCCCGTGCGCGCGTAATACTCGCCCAATGCCTCGTGACTGCGCACGCTGCGCCCGTCGGCGTCGGCGGCTTGGGCGAGGCGGCGCCACGCGATCGCGGGCGGATCGGGGTGGTCACGGACATACTGGGTCAAGTGCGCCACGGCCTCGCCGGTCCGGCCATCGGCGGTGAGCAAATCGGCACCGACGGCCGTGACGGGCAATGAGCGCGGGTACAGCGCGTCGAAGTGGCGCCAGACCTCCAGTGCAGTGGCGATGTCGCCGCGCTGGGCATGGGCCCGCGCCAGGGCCAGGCCATAGTGGCGCTGATCGGGCGCGTCGTCGCGCAGGGCGCGCAAGCGCTCGATGGCGCGATCGCTGGCGCCGCGGCTCAGGTCGAGCAGCGCCAGTCCGTAGCGATGGGCAAGCGCCCTGTAGGAGGTGGCTGCGGGGGCCTCGTCACGCCACTGGCGCGCGAGCCGCTCGGGATCGTCGGTACGCTGCACGGCGATACGGCGCTTGATCAGGTGGAACACGAGCGAGTCGCGGCGGCGCTCGCCCGCCTCGATCCGGGCCGCACGGCTCTTGGCCTCGGCGATCCGGTTGGTCGAGATCGGGTGGGTCCGCAGGAATTCCGGGGTGGCGTCGCCGCCGCCGGCGCCACGCAGGATCTCGAACATGCCGGCCATGCCGGCCGGGTCGAAGCCGGCGCGTGCCAGCGTCTGGATCCCGATGCGATCGGCCTCGTACTCGTTCGAGCGGGTGTAGTTGATGCGGCGCTGGGCCTCGCTGGCCTGGCCGGTTGCAATCGCGGCCTGGGCCGCCTGGGGGTTCTCTCCGGCCAACAGGATGCCGGCGAGCACCGCCGCCAGGGTCTTGTACTGGTTGCGCTGGTTGGCCGCGAAGGCCTTGGCCAGGTGGCGCTGGGTCACATGCGCGATCTCGTGGGCGAGCACGCCCGCTAACTGGGCCTCGTTCTCCGCCGCCCGGAAGAGCCCGCTGTTGATCCCGATGTAGCCGCCGGGCGCGGCGAATGCGTTGATGCCGTCGCTGTAGACGAGGAAAAACGTCATCCGTTCGAACGGGGGATCGTCGATCACGCGCGCGAGGCGCCCTCCGAGCCCGTCGAGGTAAGCGGCGATCTCGGGATCCCGGTTGAGATCCAAGTGGCGCTGCGCCCGCGCCATCATGCGGGCGCCGATCGCCGCCTCCGCCTCGGGCGAGAGGACTTGATTGACCGGGTCGCCGATCGACGGTAGCTCGACGTCGGCATGCGCGCCCGGCGCGAACGCCAGCGCCGCGGCGATCAGCAAGCCAGCCAGTTGGTGCGACCACCACTTGGCCACACGAGCCTCCCGGCCCCGCAGGGCTCGTCCATCCGGACCAGGCGGGTATTATGGGCGCATTGACGCGCGCTGCCCATTACAGCTTCCGTGGGGGCGCCACGGGCGGGGGTGCGCGATGCCAGCCGGGTCGGGCGCCTGACTCCGTGGCGGCACATGGGCCGAATTGACATCATGGCCGATCATGTCCAAACGCGGGCGACGGCTGCAATTCGGTCGATCAGCTACTATACTAGTCGGCTCACCCGGTATCTTGATGCGCGGTTTGCGCATCCACCGTGGCGTTCAAGGGCGACGAGTCCGGTCAACAGACGAGGAGGCAACCGTGGAACTGTCCGGCGGCGAAATCGTGATGGAGGCCCTCCGGCGCGAGGGCGTGGAATACATCTTCGGTTATCCCGGCGGTGCGGCGTTGCATATCTACGATGCGCTGTATCGCCAGGACGCGGTCGACCACATCCTCGTACGCCACGAGCAGGGCGCCACGCACGCGGCCGATGGCTATGCCCGGGCGACCGGCAAGCCCGGTGTCTGCCTGGTCACCTCGGGCCCGGGCGTGACCAACTGCGTCACCGGCCTCGCGACCGCGCACATGGATTCCATCCCGATGGTGGTCATCTCGGGTCAGGTGCCGACCAAGGCCATCGGCTCGGATGCATTCCAGGAGTGCGACGCAGTCGGCATCACCCGGCCGTGCACCAAGCACAACTTCCTGGTCAAGCGCGTCGAGGATCTCGCCGAGACCATGCGCAAGGCGTTCTACGTCGCCACCAGCGGTCGGCCCGGTCCCGTGCTCGTCGACATCCCCAAAGACGTCACGGCACCGACCAACACGGTCGAGTTCGACTATCCCGAGCGCGTTCACATGCGCTCGTACAACCCGACGATCAAGGGCCATCCGGGCCAGATCCGCAAGGCGGCGGACCTGTTGCTCTCGGCGCAACGGCCCATGATCTATACCGGCGGCGGTGTCGTGCTCTCGGGCGCTTCCGAGGAGCTCACGACGCTCACGCGCGAGCTCGGCTACCCGATCACCAATACGTTGATGGGGTTGGGCGCATACCCCGGCTCCGATCCGCAGTTCGTGGGCATGCTGGGGATGCATGGCACCTACGAGGCCAACATGGCGATGCACGAGTGCGATGTGCTGCTCGCCATCGGCGCGCGCTTCGACGATCGCGTGACCGGCGAGCTCGAGCATTTCTGCCCGCACGCGCGCATCATCCATATCGACGTCGATCCGGCGTCGATCTCGAAGAACGTCACCGTCGACGTGCCGATCGTGGGCGACATCAAGCACGTGCTCACCGACATGATCAAGGTGGTGCGCTCGAGCGAGCGCCGCCCCGATCGCCAGGCGATCGAGACTTGGTGGAACCAGATCGAGCGCTGGAAGGCCACCGATTGCCTCGCCTACGATCGCGACAGCGACGTGATCAAGCCGCAGTACGTCGTCGAGAAGCTCTACGAGCTGACCAAGCACATGGACACCTACGTCACCTCCGATGTGGGGCAGCACCAGATGTTCGCGGCCCAGTTCTACAAGTTCGATGAGCCCAAGCGCTGGATCAATTCGGGCGGGCTCGGGACGATGGGCTTCGGACTGCCTGCCGCCATGGGCGCCAAGCTCGCGCACCGCGATTCGACGGTCATCTGTGTGACGGGCGAGGCAAGCATCCAGATGTGCATCCAGGAGCTGTCGACGATGAAGCAGTACGACCTGCCCGTTATCGTCGTCAATCTGAATAACCGCTACATGGGCATGGTCCGCCAGTGGCAGGAGTTCTTCTACTCGAAGCGCTATTCACACTCGTATGTCGATGCCTTGCCCGACTTCGTGAAGCTCACGGAGAGCTACGGCCATCGTGCGGTGCGCGTCGATCGCACCCAGGATGTGGAGGACGCGCTGCGGGATGCGCTGGCGCGTCCGGGTGAGCTCACGTTCCTCGACTTCATCACGGATCAGACGGAAAACGTCTACCCGATGATCGC
>CAYUKN010000081.1:0-10446 GCA_964445325.1 uncultured Ectothiorhodospiraceae bacterium
GCTCGATGAGGCCGCCGATGAAGGGCGCGCTGCCGTCACTGTCGCCGAAATACATACCAGTGCCCACACCCTCGATGACGTTGTCGCGCACGATCCAGCCCCAGGCGGGCGTCTTTGTCGATATTCCGACGATCGATTGACGATCTGCCAGATTCCGAATCTCGAGGTTCGACAGGGTAATATGGTGAGCGAACTCGGCATGGCCCTCCGCCTTGACGCCATCGACGGGGAGGCCGCGTCCATCGATGCGCAGATTGCGGACGGTGACGTAGGCCGAATCGACGATGCTGACGATGTTGCTGCCCCGCTGCCCGTGGATAATCGCCTCCCGGCCGCCCTCCGGACCAGCGATATGGATGGGCTCGTCGGCCGTTCCCATAAGGTCGTGCACGGGCAGGCCCTCCGTGTATGTTCCTGCCCCGAGCGCCAGCGTGTCGCCCGGCTCCAGGGCGCTCAGCAGGTCCCGGTAGTTGTCCGGCTCCGCCAAGAGAACCTCAGCATGGAGCGGCACGGAGGTCTCCATGGCCCCGAGCAGCAGAGCGAACAGACTCCTTTTAAGCCATCCATTTCCGGTATCTCCGTCCCGTCTCATCTCCCCTCCTCAGGCGCGACAAAGCCGTTTCTCCTTGTAATAGGCCGATCCGCGCTCACACTTCGCCAAACCGAAAGGTCCAGTCCGGTCACTTCCTGTAGAGAGCCCACCATGTGACCGAAATGGGCCGCGAGCAACTCCCTGTCGTCTGGGTCGAGCTCCGGCAAAGGCTGGGTCAGATGGCGCTGCATCCGCTCGCGTGCCCATGCTGGCATCAGTTTCCAAACCGCCTCTTGGAGATAGTCCATGCCCGGGACCTGTTTGCGGGCAGCCAGGATGGCCCGCAGAAGCCCTCCTGGCCGATAGCCGGTGTGGCGGCCAGTTTCCGTAAACACCTCGAGCGACCCTTCGACGCCCAAGAACGTGGCCACCTGCTGCACCTGACCCCGGGGATCCGAGCACAAGTCTTCGAATCGCAGAAACAGGAACCGCTCAAGCGGAAAGGTCCGGAGATAATGGTGGAGCTGTCCCAAGTAGTCACTCATGTTCAAGTATTTGGGCTCGGTCTGGATGGCCTTTCGGAAGGGCCGGTCCTCCTCGCCGATGCGCACGGCGTGCCAATAGGCTGAGTGGACGCGCTCGACTGGATCCCGCAGCACGTAGATGAATCGGGCTTCGGGCACCAGCTGGGCGATCCGCTGGGGGACAGCGGCCATCCGGCCGGGGGTTCGACCCCGCGCGAGCTCGGCGTCCCGGTGCACGGGAGCGGCGGCGTAACTGGGTGAGGCATCCAGGAGGATCCGCGCCGAGTCCGCTTCAGGGAAGCAGGAGCGGTACCACTCGATCCCGCGCTCCCATTGCTGTGTAAAGAAATGGGGCTCCTTGGGCTGGCTTACCTGGATTTCCGGGTGTTGGTCCAGAAGCGCCGCGAGGTACGTAGTCCCCGCCTTCTGGGCTCCGATCAGATAGGCGGTGGGCGGAAAGGCCAAAACGGCTCTCCCTGACGACGCCGGACGGATACAGACCTCGTGTTTCTGGGCCTGGATTCGGCCCCGGGAGAGGGAATCCACCCAAGGACAGCCCGGGCCTTGGCAATCGTTCGCCAAAAATGGGATAAAAGGGTTGCCGCACTGGCCCTTCGACAGTTTAGTCAAAACCTCCATGACCTCCAAGACCTCAAGCCAGCAGGGGCGACCGGTATCCATTGCCCAAGAGGGCGTGTGGCTGTTCGAGCGCAGCCACCCCGGAACTTCCGCCCATAATGTTGCAGCCGCTATGGAGGTAGACCAAGATGTGGCGAGTTCGGCTCTGGTGGCCGTTATCCAGAAGGTGCTCGCCGCCCATGAGGGCCTGGAGCGGGGGGCCCAGATGAGCGGCGAACAGCCCCGACGGGTAGAAGCCTCCTGCGCCTTCGATTGGGTGGTGGTCCAGGCCGCTACTCCCCAGGAGAGCCGGCAACGGATCCAGGACGCGGCCGATCAGCCGTTCGACCTGGCCGCGCCACCCCTGGTCCGCGGCATACTCGTCCGTGGTGAGCCCGACCGCTGCTTCCTTGTTCTGGTAGGTCACCGGTTTGTACTGGGCGCCCGGGAGCCTGCGGATTTTTTGGTCCGGATCCAGCAGGCCTACCACGGCGCCGCAGGCCCCAGACTTGACGTCCCCGGCCCCGATACCCGCGGGCGGCTCGCCCCCCGTCACCAACAGCAGTTGGCCTTTTGGAAGTCGGCCCTCGGAAGGGAGCCCCCGGTAACCGCGTTGCCCGGCGGCCGCTCCGCAAGATCCGGGCGAACCTACCGGGACGGGCTGGTGAGTGCCGAGGGTCCGCAACGACTACAACGAAGCCTGTCCCAAGGGCCGCCGAGCGCGGAGGGGATCCCTGAGGTCTCCCTACTGGCCGCCTTCTCAGTACTTATCGCACGATACGCCGGGCAGCAGGAACTCATCCTGGGTTGGTCCGTTGAGCGTTCGCCGGGC
Organism: uncultured Ectothiorhodospiraceae bacterium; assembly: GCA_964445325.1. GTDB lineage: Bacteria > Pseudomonadota > Gammaproteobacteria > XJ16 > Halofilaceae > Halofilum. Next base: position 2,507 of record CAYUKN010000081.1, read on the forward strand.
GAGGACGGAAGCCCTGTCGGCCGCACATGGGAGAACTGGCTTCCACTCCTCATCGATGTGGACCCGGAAACCGACTTCGGCAGTCATGTGGAGCATGTCGGCAGGAAAAGCGCCGAGGCGTTAACCCATGGCGATATCCCGTTTACCGAACTGGTCCGAGAGCTGCAAGTCCCTCGCAGCGCTACCAGGCCTTCGCTCATCCAGGTCCTTTTCGAGCTTCGGCAGCAGCCTGACGGCCAAGTACCCGCTCCCTTTGCCGTCCTTCCACGGTCCACCCCGCTCGATCTCCACCTCGTCGCAGACCGGCGAGGGGACCGCCTGGACTTCCATCTGACTTACAACGCCGACCTCCTTGAAGCGCAAGCGGCTGAGCAGTTGCTACAAAACTTCCTCCATCTCGCCGACTCCGCTCTGGCCGCACCAGATCAGGAGCTTCGCCAACTTCCCCTGCTCACGCCGGACCAGCGTCGGCGGGTCGTGGAGGATTTCAATCGCACCGACGCCTATTATCCTTCCGATCGGTGCCTCCACGAACTGATTGCCGAGCAGGCCGCCCAGACCCCCGAGGCCTACGCTTACCTCTTCGAGGACCGCGCTGTTACCTACGCCCAAGTGGACGGCTGGGCCAACGCTATCGCCCGGGAACTGCATGCCCGAGGGTTGGGGCGAGGCGATTTCGTCTCACTCCTGATGGACCGCAGCCTGGAGCTACCGGTGGCGATGCTAGGGGTCATCAAGTCTGGGGCCGCCTATGTGCCCATGGACGTGCATTGGCCGGCCGCCAGGATCGAGCAGATCGTTGCCGACTCCGCGCGGCGACCGCTGGTCCTACTAACCCCAGGCGTGGAGGCGGCCACCGCCCTACCCTCTCACGCCGAGACTCTGACCGTTCGCCTGGACGGACTGGCTGCAACCGGTCCACCGGAAGTCCCGGGACTGACCTCAGACGATGCCATATACATGATCTATACCTCCGGCTCCACCGGCAAGCCGAAAGGCACCGTCAACCGCCACCGGGGGATCGTCAACCGACTCACCTACATGAACCGTCGCTACGGCTGCGGGCCCGAAGACGTGATCCTGCAGACCAGTGCCCACATCTTCGACGCTTCGGTCTGGCAGTTCTTCTGGCCCCTGATCAACGGTCGCCCAAGCATTCTGCCCTCGCCGATGGTTGGTTTTGACTACCAGCACATTACCGAGCTCATCGAGCGCCACGCGGTCACCGTTACCGACTTCGTGCCCTCGGTATTCAACCTGCTGGTCGATTTCCTGAAAACCGACGAGGCCATGCGCGAGCGCCTCGCCACCGTTCGCCAGGTACTGATCGGCGGCGAAGCGCTCAGTCCCGGGCCCAGTTTCCGTTTCCAGGAGCTTTGCCCCGGCGTCGGCATCACCAACACCTACGGGCCCACCGAGACCTCGATCGGCGTCATCTTCTACGAGGTCGGCTCGGTCTACGAGGATCCGCTGCCCATCGGCCGGCCCATCGACAACGTCAAGGCCTACATCCTCGACGAGGTCATGCAGCCTGTCCCCATCGGCGTGGCGGGCATGCTGTATCTGGGCGGCGAATGCGTGGGCCTGGGCTACCACAACGACCCCGAGAAAACCGCGGCCGCTTTCCCCGAGACCCCCTTCCCCGAGGTACACCCCGGGCGTCTCTACAACACGGGCGATCTGGCACGGTTTCGCCAGGACGGCACCATCGAGTTCCTGGGACGCGCCGACCACCAGATCAAGATCCGCGGCCTGCGGGTGGAGCTGGGCGAGATCGAAGCCGCCCTGGGCAAACATCCCGACCTCCAATCGGCTGTGGTTACGCTTCACGAAGCGGAGCAGGGCAGGCGGTTGGCCGCGTATGCCGTAGCGGCCGGAGAACGGGTTCCCTCGCCACAGGAGCTTCGGGCTTTCCTCAAGGAGCGCATCCCCGAATATATCGTCCCCCATTCCTTCACGCTTCTCGACGAACTGCCCCTCATGCGCAGCGGCAAAGTAGACCGCCGGGCCCTGCCCGAGCCGGCCCGCGAGCCCGCCGCCGAAGAGGCCCGAGGACCGGGACCGCGTACTGCCACTGAGGAGGCCATCGCTCGCGCTTGGCGCGAGGAGATCGGCCTAGACTTCGTCTCCCTACACGACAATTTCTTCGAGCTCGGCGGTGACTCGCTGGGAGTGGTCAAGGTGGCCCTCCGCTTGGAGGAAGAGGCCGGCCTCCGGATCGAGGCCGAGCAGATGATGATCCAGAGCCTAGGACAGCTGGCCGCGGCGTCCGACGGGGGCACCGCTGCCCCGGAGCCGGGCCTGACGACCGTGGCCGCCGCTACCATCCAGCCGCGGCTGTTCGGGCTTTCTGGCGAGCACCTGTACGGCTGCCTGCACCAGCCGCAAGACCCAGTCGCCAGCGCCGGGGTGGTCGTCTGCCCGCCGCTGGGCCACGAGCACATCTTCACCCACCGGGCTCTGAAGCACACCGCCCAGAAGCTGGCCGAGAGCGGGGTGCCCGTTCTGCGCTTCGATTACCTGGGTACCGGCGACTCGGCCGGGGAAAGCGAAGAGCTGACTCTGGCCGCGTGCGTGGAAAGCATCCAGCGGGCCGGCGAAGAGTTGCGGCGCGCGGCCGGAGTGGAAGGAATCTACCTTGTGGGGCTGCGTCTGGGAGGCTCCCTCGCCGCCATGGCGGCTCCCCGGCTGGAGGGGCTGATGGGCGCGGTCCTCTGGGATCCCGTGGCGCAAGGTCAATCCTACCTCGATGAGCTCGCGCGCCTGCACCGGGGCTGGCTAGGCGGTCGGGCCCCCGGCTTCCGGAACCGGGGTGGCCACGGGGAAGTCGATGAGCTTCTGGGCTTTCCGGTGACGCGCGTACTCTACGAGGAGATCGGCGCCATCGACATCGGCGTCTTAAAGGGGCTGGCCGACCATCCCCTGCTATGGATCGACAGCACCGAGGAAGGCCGCGAGCAAGACCGGGCAGCCCAGGTGGGAAATGACGGGGACAGTCTGACCTACCGTTCGATCCCGTATCCAGAGATCTGGAACCAGAATCCGTACAAGGCCCGCCTGCCGCATGGCGTAATCGAAGCGGCCACTGAATGGATCCGGGAGCGAGCGGTATGAGGGAAGACAGCGTTCGCTTCGGCGGGCCGAACCTCATCGGCGTGGTCAGCGAGCCCGAGGAATCGGAGGCGTCCCGTCGCGGGCCCGGCGTGGTCCTGCTCAACTCCGGCCTGATCCCCAAGATGGGCCCCAATCGGCTCTATGTCACCCTGGCCCGTCGGCTAGCCCGGCTGGGATTCACCGTCCTGCGTTTCGACCTGTCCGCCATCGGCGACAGCCCGGCCCGTAACGACACCTGCCCCTTTCGGGAAAGCTCGGTGATCGAAACGCAGGAGGCAATGGACTTCCTCGCCCACACTCGGGGAATCGAGACATTCCTGCTGGGCGGCATATGCACTGGCGCTGTGGTGGCATTCCGCACTGCCGCCGCCGTCGAAGGTGTTCGAGGAATCGCCATGGTCAACGCCCAGGACCTGATCACGGATCAACCGGAAGAGACCCAGAGCTACGTCCGGGAGCGCGTCGGCGCCCGCTATTACCTGCGCACCGCGCTTCGCCAGCCCCGCAGTTGGGGCCGGCTGCTTGCCGGCCGAGCGAGTTACCGGGCCATTGCCCGTGCCTTGCGGACCGGGATCGCGGGGTCGCACCGGGGCCGGCAACCGCTGGCAACGGCAGAGGCGGCAGAAATCCGGCAGGGCCTCCAGCGGTTCGCCGACCCCGGCACACCTCTCCTGTTGCTCTACTCCGAAGGCGACCGCGGCATTGACGAGCTCGACCTGATTCTCGGCGACTACCGCCAGTGGCTCGACCGCAGCCCCTACATCGATCACCAGGTGGTGCCCGGGGCTGACCACATGTTCACGCTCCAGGAGAAGCAGGCCGCGTTCCTGAATCACCTCGAGCACTGGGCCCAGCGGGCCGCCGGGGAAACCACCGGCGGAGAGGCCGCACCTCCCCTTCAGGAGGGCCCATGACCCGCCGGGCCCTCCTGATCGCTTATCATTTCCCGCCCGTGCAAGGCAGTAGCGGGATTCTTCGGACTCTGAGCTTCGCGCGCCATCTGCCCGAGTTCGGCTGGGAGCCGCTGATCCTAACGGCCCATCCCCGGGCCTACCCCCGCACGAGCGACCACCAGCTGGCGGATATACCGGAGGACCTGGTGGTCACCCGGGCCTTCGCGCTCGACACTGCCCGGCATCTGGCCATCCGTGGCACCTATCCGGGGCCACTGGCGGTTCCGGACCGCTGGTGGACTTGGTGGCTCGGGGCGGTACCCGCCGGGCTCCGGATGATCCGCCGCTACCGCCCGGAGGTGATCTGGTCGACCGCTCCCATCGTCACCGCCCACTGGATCGCCGCCACCCTGAACCGGCTGTCCGGATTACCGTGGATCGCCGACATTCGGGACCTGCTCACCGAGCCCGACGAGCCGGCCGACCCTCTGGCCTGGAAGGCGACCCGGCGCATCGAGACGCGGGCCCTGAAGGCCAGCACCCGAACCGTGGTTGTCTCCCCCGGCCAGCGCACCGAGTACCTCCGGCAATTTCCTGACCTCGACCCGGACAGGATCACCGTTATCCCCAACGGCTACGACGAGGCCGCATTTGCCGCGATCGAGAGAGAAGCAGAAAGCCCGGCCACTAGCCAGGCCGGAAGGGGAACGGTCCTTCACCTTGTGCACAGCGGTGTCCTATATCCCCAATCCCGCAATCCCAGGCCTTTCTTCGAAGCCCTTGCGGAGCTTATCGAGGAAGGCGTCATCGCGGCTGAAAGGATACGGATCACTCTTCGGGCCAGCGGGTCCGAGGACCAGTTTGCCGCCCAGGCCCAGCAAAGTGGACTGGCGGAGCAGGTGGAACTCCCGCCGCCCCTACCTTACCGCCAGGCCTTGGCCGAGATCCTTGAAGCCGACGGACTCCTCCTCTTCCAGGGTGAGGACTGTAATACGGCCATCCCCGCAAAGCTCTACGAGTACATTCGGGCTCGCCGCCCTTTGTTCGCCCTGACCGATCCGGAAGGTGCCACCGGCGAAACAATCCAGCGAATCGGATCTCCTTATCTGGCTCCCCTAGAATCGGCCGAAGCCATCAAGCCGGTTCTGAAGAGGTTCCTGTCCGATATCCAGACGGGGAACATATTTCTTCCCACCCCGGAAGCCGTCGAGCAGTTCTCCCGGAGACGGGGGAGCCAGGCGCTCGCCGAGCTCTTCGATGACACTACTAGACCCGGGTTCGTGGCGCCCCGAAAGGCCGGGCACGGTTCCTGATCAAGTCAACGGATCGCGCGGCAGAGTCACGCTCGTACCGGGGCCGAGGGTTGTCGTAAAGCCGGATTTTTATTAGGTGAGCCTTTGGCTCGACGCTCAATACCCACCTTTCTGCAAAGGAGGCTCCGCCTGTGAATTCGGCGGCAGACGACAAACCGAACCACAAACGGCTCCAAACCGGGGAAATCCGGGGCCTGGAGAGGTTCCGCGAGCTGCGCCCCACCTGGAACCGGCTCGTGGAAGCAAGCCCATTCCCTTCCGTATTCCTCCGCCACGAATGGTTCGACGCCGCCCTGCAGTGGACTGCCCCCCGCCGCACCCCGCTTATCTTGATCTTCTCGGCAGGCGAGGATGTAGTCGCTGTGATGCCGCTGTCCCTCCAGCACCCCTTCGTCCCCGGCGGGGGGCCCGTCCGACTAGAGCCCCTGCAAGTACCGGACACGCAGGAATTCGATCTAATCGCCCAGGCCGGCTGGGAAAGCGCGGCCTGCGAAGCCTTCGCCCGTTGGCTGGTTCGCAACCGGCGCCACTGGGATACCCTCCACCTGAGCGCGCTCCCGGCCCGCAGCGGGACGCCCGGGCGATTGTGCCACGCCCTGGCCGCGACCCGGATTGCCGTGGCTCCCGAGGAGGAAAAGACCAACCTGAGCATTGACCTCACTCAGCCTTGGGAGAGTTACTATCGGGGGCTGGGCCGCCGCCTGAAGAAGAACAACAACTTGATCCAGAACCGCGTAGAGAAGGCAGCGCGGGTGCGCCTCCTCTGGTACCGTAGCCTTGAAGCGGGCAGCGAGCCCCTAGAGCGGGCAATCGCGGTATCCGGCCGCAGCTGGAAGTCCGGCCTGGGCCTCAGCCTCGACTTCCCGGGCCCCGGCGGGTTTGTTCGGCGGCTGGCCGACCATGCGTCCCAGGAGGGCTGGCTTTCCCTCTGGCTTCTGGAGCTGGACGGCCGAGCTGCAGCCATGGAGCTCCAGCTGGCCTTCGGCGGCCGGGTCCACGCGCTGCGCGGGGACTTCGATCCCGCATACGACACCCTTTCGCCCGGGGCGTATCTCCACCACCAGCAACTTCAAGCCCTTTTCAAGGAGGACGAGTTGAAGGCCTACCTCATGGGGCCCGGCCCCAATCCCTACAAGCTCCGGTGGTCGAGGGAGGGGGAAAACCTACGGGCCCTCAGAGCGTGGTCCCCCACGTGGCGGGGGGCTCTGGCTCGTCTCTATACGCGCCGAGTCCGTCCTGCCGGCCACCGGCTCAAGACCGCCCTGACGACCCGGCGGAAGGGCAAAGACGAATGAAGGGACTCTGGGGATGGCTGGAGGGGGCCGCCCCGCGTGACCCCGGGACGCTGTTGGACGGACTGGACCCCGCTCCGGAAACCGCGGCGCCCGCCACCCGCGTCCGGGAGGGCGCGGCCCTGGGCGGGAGGGACTGGCATGGCCGCTGCGTGGCGGCGGAGGAAGGCATCCTGACCGGGCTGGTGGGTCACGCCCGCTGGGCGGAGTCCGGCGCCCCAGCCTCCCATGGCGAGGTTGCCCGGGCCTACCGGACCCGCGGCCCCGACTTGCTTGCCGAGTTGCAAGGCCCATTCCTGTTGACGCTGCTCGACCCCCGGGCGGGATCTGCTTTGCTGGCCGCGGACCGTATGGGCATCTGGGACCTGGCCTACACCGCCACGCCCGGCGGCCTCCTCTTCGGCCCCCGCGCCGACCGGCTCGCCGCCGATCCGAGGTGCGCCGCCGACCTGGATCCCCAGGGCCTCTACGACTACCTCTACTACCACGTCATTCCCCGCCCAGGGACCGCCTACCGGGGGATCTTCCGGCTGCGTCCCGGCGAGGTGGTCACTTTCCGCGCCGGGGAGCTGACCGCCGCCGCCTTCTGGCGGCCCCGCTTCGCCGAGGACCACCGGACCCCCGTAGCCGAACTCCAGGAGCGGTTCCGGACCACCGTTCGCAATGCAGTGGCGCGCTCAGCCCAAGAGGGCCAAGTTGGGGCGTTCCTCAGCGGCGGCACCGACAGCTCCACCATCACCGGGATGCTCGGCGAGGTCACCGGCGAGCCGCCCCGCACCTTCGCCATCGGTTTCAACGCGGAAGGCTACGACGAGACCGGCTTCGCCCGCATCGCCGCCGATCGCTTCGGCGCGGATCACCACGAGTACTTCGTCACCCCGCAGGATGTAGCCAAAGCGGTCCCCGAGATTGCGGCAGCCTACGGCCAGCCCTACGGCAACGCCTCGGTGGTGCCCTCCTTCTATTGCGCCCGACTGGCTCATGAAAACGGCGTGGACGTCCTCCTCGGCGGCGACGGCGGCGACGAGCTCTTCGCCGGCAACGCCCGCTACGCCCGGCAATGGCTGCTGTCCCTCTACCACCGGGTCCCCCGGAGCCTGCGGCGCGGCCTGCTGGAGCCGGTCACCGCCCTGCCGGGAACCGAGCGGGTGCCGCCGGTGCGCAAGCTGGCCAGCTACATCCAGCAGGCCTCCCTGCCCATGCCCCAGCGGCTGCAGACCTATAACCTGCTGGAGTACCTGGGCCCGGAGCGGGTCTTCGCCAGCGACTTCCTCGCGAGCATCGACCGCCACGGCCCCATCAAGGAGCTGACCCGGGAATATCGGGAC
>CAYUKN010000082.1:0-10443 GCA_964445325.1 uncultured Ectothiorhodospiraceae bacterium
GCAGATGAAGGGCGGCTGCATCTCGATCTCGTCGCTGGGTGGCGTCGGCGGCACGGCATTCACGCCCATTGTCAATTCCCCCGAGGTCGCTATCTTGGGCGCCTCGAGGGCGAGCACCGAGCCCGTCTGGAACGGCCGTGAATTCGAGCCGCGACTGATGCTGCCGCTGTCGCTGTCCTACGATCACCGCGTCATCGACGGCGCCGACGCGGCCCGGTTCACGACGTATCTCGCGAGCCTGCTCGCCGATATGCGCCGGATGCTGCTCTGAAGCAACGTGTCATCTTTATAGAACCGCGAATGGATGCGAATCGCCCACGCAAGCGGCTCGCTTTGACTGCCGGAGCTTCGCTGAATCCGCGATGGCTACCGGCGGTTCTAGATGAACCCAAAATGCACACGGAATTGAGACAAAATCCTCGTTGGACGCTTAACGATGAGTGCTGACGGCAGTCCCTGTTGCTCTCATTTTGCGTTCATCTTGTGTTTATTTTGTGGTTCTGATGGGTGGTGAGGCACGCTCAGCGAAATCAGCCGCGCTCGCGCGGGCTGCGCCAACTACAAAGCTATTCATTCGTGTGCATTCCTGTGCATTCGTGGTTCTCAAACGGCCGAAGAATCGTGAGGCCTAGACAATGAGCCAGACCAAGAATATCCCCGTACCCGACATCGGTGACTTCGACTCGGTCGAGGTCATCGAGGTGTTGGTCTCGCCCGGTGACACCATCGCCGCCGAGGACTCGCTGATCACGCTGGAGTCCGACAAGGCATCGATGGAAATCCCCGCCCCCGAGGCTGGCACGGTCAAGGAGATCAAGATCAGCGTCGGCGACAGCGTGGCCCAGGGCGATACCATCCTGACGCTCGAGGCGGCCGAGGAAGGCGTCGAAGCGACGCAGCAAACGGGCGAAGCGGCGTCGGCTGGCGCCGATGCGCAAGCATCCGCGGCGGCCGAGACCGCGGACGAAACGGTCCGCGAGGCCGGCGACGCACGATCCCGGGACGAACACACTGGTGGCGAGTCGAAGGGCAAAGCGGCATCGCAGTCGGCGCCGAGCGATACGGGCATGCAGTGCCAGGTGCTCGTGCTCGGTTCCGGACCGGGCGGCTACACCGCCGCCTTCCGCGCGGCCGATCTGGGCCTCAACGTCGTCCTCGTCGAGCGCTATGACAGCCTCGGCGGCGTGTGCCTCAACGTCGGCTGCATCCCCTCGAAGGCGTATCTCCACACCGCCGAGGTCATCACCGCGGCGGAGCAGGCGGCACACCACGGCGTCTCGTTCGGCCAACCGAGCATCGACAACGACCGGCTGCGCGAGTGGAAGAATGAGGTCGTGGGCAAGCTCACCGGTGGACTCAAGACCATGGCGAAGCAGCGCGGTGTCACGGTCGTGCACGGCACCGGCGAGTTCACCTCCCCCAACAGCGTCTCGGTCGCCACTGGCGAGGGCACGCAGACCGTGGGCTTCGAGCGCGCGATCATCGCCGCGGGCTCGCAGTCGGCGAAGCTGCCCACCCTGCCCTGGGATGACGAACGCGTGATGACCTCGACCGGCGCGCTCGAGATCGACGAGATCCCCGAGCGCCTGCTCGTCATCGGCGGCGGCATCATCGGTCTCGAGATGGCGTGCGTCTATGACGCTCTGGGCTCGAAGGTCACCGTGTGCGAGCTCGCCGACGGCTTGATGCCCGGCGCCGACCGCGATCTGGTCAAGGTGCTGCAAAAGCGCATCAAGCCCCGCTACGAGGCCATCTATACCGGCGCCAAGGTCACCCACGCCGAGGCCGGCGACGACGGCATCACGGTCCAATTCGAGGGTGCCAAGACCCCGGACAGCGACACCTTCGACCGCGTGCTGGTCTCGGTGGGGCGCACGCCCAATGGCCACAATATCGGCGCCGAGGCGGCAGGGGTGAACGTCGACGAACGCGGTTTCATCGCCGCCGACGAGTACCTGCGCACCAACGTGGAGCACATCCACGCCATCGGCGACATCATTGGCCAGCCGATGCTGGCGCATAAGGCGACGCACGAGGGCCGGGTGGCCGCCGAGGTCTGTGGCGGCCTGCGTTCGGCATTCGACGCGCGCACGATTCCGTCGGTGGCCTACACCGACCCCGAGGTCGCCTGGATGGGCCTGACCGAGACCGACGCCAAGGCGCAGGGCATCGACTACGACAAGGCCACCTTCCCGTGGGCCGCCTCGGGCCGGGCACTCGGCATGGACCGCGACGAGGGCATGACCAAGCTCCTCTACGATCCCGAGAGCCAGCGCCTCCTCGGCGCGGGCATCGCGGGTCCGCATGCGGGCGACCTCATCGCCGAGGCCACGCTGGCGCTCGAGATGGGCGCCGATATCCAGGATGTCGCGCTGACGATCCATCCGCACCCGACCCTATCGGAATCGGTGGGCCTCGCCGCCGAGATGGCCGAGGGCACCATCACGGATCTCTACATGCCCAAGAAGAAATAACCCGGGGCGCTGCCCGCAAGCGCGAGCAGCCTGCTCGAGGGAACTGTGCCGCCGCGAGCGCGGGACACAGCGAGCAGATCTGGGCGCTCGTGAGGCGAGCATGGTGGTTGCCATGGAGTTGAGCAGTCGCCGGAGGATGCCGCTGTCAGACGGGCGCAGTACGCTCGGGGTTGCTCCGACGCGCTGCTAGCGGGCCAAGCCGCAGGGGTCGCCGCTCGGGGCCGGCGTGACGGGCCCGTTGCGCCGCACCACCCGCGCGGGATCCGGCCACCAATAGCGCGGCGCCGGAGGCCGTGAGGCGCTCGTCCATGCCCGATGTTGCCGCCATCCATTGCGCGCAGCGGCGCATCACGCCCCGAGGCGCCTGCGCTGGGCCCACTCGCGACGCTACAGGGTCGGATGCCCCGGCTCGGCGTGGGTGCGCTCGTAGACGGACTGGCAGTCGATGCAGCGCACGGCCGTCGGATAGGCCTGGAGGCGCTCGGGCCCGATCGCCTCGCCGCAATCGACGCATTCGCCGTAGTTGCCCGTCTCCAGGCGCACCAGCGCGGCGTCGATCTCGCGCAATTCGCGGATGTGGCGATGCACCGCCGCGAGGTTCTCGTCGACCAACAAGTCCGCGAGCGCCTGATCCTCGAGATCGCCCACCTGGCCAACGAGCTCCGCATAGCTCTGGCTGCCGGAGCGGCTCATCTCGCGCTCGACCTCGGCCGACAGACGGGCGCGCTGCGCGTCGAGCTGCTCGCGCAATTGCTCTTGCTGCCGTTCGGTCAATGCAGACACCATGTCGTGCTCCTCCCTCGGTTGCGCCCGGCGCAACGGTGCGTGGCCGGTGCTTACCCGCTATGTGCAGTGGCTTCGGGGCGGAATCAAGGGGCGGGTTGACGCGGACGACAGATAACCGTATCTAATAACGCCCAATAATCACTCTGAAGGAGAGGGCATGCTGGCATCGAGACTCCTCACGCGCGGCTTGGAGCCATTTCTCGACCGCACCCGCGTCGGCCTCCGCTTTATCTTCACCGACGGCACGGAGACAGCGAATACCGACAACGAGCCGGATGCCACGGTGCGCTTCCAAACCGCACGTGCGCAATACAACGCCATCGCATTCGGCCACATCGGCCTGCTTGAGTCGTTCTTCCGCCAGGACATTGACATCGACGGCGACCTGCGGGCGGTTTTCCAGGCCAGCTACGACAGCAAGTTCTCCAAGCCCAAGCCGCTGGTCTCGCTGCGCAACCGCTGGCACGAGTGGCGCTACTCGAACCGCACGCTCGAGCGCGCCAAGCAGAACGCGCGCGACCACTACGGCCTGCCGCGGGAATTCTTCGAATACTGGCTGGACGACCCGACGCTGACCTACACCTGTGCCTACTGGAAGGAAGGCACCCAGACGATCGAGGAGGCACAGCGCAACAAGCTCGAACATGTCTGCCGCAAGCTGCGCCTCGAGCCGGGCGAGCGCATGGCCGACATCGGCTGCGGATGGGGCGGTCTGATGTACCACGCGCACCAGCACCACGGCGTCGACGTCACCGGCTACAACACCACGACCGAGCAGGTCCGCGACCTGCGCGCCGACATCGCCCGTGATGGCCTGGGCGACCACCTGCGCGTCAAGGAGGCCGACCACCGCGAGGTCGACGAGCAATTCGACAAGGTCGCGCACGTCGGCGTGCTCGAGCATTGCGGGCGCGATCAGCTGCGCCCCGGGATCGAGGCGCTGGCACGCGCGACCAAACCGGGCGGCCTCGGCGTGCTGCACTACATCGGCCACGTGGGCCACTTCGAGACGGAGTTCTACATCCGTAAGCACGTCTTCCCGGGTGGCTGGATCCCCAGCCTCACGCAGACGCTCGACATCATGGAGGAGAACGGGCTCGAGATCCTCGACATCGAGAATTTGCGGCGCCACTACGCACTAACCCTTGACGCGTGGGCCGAGCGCTTCGATCGCCACTGGGACGAGATCAAGAAGATTGACCCGGAGCGCTTCGATGAGCACTTCCGGCGCAACTGGCGGGCGTATCTCTACGGCTGCGCCGAGATGTTCCGCTCGTTCAACGGCTATACGCACCTGTTCCAGATCATCTACAGCAAGGGCAACGTGGGCTATGACTACCCAATGAGTCGGGCCTACCTCTACGCGCCCGAGTTCCAACAAGCGGCGCCGCAGCAGCAGGCGGCCGACGCCGAGTCGTGATGAGCAGCACCGCTGCAACGGGTGCGGTCGCGGACCACGAGGCGCGCTGCGAGCGCCTCCTAGGGCAATACCGCGCCGCCGACGAGGGGGTGCGACTGTCCAAGGGGACCTCCAATCTATTCCGTGCCCGCACCGACGCCGGCCGCCCCCTCGACGTGCGCGACTTCCATCACGTTCTGGCCGTCGACACCGAGGCGGGGACCATCGACGTCGAGGGGATGGCGACCTTCGAGCAGATCGTCGACGCCACCCTGCCCTACGGCGTCATGCCCCCGGTCGTGCCCGAGCTGCGCTCGATCACCATCGGCGGCGCTATATCGGGCGTAGGGATCGAGGCCTCGTCGTTTCGCTACGGGCTGGTCCACGACACCGTCCAGGAACTCGAGATACTGACCGGCGACGGTGAGATCGTCGTCGCCCGGCCCGACAACGAGCACGCCGATCTATTCTTCGGCTTCCCCAACTCCTACGGCACGCTTGGCTATGTCCTGCGCGTGCGCATCCTCGCCGTGGCGGTGCGCCCCTACGTGCACCTCCAACACATCCCACACCGCGTATCGCAGGAATTCTTCGACGATCTAGCGAAGCGCTGCGCGGCGGGCGAGGCCGATTTCATCGACGGCACAGTATTCAGCCAGGACGAGTTCTACCTCACGATCGCCACTTTCACCAACACGGCCCCTTGGACGAGCGACTACACCTTCGAGCACATCTACTACCAATCGATTCGTGACAAGCGCGAGGACTACCTCACGGTCCACGACTACATCTGGCGCTGGGATACCGATTGGTTCTGGTGTTCCAAGAACGTCTACGCCCAGAACCCGCTCGTCCGCCGTCTGCTCGGGCGCAAGCGCTTGAACTCGGTTACCTATCAGAAGATCATGCGATTGAACGCGCGATGGAATCTCACGGGCTATCTCAATCGGTTCCAGGGACTACACCGCGAGTCGGTCATCCAGGACGTCGACATCCCGATCGAGCACGCGCCTGACTTCCTGGACTTCTTCGCTCGCGAGATTGGCATACGCCCCGTCTGGATCTGCCCGATCCAGGCCTGGCGCCGCGACCGGGTCTTCGACCTCTACCCCATCGACCCGGATACGCTCTACGTCAATTTCGGCTTTTGGGATGTCATCCGGACCAAGGAAGACCACCCACCCGGCCACTTCAACCGCAAGGTCGAGCGCAAGGTGGCGGAGTTGGGCGGACTGAAATCGCTGTACTCGAGCTCGTATTACGAGCGCGGGGAATTCTGGCAGCAGTTCGACCAGGCTGGATATCAGCGCTTGAAGGCGCGCTACGATCCGTCCGGCCGGCTCAAGGATCTCTACGACAAGACCGTACTCGGGGCGTAACACCCCGCACACGGCGACGCATTCACAAGGGAGATACGAGCCATGGCGCAGCCCAGGTTCACCATTGGGCAACTAGTCCACCACCGCAAGTTCGACTATCGCGGCGTGATCGTCGATGTCGACCCGGAGTACAACGGCACCGAGGAGTGGTACGAACTCGTCGCCAAGAGCCGCCCGCCCAAGGATGCCCCTTGGTACCACGTCCTCGTCCACGGCGCCCACCACTCCACCTATGTAGCCGAGCGCCACCTCGAGCCCGACACCAGTGGCGAGCAAGTCGACCATCCTGCCCTGGGTGAGTTCTTCGACCGCTTCGAGAACGGTCGCTACTTCCGCTCACGCTATAACTAGCCGGCTGGAACCACGAATGGGCACGAATATTTTAAAGGGCTCGCTAAGCCGGGCGAGAGTTCCACTCACATATCGATGGAACATCGAAGGCTGCAAGAGCCACAAAACGAACACAACATAAATACAAAATAGGTTATCGGCTGAGCCATGGTGGCATATGCGTGAGCTCGGCCAACTGCTATTTTGTGCTGCTTTTGTGGTTCGCATTGGCATTGCGCTCCGCTTGCGCGTCAGCGAAGCGCCACTCCCCAAGAAAGTCCCGCCTCCCTTGTATTCGTCTTAATTCGTGGTGCTCGCGCGCGCCTCCGCTTCAGACCTCGGCCCACATGCGCAGCAGGTTGGATAGGCTCTTGGTGACGGCGTCGAAGTCCTCCGTTTTGCCGTCGCGGTCGAAGATGCGCCGACGCGTGGTGTCGAGGTCGAACAGGATCTCGCGCTGGCCGGGGTCGCGAACCTGGCTCTGGACCCAACCGATCGCGCCGATGCGCTCGCCGCGGGTCACTGGCTCGACCCGGTGCAACGTCGATGCGGGATAGACCACCATCGAGCCCGCCGGCAGCTTGTAGTGCTGCTCGCCCGCGGTGGTGTCGATGACGAGCTCGCCGCCATCGTAGTCCCCGGGATTGGACAGGAACAACGTGAACGACACATCGGTGCGCATTGGCCCGTCGGGACCGGCCATGACGGCGTCGTCGACGTGATTGCCGTAGTTCATGGCGTCACTGTAGCGGCTGAATCGCGCCGGCATGACGTGACGCGGGCGGGCCGCCATCTGGAACAGCGCGCTGTGCGCGATCGCGCCGTCAACCTCGGCACGCAAGCGTTTGACTTCCGGGTCCCGCCCCGGCGCCTGCTGGTTTTGCTTGACCGTGCGCGCGTGCCAGCCCGCGGTTTCGCGACCATCGCGAAACTCGATCCGGCTGAGCTCATCCCGGATGCGCAGGGCATCCTCGGCGGCCAGTACGTCGGCGATGCAAATGATCACGACGCTTGCTCCTCCAGGTGATGGTGGTGGTTGGTCACCGCGGATCATACGGCAAATAAGAATCACTTGCATTCACCAAACACGCGAGGCAAAGTGCCTCCGTCCGAGAGAGACGCAGCTGTCACCAATTGCTCGTGAGAGGAGGACCCGATGCCCCAGCAACGCACGAAACTATGGATCGGTATCGGCGCCTGCGTGGTCGCCGGCTCCAGCGCGGCCGCACCGGAGGACGTCCGCAGTGACGCGGAGACGGTGCGCGCCTCGAGCACAGTCGCCATCGACGCCGATCTCCTCGCCCAGGGCGGGGGCAGCGGTGACGAAGGTGGCGAAACCAGCCACGGTGGCGAGGGCGGTGAAGGCAACCCGGGTGGTGAAGGTGGCGAAGGTGCGGGCGTGTTCAGCGCGTTCGCCGACGGCGGTGAGGGCGGTGAAGGTGGTGAGGGCGGTGAAGGCAGCGGCGCCCCGAGCGCGACCGAAAGTGCCGGCGTGCTCTATAGCCGCCTCGCCTTGATCGCGGGCCAGCTCAGCGTCGCCGAGCAACTGCTCGACACCGGCGAGGCGGAGGTCGCACGCGCACACATGAGCCGGGCCGCGCGCGTACAGCTGCCCGAGATCACCGCAGCGCTCGAGCAGCATGGGCTGGCCGATCGCATCGGTCCCCTGGAGCGTCTCGCGCAACAGGGACCGGACGGCAACACCGAAGCCGACGGCCTGCGCGACACGCTAGCGGCCGCGCGCGAGGCCGTGCGCACAGCGATGGGGGACGTCCAGCAGGCACAACAAGGGGATGCGCGTTTCCTGGCCGACGTCGTCGTCACCGTGCTCAAGCGGGCACGGCAGGCCTATCAGGAGGCGGTCGTCGACGGCGAGCTCGTGGCGCCCGAGGCCTATCGCAATGGCTACGGCTTCATGCAGGCGGGCCACCAGTTGCTGCAGGAGCACGCCGGGCATTTCAAGGACGACAACGAGGCGGCCTATCGGCAGATGCGACAACAGTTCGAGGCAGCCATGGCCGCGTGGCCGTCGGCGACGCCACCGCAGTCGCCGGCGATGTCGGTATCCGAGCTCTACGGGCGCGTGTCGACACTGGAATTCACCGCAGGGCAATTCTGATCGACACAGGCCCCCGGGGCCATGCCCGGGCGCGCCGGGGGCCACCATACCGGGGCCCCGTCCCGGCGTGCTACCGTCGCGTCCACGCAAGCGGACGGCGATTCAACGGCATGCGGACGCGCACACGATCCAGATCGGATCACGAGATCGACGCCGTCGTACGCGATTACTGCTCGGCACTCGCCGCCCGGCTGCAGGGACGCTATCCCCGTGGCGGACCGTTAGCGCGCCAGAACGGGCGCGTCGGCGGCTCGCCTTCGACCACGCAGCGCCAGTACCAACGCATCAGCGCGGTACTGATCGGCCACGGACTGCCCTACCTCAACGAGCACAAACCGTCCGGTGATTACTCGGCTACACTGCGCCAAGCGATCGAGCAATATCTGCGCAACAATGGGCGACTGCTGACCCTGATGGAGCGCGCCGTCGATGCCCCCCCGCGCCATACGCCCTCGCCCGCCGCGCGCGACCTGGACGAAGTGCTCCGGGCGCCGCCGCAGCCCGGCGACATCCCCGAGGCGCTGGCGGACCAGGCGGACGTAGCGCTGATCAGCGGTGTCGACTATCTCGGCCGCGAGCAGCGCAATCGTTCACTCGCCCGCGCCGGTGAGGCGTTCGTCCTGGCGCTGGAACAGCGGCGGCTGGTGGAAGCGGGATGCGATGTATTCGCCGATCACGTCGAGCACGTCTCGGGCGAGTACGGTGAGGGCCTGGGCTACGATATCCATTCCTACGAGATCGACGGCAGGGACCGCCTCATTGCGGTCAAGGCGACACGTTTCCGCAAGGAGACGCCGTTCTACGTGGCCACCAACGAAGTCACCGTATCGGCGCGCTATCGTGCGCGGTTCTGGCTCTACAGGATCTATAATTTCGAGGATACGCCGTTCGTGTATCACTTGAACGGCCCGTTGTCCGAGCGTTTTCGCCTCAAGCCGCACGAATACCGGGCGACGCTACGCTGAGCGGCGACCGCGGCGGCAGCACGTTGCGCCAAGGGTGGGCCCGATGACTATCCCCGTGACCGTATTCTCCGACTATATCTGCCCCTTCTGCTACGTTGGCAGTCGGCGCATCGACACCGTTGCCGCAGAGTTCGATCTGGACATCACCTGGGCCAATGTCGAGATCCACCCGGACAACCCGGCCGAGGGCAAGCCGGTCGAGGAGCTCGGCTACCCGGCGCAGCAGTGGCAGCGGATGATGGCGGCGCTGACGCAGATGGCGCAGGAGGAAGGCCTGCCCATCGTCGAGCGCTCGTTCACGACCAATTCACGCCGGGCCCTGCTGCTCGCGGAGCGCGCCAAGGATCACGGCGCCGAGGCCTTCGCCAAGGTTCACGAGGCCCTGTTCCACGCCTATTTCGCCGAGAGCCGCAATATCGGCGACCCCGATGTGCTGCGCACGATCGCACTGGCCTGCGGCCTGTCGGAAGGGGACGCCGATACGGCCTGGGATGACCCCGCCTACACCGGGCGCCTGCGTCAGAACCACGAGGCGGCGGCGCAGCATCAAATCTCGGGGACGCCGACGGTCGTCATCGCCGAGCGCGAGACCCTGGTCGGCGCCGTCGAGACCGACGAGATCCGCCAGGCGCTACGCCGGGCCGCCTGAAGTCCTCGTCCGAGGCGGCTTCTACGAGCCGCCCCGGGCCGCATCACGGTGACAGCAAAGTCACCTCGCCAGCGACGATCTCACCGTCGCTGCCCAGGCGCCCCTGCACGCGCACCCGCTCACCATCGACCAGATCCGCGCGATCGCCGCCCTCGAAGCGCGCGTCGCTGAGGTCCAGGCGACGGCCCAGGAGCTCCAGCGCATCCGAGCCCTCGACCCCCCTGAGCACGCCGGTGAGCTCGAGCGAATCCCCGGGTGCGGCACCGATCAGCACGGCCGGCTCGATCGTGTCGGCCTCCACAACGCCACTGGTGTTCTCGGAGCCGTCCACGACCAACTCAT
>CAYUKN010000083.1:0-10253 GCA_964445325.1 uncultured Ectothiorhodospiraceae bacterium
GGGCGAGCGTTTCAGCCATTGAACTGGAACCCGCAGCAGGGACACTCGTAGTCGAAGCCATCGAAGTCGTCCTCGCCGTACTCGTCGCCGCTGGTCGGCTCCTTGCCCTCGCCCGTGTTGTCGGCGCCGAGCACGATGCCGAGCGCCTGCGCGCGCTCGTCCAGGAACCGCTGTAGGTCGGCATGGCCGGTGTTGAGGGTCTCGAGCAACTGCTCGAACAAATAGGCGTTCGCCCGCGCCATCGTGGTGAAGGTGTCGAGGCTCGCCAGCGCGGCGCGTTCCTCGCCTTCGGACAGGTCGACGTATAGCGCGGGGATCTGTGCGATCTCGTCGCGCAGCGCGAGCATCACGCGCAGGTGGCCGTCCACGATGTGCCCGGTGCGCTCGTTGATGATGACTTTCTGCACCCACCCGATGGCCTCGAGCGAGCCGCGCAGCGCGTCCTGTTGCGCTTCCGGGTGGATGCGCCAGTTGCGCGGGTTGGCGAGCAGGTGCTCGGGATCGACCAGGGTCGTGCCCGTGATCCGGTTGGCCCATTCAGCCATCGTCGCGGTTGGCCTTCTGGCTGCGGTTCAATAGGTGGTGCTCGACCCGCGACAACGACTCGTTGATGCGACCGAGCTGGCCGTCCAGGTGGGCGATGGACTGCGACAGGTCGTTGAACTTGTCATAGAGGCGCTCGAGGTCCTCGTGCTTCGGCGCGCTGCGTTGTGCTTGCTCGACCGCTGAAACGCGGCTCTCAAACTGGTTTGTCCGGGCCTCGACGTGCTTGATCTGCTCGTCGACGCTAAGTTGCCGGCGTCGCGTGCGCTCCGCAAACCAGGCGTAGGCCGTCGCCGCGCCGCCCACGACCAGGCCCACGGCCGTGAGTGCAATTTGCGCGATTTTCCAGTCCAACAGCGCCATCCTGGTTACGCTTGGTCATTACGGACGCGCTCGAGGCGGTCGGTCGCAGCGCGCAGCTCGTCGATGACCGCCTGGCGCTCGGCGTTCTCGCGCAGGCGCGTGGCGATGCCGTCGGCCAGGCGGATTAGCTGGCGGGCGAGCAGGACCTTAGCTTGCAGTGTCATCGCCCGCCCCGGCGTAGACGGACGTCTGCCGAATCCACTCGACGATCTTGCGCACGGTCGCGCGTTCCTTCGGATCGAGCTGGCCGCCGTCGATGCGGTTGTTGACCTCGACGCGCACGGTATCGATCAGGGCCACCACGACCGCGTACTCGGCCGGCTGGAGCTCGTTCGGGTCGATTTCGCCCCGCACGCGCTTCTCGACCAGGTCCATCGTGGCCTCGGTCTCACTGTCGAGCAGGTCGAGCACAATGCCGCTGACGCGATAGACGTCCTCGGCGCGCTCGGTGTTGCCGTCGATGTACTGCGCCGCGCCGGCCTGGATCGCCAGCTTGGCCGCGGGCTCGCTGTCGCCCTCGAGGGTGGCGCAACCGGCGGCGAGCGCGACGGTGGCGGCGGTGGTGAACGCGATCAGGGCGTTTTTCAGGTTCATATCATGCCTCCGTGTTGAGGTACTGGACGAGCGAGTGCGCCAGCACCCACACGATCGCGGCCGCTGGCAGGATGACCTCGTGCAGCGGCACGTTGATGCCGTAGTGTTGCTGGATCCCGGCCGCGAGGATGGTGCTCAATTCGACGAGCCGGTCGGCTTTCTTGCCGGCGCCGCGCAGCACTCGCTCGGTGGTGCCGGGCATCTTGAGCTCGGGGTTACTCGACATATCGACCTCCCCATCCGAGGCGGTGGCGCAGGTGTTGCCACGCACCGTTGGCGCGCACGCCGTTGACCATCACGAAGCGCCGCCAGGCGCGCACGCCGAGGGCGCGCAGCGCGCGCTCGAACAGACGGTTACTGTAGGTCCAGCCGCAGCCGCTGGCGAGCGCGTGGTCGTGGACGATCGTCGCGATAAAGTAGGTGCCGACCGGCGGGAAGATCGGCCACAGCGCGCGGGGCACGCTGGCCCCGTCGGTCGTGAAGCCGGCGGGCACGCAGTGGCCGGACTGGTGCAGGTCGTGGCGCAGCCGCCAGCGCGCACGCTGGTCGGCGTTGAACGGAATCACGGTGTCGGTCCCGATGATTTGCTCGATCACCGGCGTTTGTGTGCCGGTCATGCGTAGGCCCTCGCCATCCAGCCCGCGCGGAACGCGGCGAAGCGCTCGTCATGAGCGATCAGGGTGCGGTAGTAGCCGGCGGCCTCGCTGCGCAGGGCGGCGAGCAGGGCCAGCTTCAAAGCGTTGTTGACGCGGTTGAGGGTGTTCGGGCCGATGATGCCGTCGACGGCGGTCGGGCGGCTGTTGGCGCGCAGCGCCAGTTGCAGGCGCTTGACCCCGCGCCGGTCGCCCATGTTGACGGCCAGGTCGAACACTTTGGCCGCGATGACCTGGTCCTCGATCGCCTCGACGCCGAGGCGGTCCCAGACTCGATGGTAGTAGGTGACGGCCTGCTCGCGGGGGAGATGGCGGATCTCTTCGACTTCGACCTCGCCGTCTTCGTCGACGTCGAACAGCTCGCCGTGCTTGCGCGCGGTGCGCAGGCTGACGCCCCACCGCGTCGCACCGCCCGGGTCGTCGGGGTGATCGACGAACTCGCCGCCGCCTTCGTGCTCGATCGTTTCGCCGACCGCTTCCATGAAGTCCGCCATCATGTTTTTGCCTTCCGAGTGTGCAAGTTCAGGTTTCGGGATTAGAGCATTTCGCAACTACCGATTACTAGGGGAGATATATCCGCGCCCGGCGCGCTGGCGGCGTTACGCTCGGCGGCTTTGCACGTCGCGGATATGGCGCACGTGGCGTGGCGACAGGCCCTGGTCGGCCGCGACGTCGCGCGGGCTCTCGCCGGCGTCGAGGCGGTTCACGATCACCGCGTCGCGCAGGCGGATGAGCGCGTTGCGCTCGGCGGGCAGTTCGATGGTCTCGCCGCCGCATTGCTGCGCCATCGCGTGGGCGGCGTCGTGGCCGACGCGCAGGCTGACCGGGCTGTCGGGTCGCGGGGCCTTCGGGATGTAGATGCGCCGACCGCCGTAGCCGCGCACGAGGTCGAGGGTGGCCTGGTGGCCGATCAGGGCGATCAGTCGGTCGAGGATTGCGGGCTTCAAGGGCTGCCTCCGATGCGTCGCTCGTGGCGTGGCTCGGCTGCGCGCGTGGCGTCGGCCTGGAGGTACTGCCACACGGTATCGCGCGCGGCCTCCCACCCCCAGCACACGACGGCCAGGTGCCCGGCGCTGGTCATGCGATCGAGCCAGGCGCGCTGCGTCGGTTCGGGCTTGCGCTCGTAACTCGGGCGGATCGGGCCGCCGCCGGCCGGGCGCTTCATCACGATGGGCTTCAGTTCGATCCACAGGCCAACGAACCCGGCGCGGGCGAGCGGCAGGTGGGCATCGCTGACGCCGGCGAGGACGCCCGCACGCTTCAGCCGGGCGGCTTCGCGGGCGTTGCGTCGGCCGCCGTTCGGTATGGCGTGGAGGTAGTCGGCGACCACGGCGCCGGCCTCGGTGTCGGGCGCCGGCGGCATATGCACGTGCCGTGCCCAGCTGAATAGGGCCATCTGGTCTCGTTCTTCCCGGCTTTGCTGCTGCCCCATGCGGGCTCCTTTGTCGAATCATGACACGCGCGCCACCTGGATGCGTGCACGGGGTGTCGGTTACTGCTCGGGCTCGTTGCCGAG
Organism: uncultured Ectothiorhodospiraceae bacterium; assembly: GCA_964445325.1. GTDB lineage: Bacteria > Pseudomonadota > Gammaproteobacteria > XJ16 > Halofilaceae > Halofilum. The sequence goes on from CAYUKN010000083.1 coordinate 3,670, forward strand.
TTCCTCGGTGTCGATCACGTTGCGCCAGCGCCCGCAGATGCGGCACTGATGGCGCCGGTCCATGAAGGCGGCCGGGGGCATGTGCCACCCGGCCGCCAGGGCGCAGAAACGGCAGATATACGCTGCCTCCATCTAGCCGACCACCCCGCGCACGAGCGTGGCGACCGGGCGCCAGACGGTCGCCGTGCGGTGCTTGACGGTACAAGTGCGCTTTTCCGGGCGCGGAGTCTCGCCGACCGGGCGCACCCAGGCGTCGCCGCGGTCCTGGAGCTCCGGCAGGCGCCGGGCGACCATGTAGCGGTCGAGGCCCGCCGCCTCGGCGAGTTCGGCGGACGTCAGGCCACAGGGGGCGTGTTGGCACAGCGCGCGCAGCACCCGGTCGCGCTGGCGATCGGCGCTGCCGTTGTGCTCGATTTCGTGCGCGGCGGCGTGGCTCGGGCTCGGGTCGTTGTTGCGGGCTCGTGCGGTCATGATTGGCCCCCCAGGGCCAGCACGGGCGCATCGTCGTCGGTGATGCGACGCCAGATGCGGTCGCCGAGGTAGGCCTGCATTTCGTGGCGCTCCATGTTCCCCATGAGCACCGTCGGCTTCATGGCCTCGTAGCGCGCGTTGATTACGTCGAGCAGTTGCGCGTGGCGGGTTGCTTCTTTACCGATTGCAATGCCGATTTCGTCGAGCACCAGCAGGTCGGGATCGGTGAAGCGCGCCACGGCACTGCTCTCGGTCGTGTCTTCGCGGTAGCTGTCACGCAGCGCGCGCAGTAGCTGGCCCATGCCGGTGAACACGGCGGTGTAGCCTTGCTCGATCACGCCCTGGGCAATCGCGCAGGCCAAGTGCGTCTTGCCCGAGCCGGGCTCGCCGAGCATGACCAGGCTCGTGCCTTGCTCGCGCACTTGGTCGAAGCGCTGCGCGTATCGCTGGCAGGTCTGCAGCGCGCGCTGTTGCCAGTCGTGTTCGGTGCGCCAGTTGTCCCACCGCTTGTGGCGGAAGCGCGGCGGGATGCCCGCGCGCCCGAGCGCCTTTTCGAGGCGGCGCTGGCGGACCTCGGCGCGGTGGCGCCGCACCTGCTCCATGCCCTCGCGCTGGTGCTCGGCGCGAATCGAGGCGATCCACGCGGCCGGATCGGCCGGCGCTTCAGCGCAAGAACTCGGGCAGGTCATCGTCGGACGAAGCGCCCGCGGCGTAGTCTTTGGCGTAGAGGTCATGTAAACTCCCCTTTGACGGCTCACGGCCGTCCTGCTGTTGATCCGGGCCCGCAGGCGCTACCCCTGTCTGCGGGCCTTTTTGTGTCGGGCCCTCGAGTACGCGCCCGACGGCCCACTGGTAGTAGGTCGGCGACTGCGGCCGGCCGTATGCGGTGCGCTCGGCCAATTCGATGGCTTCGCGCAAGGTGCTCTCGCTGATCTTCTGCCCTACCCACTGCGAAATCAGGCGCACGGTTGAGGCGCGCATGACCTCGTGCCAGCTGAATCCTCGGTCGGCGAGGATCTTGCGGATGCGCGGCGCGTTCAGTGGCGCGTCCCCGGTGGTGTCGGTGCCCCCGGTGTCCCCGGTGCCCTCGGTGCCCCCGGTGGCGTCGGTGTCCCCGGTGCCCTCGGTGTCCCCGGCGGCGTCGGTGCCGTCGTCGTTTTCGCGCTCCGCGCGCGCGCCCGCGGTCTCTCTCTCCATCGGGGAATAGATCGGGGAAGGAGTGGACTCTCTGTCCGGTAGGGTGGACAGAGAGTCCGCTGGACCCACTGGACATTTTGTCTCCTGGGCTTCGGTTTCATCGGGTAGCGTTGCGTCGCACGCGGTCGCGGCCCGGCTCGTCTTGGCGATCGGCCGCAGGTGGTCCTGGTTGTCTAGCTGCAGCCACATTTGGTAGCCGAGCAGGTGGCCTTTGGCGTCACGTCGGCGGCGGCGCTCGAGCAGGCCCATGTCGACGAGCGCGGCCAGGTGGCGCTGGACCGACTTCTCGCTGCACTCGCTGACGTTGGCGAGGTACTCGTAGGAAACCGGGCTGTAGCCGTCGGGGTTGCAGTTCTCGGCGAGCGCGAGCAGCACAAGCTTGCGCGTGGGGTTGCCGACGCGGCAGCGCGCCGCCCACGCGGAGGCGTACCAGCTCATCGGCTCGCGCTCGCGGTGCGCCCGGTGTAGCCTTCGGCGCGCATGATCTGGTCAATGTTGTAGCCGGTCAGGTCCGCGATCGCGGCGGCGCGGCGGGGCGGAATCTCGCCCCGCGTGAACCAGCGCCCGACGGCTTGCTCGCTGATATCGAGCTGGTCGGCGATCCGCCGGCGTGCCCCGCCAGGGCCGCGGCCGCCGAGGGCGGCCTCGATGTTGTCGAGTGTGATGGTTGCCATGAGCGGCTCCTGTTGAACCCGTCGGATGTGATTGCGGGGGGATACGATAAAGCGACGGTTTTGTTTTGTCCAGCCCTTCTGCCCGGGAGGAGCGGCCGCGCGCGGCACGCCAGTGATCGGTGATACGGTCGGCGGCATCGTCTCCGAGCCCATCTCTACGGCCGCTTCGCCTCGTGGGTTGTGGAGCGCCTTCGTAACTAAAACGACGGTTTACATTACGCCTCGATCCATGCTGTAATGAACTCGCTGGTTTAGGGACCAGCGGAAACGATCAACAGCAGATGGGGTGCATCATGCAGGAAAAAACCGAAGCGCCCGTCCGGCTGATCGCCGGCTCAGGGGCCGAAACCACCGCGCGTAATCAGGCCGCGCGGGTCGATCATATGCTCGGGCACTGGCTCGGGCGTGCGCCGACCACTAACGAGCGCTTCGCGGCGCTCGTGCCGACCGTCTTGGACCTATTGAGCGACTGCACCTTCGACCAGGTCGATGCGGTGCTGCGTTGCGCCTATGCCGACCTGCTGCGCGGCGTGGCCGCCGGGCCCGTGGTCGCCGACCGGGTCGCGGAGGTGCGTCATGGCTGATACGGCGACCGAACAGCAGGAACTCCAGACCCGTGACGACCAGGCGGTGGCTCCGGCCTCGGCGGCCGGTGCGCCGGCGGCGATCACGGGCGGCACGCGCGACGTGATGGCCGTTGTCGACGGCGCGGTGCAGGCGGGCTACTCGCCCGAGATGATCGAGAAAATGATGGCGCTCGCCGAGCGCTACGAGGCGAACAACGCCCGCCGCGCGTTCTATCAGGCGCTCGCGGACTTCCGGGCCGAGGCGCCGAGGATCGAGAAAAATGCCCGGGTGCATTTCACCACCGACAAGGGCGTGACCGACTACCAGCACTCGACCCTCGATCATATTGTCGAGGTCGTTTCGCCGATCCTCGCGCGCTACGGCCTGTCGTTCCGGTGGGATCTGGAGCAGATGGACGGCGGCGCGCTGCGCGTGCGCTGCATTGTCTCGCACCGCGATGGGCACTACGAAGTCACGCCGCTGGAATCCGGGCGCGACACGTCGGGCAACAAGAACAACTTGCAGGCGCTCGGGTCGGCGCAAACCTATCTCCAGCGCTACACCTTGATCGCCGCGCTCGGCCTGGCGACCGCGATGCCCGACGACGACGGCCAGGCCGGCGGTGTCCAGGGCGGCGCCGGCGGCGGTGCCGCGACGATCGACGAGCAGCAGCACTCGCGCCTGCTCGACTTGATCGGCGAGGCGCGGCTGTCCGAGGGGCGCTTCTGCCGCCAGTATATGCTGAACGACGTGGCCGATCTGCCCGCCGAGTGGTTCGACACGATCGTCCAGCGGCTGAACGAACGGATCAAGCGCTTGCGCGATGCGGACGCGCAAGGGGGGAACTCCAATGATAGCTAGCGACGAGAATGGACAGCAGCACACGGGCGAGGAAGCCGGCCAGCAGGCCGGCGACCTCGCGGTGTTCTCCGACCTCGACCGGCAGATGACCGAGCTTCGGGCCTTCGATGCGTCGCGGGTGTTCAACTACCGCGACCCGGCCGACAACAAGGCCGCTCGGTCGCACGTCTACCAGCTGCGCCGAACCAAGACCGCGATCGACCAGCAGCGCAAGTCGGCGACGAAGCCGCTACGCGAGCGCATCGACGCGATCAACGCCGAGGGCAAGCGCCTGATCGGCGAGGTCGACGGGCTGATCGAAACGCACGCGCGTGAGCTGGAGCGCGTCGAGGATGAAGAGCGCGGGCGCCAGGAACGGCTGCAATCGGCTGTGGACCGGCTGCGCGACCTGCCCAATACGGAGCTCGAGGCCGATGCCGAGCGCCTGTATGTGATGGCCGCAGAGGCCGAGGCGCTGGTGATCGACGAGGCCGCATGGGGCGACTACGCCGTGCCGGCGCAGCACGCCCGCGACAAGGCCGTGCAGTTGCTGCGCATGCGCGCGGACAAGGCGGCGGCGGTCGAGGAAGCCGAGGCCGTGCGCGAGCGCGAGCGCGCCGAGCGCGAACGCGAGCGTGCCGAACTCGAGGCACTGCGACGCGAGAAAGCCGAGCGCGAGGGACGCGAGAAAGCCGAGCGCGAGGCCCGCGAGGCCCGCGAGGCCCGCGAGGGACGCGAGAAAGGCGAGCACGAGGCCCGCGAGGCCCGCGAGGCCCGCGAGGGACGCGAGAAAGCCGAGCACGAGGCCCGCGAGGCCCGCGAGGCCGAGGCCGAGGCCGAATCCGGGGACGCCGGGGACGCCGGGGACGCCGGGGGCGCCGGGGACGCCGGGGACGCCCGGGACGCTGTGGCGGCGACGGCTGCGATCGATGCGTTGGTCGCTGATGGCATCGAGCACTTCGCCGCGGTGCGAGTCGTCGAATCGATTCGCGGTGGCCGCGTGCCCTACGTCACGTTCGCGGTGGAGGGCTGACGCCGTGGTGTCGTGGACCGAAATCATCGACTGCGAGCAGAACTCGCCCGAGTGGTACGCAGCGCGCCTCGGCGTGCCGACGGCCTCGGAGTTCTCGACCATCCGTACCGGCGGCCAGGGGAAGGCCCGCCGGGACTACATGATGAAGCTCATCGCGGAGCGCCTGACCGGCAACCCGACCCAGCGGGTGCAGACCCACGACATGCAGCGCGGGCACGACCTCGAGGAAGCCGCGGCGCGCGAGTACGAGTTCATCACTGACGAGGAACCCGAGCGCGTCGGCTTCATCCGCAATCACCAGTCGGACTGCGGGGCGTCGCCCGATCGCGTGATCGAGGATGCCGGCCTGGCGGAAATCAAGAGCAAGGCGCCGCATCTTCAGCTGAAGGTACTCGACGACGACGCGGTGCCGGGCGAGCACATGAGCCAGGTGCAGGGCCAGCTGTGGGTCGCCGAGCGCGAGTGGTGCGACTTCGTCAGCTACTGCCCGGCCCTGCCGCTTTTCATCCGCCGGGTCTATCGCGACGAAGCGTACATCAAACAACTGCGCCACGACGTCGAGCGGTTCTTCGACGAGCTGCTCGCCACCGAGTCGCGCATCCGCAACCGCTACTGGTTTTGAGGGGGTTACATGGCGAAGGGTGTCAACAAGTGCATCTTCATCGGGAACCTCGGGGGCGACCCCGAGACCCGGTATACGCAGGGCGGCTCGGCCGTCACCAATATCCGCATCGCGGTCTCGGAATCCTGGAAGGATCGCAATACGGGCGAGCAGCAGGAGCGCACCGAGTGGGTGCGCATCATCGGCTTCAACCGCCTCGCCGAGATCATGGGCGAGTACCTCGCGAAGGGCTCGCAGGTCTACGTCGAGGGCCGGATGCAGACGCGCAAGTGGCAGGATCAGCAGGGCAATGACCGCTACACCACGGAGATCGTCGCCAACGACATGCAGATGCTCGGGAGTCGCGGGAGCGGCCAGTCGGGCGGCGGCCAGTCGGGCGGCGGGCAGCAGGGTGGCGGCCAGCAGGGCCGTGCCTCCAGTGCCGGCGGTGGCGGCAACGGCTCGGCCGGGCCGCCGCCGGCGGCCGAATTTGACGACGACATTCCGTTCTGACGGATTCGCCAGCCGAGGCGGCGGCTGAACACCCGCGGAGTTGTGGACCCGTTAATACCGCCATCCACGCGCCCGCGTCTAGGCTGCACCGCTTGATGGGGCGGAAGTCCTTCCCCGGCCTGCGGGCCGGGGCTTTCTATTGGAGGTCGATATGCAACAGGGCACGCACCGCTGGGTGGCCCTTTCGCTGTTCGTCGCCGGCTGGGCCGGCGCTTTGCTCGCGCTGGCCGTGGACTGGCGTGCGGCGGTCGCTGGTGCGCTGGTCGTGGAGATCCTGCGCCGTGCGTCGTGGCATGGCGACCGCGCGATGGGTTCGCGCTAATGGGGGAGGCGACCACAAATCGCGATGCCGTGTTGCGGGCGCTTGCGGAGGTCGAAGGTATCGCTGGCGCGTTGGCGGGGGAGTGCTTGCTCGCGTCTTTGAGCGGGCGCAAAGGGTTTCGGCTCTACGTCCCGCCCACTGCTGATTCGCTCAACCTTCCGCGCTATCGAGCGCGAATCGTGGCGCATGTCAGGGGGCGCCTGCGGGAGCCTGGCATAGTGGTCGTGTTTATGACCGACTCCGTATTGTATGTCCACGCTCGCCCCGGACTGTCCGGGGCGTGATGGTGTTGGCCTCGGACGCCGATAGCGGCCTGGCGCAAGGCCGCGTCAGTTGAGGCGCTCGATGCCGGTCACGGTGCCGCCG
>CAYUKN010000084.1:0-172 GCA_964445325.1 uncultured Ectothiorhodospiraceae bacterium
AGCCTCACGGCGATGGATGCCGCGGCCGGCTCGATTGGCAAAGGCAACAGCCGGCATTGGCGGTCTCGGATGGCACACGACGCCGGTTATTGCTTGGGGCGATCGATGCGCCGAAGTAACGCACTTGGCCGCGGTGACGGTGGAGATCGCGTGTGGGGCATTAGGAGCAAGA
>CAYUKN010000084.1:272-4584 GCA_964445325.1 uncultured Ectothiorhodospiraceae bacterium
ACCGGCCTACGGTTGTGGATCGCTCCCCGCACCCACGTAGGCCGGCTTTTGCCCGACGGGTACCCGTTCGGTGCCTGGAGCCTCACGGCGATGGATGCCGCGGCGTCTCGATTGGCAAAGGCAACAGCCGGCATTGGTGGTCTCGGATGGCACGCGACGCCGGTTATTGCTTGGGGCGGTGGACACCGGATGGGTTCCGCGGAGCGAAGACGATGGAGATCGCGCGTGGGGCGTTTCGAGCAAGAACCGGCCTACGGTTGTGGATCGCTCCCCGCACCCACGTAGGCCGGCTTTTGCCCGGCGGGTACCCGGTCGGTGCCTGGAGCCTCACGGCGATGGATGCCGCGGCCGGCTCGATTGGCAAAGGCAACAGCCGGCGCAATGCGACGAAACCGACAATCCAGGATGGGCCGCACGGGTGAGAGCCACCCGCGTCGACCCCTCACCACTCTTTCGAATGGCTCGGTCTGCCGGAACCACCGAGCAGGGGCCGGAAACATTCCGGCGAGCCGTAGCCCGGGCAGGGTCGCCCGGGATACGCGGCAGACATCGTGCGCCGCGCAAGCGGCGCAACGGAGGCCGTGCAATGCATTATCCATCTTCGCAAACCGAGACGACGCTCGATCCCGCGCTCCAGCAGCTATTGGGCCGCGACGACATCTGGCGCGGCCACGAGGCCGCTGGTGGCGGCGATGGCGAGCCCACCGGCTTCGACCGGCTCGACACCCAATTGCCTGCCGGTGGCTGGCCGCGCGGCGCGCTCACCGAGCTGTTGCCCGAGCGCAGCGGCATCGGCGAGCTGCGGCTGTTGATGCCGACGCTGGCGCGCCTATCGCGCGGGCCGCGCTGGATCGCCTGGGTGGATCCGCCCTATGTGCCGTACGCGGCCGGGCTCTACGCCTACGGTGTCGATCTGGCGCACACCCTGGTCGTGCACCCGCGCTCGGCCAACGAGCGCCTGTGGGCCCTGGAGCAGGCCCTGGCGGCCGGTACGTGCGCCGCCGTGTTGGGCTGGCCCGGGACACTCGACGCCAAGGCCTCGCGCCGGCTCCAGCTCGCCGCCGAGAAGGGCGGCAGCCTGGGCTTTCTGTTCCGCGACCCGGCCGGGCGCGAGCAACCCTCGCACGCGGCGCTGCGGCTGGCGCTGAGCCCCGATCGTGGCGGTCTCCAGCTGGAGGCGGTCAAGCAGCGCGGCGGACGCCCCGGTCGGCTGCTGCATCTGGGCGCGACCGAGCTGTTCGCGCCGCGCTGGGCCGCGGCCGGCACCGTCGTCCCGACCGGTACGGGCTAGCACTGGTACACGGCCGAACGCTTCGCCATGCTCTGGTTGGCGCTGCACTGCCTCGAGCTGCCGCTCGAGGTTTATACGGGTGTGACCGCGGCCACGCCCACCGTCGTCGCCGCGGCCGAGGGTGGCCGCGAGGCCGTCGTCCGGGGCAATGCCGCGGCCCGGGCGGACGGCATCGAGGCCGGGATGGCGGTCAGCGCGGCCCGGGTGCGGGCGCCGGCGCTGCAGGTGCTCGTGCGTGCGCCCGAGAGCGAGCGTGCGAGCCTGCGCTCGCTGGCCTGTGCCGGCTTCGCCTGGACCGACCATGTCGCGCTCGAACCGCCCACCGATGTATTGCTCGAGATCGGCGCCAGCCTGGAGCTCTTCGGCGGGGTCGGCGCGATCGAGCAGCAGGTGGGCGAGCGCTTGCACGGGCTCGGCTACACCGCGTATCGCGGCGTCGCGCCTACGCCCGCGGCCGCGCGCTTGTTGGCCCGCACCGGTGGCGGTGTCGTCACCCACCCCGACGCGCTCGAGCGCACGTTGGCGCCGTTGTCCTGGGCAGCGCTCGAGCCCGAGGCCAGGACGGGCGAGCGGCTGGCGAGCTGGGGCGTGGCCACGCTGGGGGAGTGTTTTGCCCTGCCGCGGGCCGGGCTGGCGCAGCGGCTGGGTCCGGCCTTCGTCGACCACCTCGATCGCCTGCGGGGGCTCAAGGGCGAGCCGCTGGCGCGATTCGAGCCGCCGTCGCGCTTCCACGGGACGCGCACGCTGCCGGCGGAGACGAGCGAGCTGGATCTGCCGCTGCAAGCCCTCGAGGGCCTGACGGGCGAGCTCGAGGCGTGGCTGCGCGGTCGCGACGCGGGTATCCAGCGCTTCGAGATCGATTTCTACCCGACGCGTGGGCCGCGCCACAGCCTCTGCGTGGGCCTGGCGGCCCCGGCGCGCCAAGCGGGGCATCTCTACGAGGTCGCGCGCGAGCGCCTGGAGCGCGCCGAGTTGCCCGGTGCCGTCCAGGCGGTGGGCTTGCGCAGCCACCGAGCCCTGGCCTACCGGCCGGCCCGTGGCGACTTGTGGCACGACACCGACACCGAGCCACCCGAGCGCCTGCTCGAGCGGTTGCGCGCGCGCCTGGGCGAGCGCGCGGTGCACGGGGTGACGCTGCATGCCGACCACCGGCCCGAGCGCGCCTGGGCCTGGCACGCGCCGGGGGCGGTGCCCGCACACGAGCCCGAGCACCCGCCGCCGCGCCCCCTGTGGCTGTTCGCCGAGCCCGCGATGCTGCCGGTGGATGGCCAGGGGCGGCCGCAATGCGACGGCGGTCTCGAGCTCGTCGACGGCCCCGAGCGCATCGAGACGGGCTGGTGGGACGGCGACGACGTCGAGCGTGACTACTTCGTCGCCTGCAACCCGGGCGGCACCACGCTCTGGGTCTATCGCGAGCGCCGCGTGCCGCGGGTGTGGTACGTCCAGGGCATATTCGCTTGATCGCGAGTCGTCCCGGGCGGCCGGGACCCGACGCTGATACAGCGTAGGCCGGTTTTTGCCCGGTGGGCGCCCGAACGGGATGCTCGGGCACGACCCGAATCGGACCCCGGCGCGCGAGGTGGTACAGGCAACAACCGGCGGGTCGTCTTATCGGCATGGCCGTTTGGGGTGTCGGGTGTTGAACGCCGGTTGTTGCTTGGGGTCTTTGCGGTTCCCGTGCGGCCCATCGCGGGGTGTGGCTTCGGTCGGTGGTTGGGTATTGCACAGAGCAAAAACCGGCCTACCTCCGGCGCGAGGCGGGTGGGCGATGGAAAGAAAACCGCGGGTCTACGTTGGGCGCGGGCCGTGGATGTCCGCGCGATCCACGATGTCGGTAGGCCGGTTTTTGCCCGATGCACGCCTGCGCGAGGTGCACGGGCACGGCCCGAATTGCGCCGCGGCGCATGGAGACGCACAGGCAACAACCGCCGGGTTCGACCGATCGGGGTCGCGTCGGGTGGGGTGCGGGTCGTTGAATGCACGGGCGCCGAGTGCCCCGGTTTTCCAGCGCCGATTGTTGAACGCCGGTTGTTGCTTGCGGTTTTTGTGGCTCCCGTGCGGCCCATGGCGGGGTGTGGCTTCGGTCGGTGGTTGGGGATTGCATGGAGCAAAAACCGGCCTACGTCGGGCACGGATGGGGTAGGTGGCGTTATGGGAATCGATGGCCGTAGGCCGTTTTTTGCCCGATGCACGCCGGCGCGGGCTGCGTGGGCACGGCCGGGATCGCGCCACGGCGTGACGGGCGGCACGGGCAACAACCGGCATGGCCCGAAGGATCCGATCGGTCATGTGGATCGATTTTGTCGATGGCGCCCAGCACGGGCTTCAAGGGCACGGGCCCGAATTGCGCCACGGCGCGTCGGGGCGGCACGCGCAACAACGGGCGCACAATCAACGCCAAACCGGCGCGGTACAACAAACGGCAAACCACCAAGGAGGGTGTCATGGCGGATTACCGACGCTTCTATGTCCCTGGAGGGACCTATTTCTTCACCGCCGTCACCGCGGGGCGGAAGCCGTGGTTGGTGACGGCTCAGGGCTTGCGCGCATTTCGCACGGCGTACCGGCGGGTGGCGCGCGATCGGCCCTTCGAGACGGTCGCCGTGGTGGTTTTGCCGGATCACGTCCACTGCATTTGGCGGCTACCGGCCGGTGACGCGGGCTTCGCGGATCGGTGGAAGCGGGTCAAACGGCGCACGAGCGAGCTGCTCCGGGTGCGTGGATTCCAGGGCCCCTTCTGGCAACAGCGGTATTGGGAGCACCGTATTCGCGACGAGGCCGATTTGCATCGACACATCGATTACGTGCATTACAACCCGGTGCGGCACGGGTTGGTGGACCGGGCGAGCGCGTGGTCGGCGAGCTCGTTCCACCAATATGTGCGCGCGGGGCGTTATCCGCCGGATTGGGGCGTTTCCGTGGCGCCCGCATATGATGAGGCATTGTTGGCGTACGGTGATGATCCGTGACCCGGGGGCCGGTAGGCCGGTTTTTGCCCGAGGCACGCCCGCGCGGGCTGCG